>NZ_JAXAVW010000024.1:0-156401 GCF_033949945.1 Lentzea miocenica
ACACGCTTTTCGTCGAGTTGACACCCCTCCTCAGATGTGGCGCGCTCTGGCCCGGCTCGTGACGGGACCACCCACCCGAACCGCACCACCCACGCAACGCAACTCCGCCCAAAGCGTCAGGCGTGCCATCAACCCGCGCACGGCGTGGACAAGGTCCTTGATCAGATTGGCGGGGTCCGGGGCGGAGCCCCGAAATCCCTAAACCGGAGCGGACGGTGCCAACCGGACCACCCCCAAAGCCGCGTCCACCCAAACCGCACCCCAATTGGTCTAAACCTTGACAGCCAATCCCGCCGCCTGAAACCGTGGACCCTCACCGCCGCCACCACAAGGTCCCCCCTTGCCCTGGAGGATGGCGTGACATCTCAAAGAGTGCGTGCAGCACTCACGGCGCTGGTACTGGCCGGATCAGGAGTACTGGTGACCGGAACAGCAGAAGCTGCGACCTCACTGCAGGAACTGGTCCCCCAACCAGTCCAGATCCAGCCCCGCACCGACATAACCTTCACCCTCACCGCATCCGCCAAGATCCAGCAAGCCGCGGACACGGCCAAACAACCAGCAGAACTCCTGGCCACCATCCTCCGCCCCTCAACCGGCTTCGCCCTCCCCATCACCACCGAGGTCGCCGGCAACGGCATCGTCCTCGCAGCGGGCGCCGACCCGAAGGTGGGTCCTGAGGGCTACCAACTGGACGTCACCCCGCAGCAAGTGGTCATCCGCGCCAACACCACCCAGGGCCACTTCAACGGCGTCGCCACTCTCCGCCAGCTCCTCCCGGCCAAGGCCGAGGCGAAGACCAAACAAACCGGCCCCTGGACAGTCCCCGGCGCCAGCATCCTGGACCACCCGAGGTACCAGCACCGCGGCGCGATGCTGGACGTCAGCCGGCACTTCTTCACGCCGGACCAGGTCAAGCGCTACATCGACCAGATCGCCGCGTTCAAGATCAACTACTTCCACCTGCACCTGAGCGACGACCAGGGCTGGCGGCTGGAGATCAAGAGCTGGCCCGAGCTCACCAAGATCGGTGGCAGCACCGAGGTGGGCGGCCGCAAGGGCAACCTGTTCTACACCCAGGACCAGTACAAGGACCTGGTCGCGCACGCGGCCAGCCGGGGGATCACGGTCATCCCCGAGTTCGACATGCCTGGGCACACCAACGCGGCCCAGGCGAGCTACGCCGAGCTGAACTGCGACGGCAAGAAGCGCCCGTTGTACACCGGCACCGACGTCGGCTTCTCGTCCCTCTGCATCAGCAAGGAGATCACGTACAAGTTCATCGAGGACGTGGTCAAGGAGGTCTCGGCGATCACTCCCGGCCCGTACTTCCACATCGGCGGCGACGAGGCCCTGAGCACGCCGGACGCGGACTACGTCAAGTTCATGAACCGCGTGCTG
The DNA here is from genome assembly GCF_033949945.1 of Lentzea miocenica. Taxonomy (NCBI): domain Bacteria; kingdom Bacillati; phylum Actinomycetota; class Actinomycetes; order Pseudonocardiales; family Pseudonocardiaceae; genus Lentzea; species Lentzea miocenica. The sequence goes on from NZ_JAXAVW010000024.1 coordinate 1,402, forward strand.
CCGATCGTCAAGAAATACGGCAAGACAACGGTGGGCTGGCACGAGTTCATCAAGACCACCAAGGACACCGCGGTGATCCCGCAGTTCTGGGGCACCACGAGGACCGACGCCAACGTGGCCGCGGCCGCCCAGCGCGGCAACAAGGTGCTGATGTCGCCGGCGAACCGGATCTACCTCGACATGAAGTACAACAAGAACACCAAGCTCGGCCTGGACTGGGCCGGTCTGGTCGAGGTCAAGGACGCCTACGGCTGGAACCCCGGCGCCTACCTCAGCGGGGTCGGCGAGGCGAGCGTCCGGGGCGTTGAGGCTCCACTGTGGACGGAGACGCTGAAGACGTCCGCCGACATCGAGTACATGGCGTTCCCGCGCCTCGCGGTCGCCGCGGAACTCGGCTGGGCGCCGGCGAGCGTCCACAACTGGGACACGTTCGCCCCACGGCTGGGCGCGCAGGGACCCCGCTGGAAGGTCCAGGGCATCAACTACTACGCCTCGACCCAGGTGCCCTGGAAGAAATGACCACCACCAGCTAACCCCTAGAAGTAGCCCTGCCCGCGGTCGGAGTAGCTGACCAGCAGGTGCTTCACGCGGCGGTACTCGGCGAGCACGGCGGTGTTCGCCGGGTACGCGTAGTAGTTGTTGACCCACACCCGCTCGGCGTGCAGGTCGTGGCCGACGTTGTGCGCCCGCGCGACGTCGCGGCTCCAGATACCGGCGCCGAGCTGGGCGGTGGCCTCGTTCGCGATCTTCACCGCGTCGTCGCGGTCGTCGAACCTGGTCACCGAGACGATCGGACCCAGCACGTCGTCGGCGAACACGGCGGAGCGGTGATCACCTTCGAAGATCGTGGGCTGGACGTAGTGGCCGGAGGCCTCGCCGCCGGTCACCAGGCGCGCGCCCTCGGCCTTGCCGCGCTCCACGTACGCAAGAACTCGATCGCGTTGCGCAAGACTGACCACAGCGCCGACCATCGTGTCGGTGTCGAGCGGGTCGCCCGTGCGGAGCTGCCGCGTTCGCTCCGTCGCCAGGTGCAGCAGTTCCTCGTAGACAGCGGTCTGGATCAGCGCGCGCGACGGGGCCGTGGTGATCTCGCCCTGGTTGGCCGCGAACATCGCGAAGCCTTCCAGCGCCTTGTCCAGGAAGCTGTCGCGTTGCGCGGTGACGTCGGAGAAGAAGATGTTGGGGCAGCGGCCGGAGACGACCGGGTGGTCGTCGGAGCCGGTGACCACGTTCACCACGCCGGGCGGCAGCAGGTCCGCGATCACGCCGAGCAGCACGTGGATCGACGCCGGCGTCTGCAGGGCGGGTTCCAGCACCACGGCGTTGCCCGCGGCCAGGGCCGGTGCCAGCAGGCGACCGGCGTTCATCAGCGGGAACGTCCACGACAGGCGCTGGTGCACCACGCCGAGCGGCTGGAACGAGCGGTAGTCGCAGGTGTCGCGGCCGAGCTGCTCGACCTCACCCACCTCGGTGCGGATGACGGCGGCGAACTGCCGGAACTGCTCGATCAGCAGCGGCACGTCGGCGACCAGGGCCTCACGGACGGGCTTGCCGTTGTCCCACGTCTCGGCGACCGCGAGCTCGGTCGCGTGTTCCTCCACCCGGTCCGCGATCTCGCACAGGACCGTGGCGCGCTCTCGTGCCGTGGTGCGACCCCACGCCTGTGCGGCGCCGCTGGCGGCGTGCAGTGCGCGCGCCCGGTCGGCATCAGTGCCGCGCGCGACCTCCGTGAACACCTCACCGGTCACCGGCGTGACGTTCTCGACGTACTCACCGGACACGGGCGACACGTAGTCGCCGCCGATGAAGTGGTCGTACCTCTGCCGGTACGCGACCACGCTGCCGGGCTGACCCGGTGCCGCGTACTGCGTCATTCTGGACTCCACGGTTTGGACGGCCTGCTGAAGGGCTGGAGCGGGCGAAATGAGAAAGTAGCCAGCAGAACGTTGCATGCTCGTTGCAAGCCGTGGACGGATCAGTGACCCACGAACCGGGGCAACACGCACTGTTGCTGAGTCGCGTGAGAGACGCCGTGTTGAGTGGTACTCGCACGGTGGATTTGCCACGCTCGGTGATTTCCGCGTCGTGGCAACGGTCACTCGCCGCCAACGTCGATCCGGACCTGCACACCGCGCCCACGGTCTTCGCCGCCGACGAACTCTCCGACCTGCGCGAACGGCATCCGCTGCACCCGAGCCTGCCGACGTTGCGCGAGACCCTGCTGGGCTTCGCGGAAGAGGCCAAGCACATCATGATCGTCGCGGACGCGCAGGGTCACATCCTGTGGTGCGAGGGCTCCCACGACACCCGCGGCAGCGCCGAGGACGTCGGTCTCGCCGAGGGAACGCGCTGGTCAGAGGATGCGGCCGGGACGAACGGGATGGGCACCGCACTGGCGGTGAACTCCGCCGTCACGGTCCACTCCGCCGAGCACCTGGTGCGGACCTACCACCACTGGACGTGCGCGGCGAGCCCGATCCGCGACCCGGACACCGGCACCACGATCGGCGTCGTCGACCTCAGTGGCCCGATCGAGACCGTCCATCCCTCGATGGTGGCATTGGTGTCGGCGTCGGCCCGGCTCGCCGAGTCGGAGATGCTCGCCAGGATGCACGCGCAGGACGAGGAGCTGCGGGCGCGCAACATGCGGCACCTGATGGCTTTGCGCGGCGAGCCCGGCGCGCTGCTCAGCCCGACCGGACGCGTCGTCGCGGTCGAGCCGTACGGGCTGCTGCCGTCGCGCGTCGACGTGTCCAGCGGCCGGGTGGTGCTGCCGGACGGCCGCGAGGCGGTGCTGGAACCGCTAGCCCAGGGCTATCTGCTGCGCGTGCCCCGGCAACGCCACGTGCGGCGAAGCGTGTTGTCGCTGTCGTTCCTGCTGCCGGAGCCCAAGGTCGTGCTGGACGGACGCGAGGTGCCGATCTCGTTGCGGCACGCGGAGATCCTCAGCGCGCTGACGCTGGACGGCAGGCTGTCCGCGGATCAGCTCGCCCTGCGGCTCTACGGCGAGCGCGGCAACCCGACGACCGTGCGTGCCGAGCTGCACCGGCTGCGCGCCCAGCTCGGCCCCGACGTGCTGGCGACCCGGCCGTACCGGCTGACGGCCGACGTCGAGGCGGACTTCCTGGCGGTGCGGACCGCGCTGCGCGACGGCGACGTGCCGCTGGCCGCCTCCCGGTACCGCGGCTCGCTCCTGCGCCGCTCCGAGGCACCCGTCGTGCGCGACGAGCGGGACGACCTCGCGACGGGCGTGCGCAAGGCCGTCCTGTCACGCGGAGACGCCAACGCGCTGTGGACGTTCACCCAGACCGACTCCGGCGAACACGACGTCGAGGCCCTGGAACAGCTGGTCAGGCTGCTTCCGCCGGACGACGTGCGGCTCGCCATCGCCACCGCCCGCCTGAGGAGACTCAGTCAGGACGATTGACAAGAGTCTCACTAACTGAATATCTTCCCCACTAAGATACTTGGTAGGGGGAGGATGTCATGTCCGGAACTGATCTGCGGGTGCTCATCATCGGAGCGGGGACCGGTGGCCTGTGCCTGGCGCACGGACTGAAGAAGGCCGGCGTGAACGTGGCGTTGTTCGAACGCGACCGCACGCCGCGCAGCATGTTGATCGGCTACCGGGTCGGGATCAGCCCGGACGGCAGCAAGGCGCTGCACAGCTGCTTACCGCCGGACGTGTTCGCCGAGTTCGTCCGCACCACCGCCAAGCCGCCGGTGCGGATCAACATGCGGACCGAGAAGTACAGGGAACTGCTGGTCGGCGACCTGCCGCCGGCCACGGACGAGACCAGGGCCGAGAGGTCCGTGAGCCGCATCGCGATGCGCACGGCGTTGCTGAACGGCCTGGAGGACGTCGTCCAGTTCAACAAGACCTTCACGCACTTCAGCCGCAACGACGACGGCACGGTCACCGCGTTCTTCGACGACGGCACGTCCGAGACCGGTGACGTGCTGGTCGGCGCGGACGGCGCGCAGTCCAAGGTGCGCAAGCAGTACCTGCCGCACGCGAAGATCGCGGACACCGGCATCACCACGATCGCCGCCAAGCTGCCGTTGACGCCGGAGAACGTGCGGTTGCTGCCACCACTGGCCGACGGCGCCGTCACGCTGCTCTACGGGCCGAAGGGCGCGTTCGTGATCATCCACGTGATGCGCTTCGAGAGCGAAGGCGTCGAGGACGACTACATCATGTGGGGCTATGCCGCCTCGCACGACAAGTTCCCGGACATGAAGGGCATGAGCCAGGAGCAGCTCAAGCAGGTCGTGCTGGACCTGACGCCGAAGGTCCACCCGAACCTGCGGGAGCTCTTCCGGCGCGGCGACCCCGGGACGGTCTTCCAGATCAAGGTCCGCACGTCCGAGCCGCTGGAGCCGTGGAAGTCGAGCAACGTCACGTTGATCGGCGACTCCGTGCACCTGATGACGCCCGGCCGCGGCATCGGCGCCAACACCGCGTTGCGCGACGCGGAGTTGTTGTGCCGCAAGCTGACCGAAGCCCACCACGGCAAGGACACGGTGCAGGCGATCTCCGAGTACGAGCAGGAGATGGTCAAGTACGGCTTCGAGGCGGTGCTGGCGTCACGCGAGCAGATGGACGGCAACGGCGCGATCCACAAGCCCGTGATCGGCCGGGTCGTGCTGGCGTTCCTGAGGACGTTCCTGCGCGTGACGAACGCCGTGCCCGCGCTGAAGCGGAAGATGCTGGCCGAGGACGCAGCCCACCGTGATCACGTAAATTCAGCGCATGAGGTTGTTCACGCCGGGTGAGGTCGTGGTGCGGCGTGAGGTGCTGCACGGCAAGGTCTGGTCGGAGATGCCGACCAGGGTGATCGTCGACGAGCCGGGACTGCTCGCGGTGTTCGTGGAACCTGGCACCCGGCTCACCTACCCCGACCACCACCACCCGCACCCGTGGGACAAGCCGGAACGCGGCTTCTGGCGGGGCCACGGCAAGCTCATGCTGCACCGCCCGCAGGACGCCTACTCCGTCGACCTGTTCTGGAAGGGCGACGACCGGGTGTTCGGCAACTACTACCTCAACCTGCAGGCGCCCTACCGCCGCGTCGAGGACGGCTTCGAGACCCTCGACCACGCACTGGACTACACCGTCGCGCCGGACGGCACCTGGCAACAGCGCGACCTCGACGAGTTCGAGGAACAGGTCGCGTCGGGCAAGTACACGGCGGAGGAGGCCGAGGCGATCAGGGCCGAGGGCCTCAAGATCGAGAAGATGCTGGCGTCCGGCGAGATCTGGTGGGACACCGCCTGGGCCGACTGGCAGCCGTCGACGGTGTGGCAGTGACCGGCGTGACAGTGACCGGCATGGCAGTGACCGGTGTGGCTGCGACGGGGCGGCAGTGAAAGTTCGACCGCTCACGTTCGACACGCTCGTCGCAGAGATCGTCTCCCGCGTCAGCGCGATGGACGGCCGGGTGCGCGTGCTGATCGACGGCGCCCCCGCGGCCGAGCCCGGCAGGCTCGCGGACGCCGTGGTGGAACCGTTGCGCGCCTTGGGTCGCGCGGTGCAGCGGGTGTCCACCGAGGACTTCCTGCGACCGGCGTCGGTGCGGCTGGAACACGGCCGCACCGACCCGTACTCGTACCGCCACGACTGGTTCGACCTGGGCGGCCTCCAGCGCGAGGTGCTCGATCCCGCGCTGGACGGCAAGGTGCTGCCGTCGTTGTGGAACGCGGCCACCGACCGGGCGAGCCGCGCCGAGTACGTGGACGTGCCGGAGAACGGCGTGGTGATCGTCGACGGCACCCTCCTGCTGGACCGCTGGCTGCCGGCCGAGCTCACCGTGCACCTGTGGCTCTCCCCCGGCGCTCTCCAGCGCAAGACCGCCGAGCAGTGGACGCTGCCCGCTTTCGACGACTACGAACCGGCGGCGGACCTCTTCGTCCGCTACGACCACCCCGAACGGCCAGGCCTGGTCGAGTCGTGACTCGGCTCTTCGAAGAACCGGCACCCCCTGCGGACGTAGACGGTTCCTGGAGACGTGGCGGAAGCGCACGGCGATCACGCGGACGCCGTGGCGCTGAAGGTGGATGCTCGGCAACGGCGGATTCTCCCGAGCCGACAACACGAGGTTCGTGAGCTACCGGAGGGACGTCGCCGAAGGCAGGCGGGTGATCGCGACACTCGGCCGGGCTGGGCCACGGCGTGGTGGCTGTCCGACGCTGGGCACGCTCTACGACGAGGCTGGTCACGTTCTCGAGACCGTGGTGCCCGGGAACAGGTAACCTGCGAGGCATGTGGCGGCCGGAGACCAAGCAGCGAGCGATGCTGGTGCTCGCGGTCTTCCTGCCTGCCCTTTACGCCTTCACGTTGTTCTCCTCCCCGACCGAGGTCGTCGCGGCCGTGACCGCGCTCGCCCTCGCGTTGATGGTCGTCGTCTCGCTGGTGCCGCTGTCGGTGGCACCGGCGCGGTCGCTCGCGATCAGGGAACGCGCTCAACGTTCAGCCCAGTTGCGGCTGCGAAACCCTGACGCCGCAGGCAAACCCCGTCCTCGAGCACCGGGATGCGGGACGTTCTGACGTCCCCCGACTCCCCAACTCGATACGGAGAACCAACCCTTGTTCGCTGACCTGGGCGCCGCCCTGGCGAGCTTCGGCATGCCCGCGCTCGCCATCATCGTGTTCACCATGGCGGTGCGGCTGATGCTGCACCCGCTGGCCCGCGCCGCCGTGCGCGGCGAGAAGGCCAAGGCCAAGCTCGCTCCGGAGATCCAGAAACTGCAGAAGAAGTACGGCAAGGACCTGATGCGGCTCTCCGAGGAGTCGCAGAAGGTCTACAAGAAGAACGGCGTCTCGATGTTCGCCGGCATGTTGCCGATGCTCGCCACGATGCCGTTCTTCATGGTCATGTACCAGGTCGTCACGACCCCCAATCCGCTGCTGGCGGGGACGATTTTCGGGGTTCCGCTAAGTGCTCATTTCATGAGCAGTTTCGAATGGGTGTTCTTCGCGCTGTTCGGCCTGCTCGCGGCCGTCGCGTACTTCACCGTGCGCTGGCAGCAGTCGCGAATGGCCGCGAACCCGTCACCGACGCCCACTCCGGGGTTCATGAACGGGCTCATCAAGGTGCTGCCGTTCGGCACGATCCTGGTGGCCGCGTACCTGCCGCTGGCCGCCGGGCTGTACCTGCTCACCACGACGACGTGGACGATCGCGGAACGGGCGCTGCTCTACCGCATCCTGAGCTGAAGCTGGGCGATCAGCCGGACGAGCGGGTCGTCCAGATCCAGATCGATCCGCTTCAGCCGGTACCGCAACGTGTTCGGGTGGACGTGCAGCCGTTCCGCGGCGGCGCGCACGTCCCCCAGCGCGTCCAGGTAGGCCAGCAGCGACTTGGCCGACTCGGCGTCGAGGGCGTCGATCCGCGGATCGCGGATCCGGGGGTTGTCCTGGAGCAGCGCGAGAATCTCGCTGACCAGGACCTGCGACCTGACGTCGGCGAGCGTGGCCACCTCGGCGTCGAGGTCGCGGGCCATCGCGTCCAGCACGCGTTCGGCTTCCTGCCGGGAGATCCTCACCTCGTCCAAAGTGGACACCGTGGAGCCGACCGCGGCCTGCACCGACGTGTGCAGGTGGCGGCGGGCCGTGGTGACGATTTCCCGAGTCAGGCTCAGGAGTTGGGCGTTCGGAGCCAGGTCCGGCAACAGCACGTAGGTGCGGCCGCCGGACTCGCTGACCAGCGCGCTGCGCCGATAGGCCGCGGCGTGCACGGAGATCAGCCCGGTCATCTCGGCGCGGCGGAGTTCGTGTTCGCTGCGGTCGCCTTCGCCGCCCCGCAGGGCGAACACCACGACGGCGGCGGGTTTGCGCGGGTCGGCACCGATCTGGCCGGCCACCGTCACCGCGTCCATGCGGCCGGTCAGCAGCGCGGCGAGGAGGTTCTCGCGGAACCTCGACGTGGGCTGGTTGCGCTGCTGGATCAGGTGCGGGGCGGTGACGCGGGCGGCGCCGAGCAGCGCTCGTTCGGCCTGCTCGGTCAACGGCTGGTCGCCCTGCTGCACCCAGATCGTGCCGAGCGGCTGCGCGCCCGCGTGGATGCCGACGGCGATGCGGCGGCGGATGCCGAGCTCGGGGCGTTCGTCGATCCGGACGACTTCCTCCGACGAGCGGAGCAGGTTGTAGACGCCCCACTCGCGCAGCATCTTCAGGTACGGCTCGGGGCCTTGACGGCCGAGGATGGAGAGGCGGCGCAGTTCGTCGACCTCGTCGGACGAACGGGAGTAGGCGAGCACGCGGCTCGCGGTGTCCTCGATGCTGACGATCCCGCCGGTCAGGGTGGCAATCGTTTGCGCGAGCGCGAACAGGTCGCCGAGGACCTCGCCGTCGTCGGTCGTGGTCGTCAGCACGCCCTTGGCCAGCGACTCCAGGTGTCCCCAGCGGACCTCTGGCCGGACTTCGAGCAACGCCACGCCCGCGTCCACCGCCGCCTGTTCGAGCGCCTGGGACGACTCCTTGACCGCCACCGCGGCGGCTTTCGCCCGGCCGGCTGCCCTGATCAGCGGCAGTGCGGCCCGGCCTCGTGCCCCGATGAGCAGCGCGAGGTCGCCGGCCGCGACGTCCGGCGGGTCGTCCGGATCCATGATCACGACATCGCGCACGTCGACCTCGAGGCCGTTGGGGGCGACCTGCAGTTCGACGAGGGGATCGCCGAGCGCGATCAGGATGTGCCGGAGGCTCATAACTGTCCGATCGTACATCTGACCTGATGAATCTTGGCGGTTCGGACAACCGGGGCGAGGTCGCGCGGACTTACCTTTTAGCCACCGAAGCTGAGTCAAAGAGGAGTTGCGAGTGGACGCGGTCACCCAGGTTCCCGCCCCGGTCAACGAGCCGGTCCTGCAGTACGCCCCCGGCACCCCGGAGCGCGCCGAGCTGCAGGCGAAGCTGGCCGAGCTGCAGAAGGAGCCGCTCGAACTCACCCTGACCATCGGTGGCGAACAGCGCATGGGTGGCGGCGCGCGGATCGACGTCGTCCAGCCGCACAACCACCGCTCCGTGCTCGGCACCCTGGCCGGCGCGACCCAGCAGGACACGGTCGACGCACTGGCCGCGGCCCGCGAGGCCGCCCCGGCGTGGCGCGCGATGTCGTTCGACGACCGCGCGGCCATCCTGCTGCGTGCCGCCGACCTGCTGGCCGGCCCGTGGCGTTCGACGCTCAACGCCGCCACGATGCTCGGTCAGTCGAAGACCGCGATCCAGGCCGAGATCGACGCCGCGTGCGAGCTGATCGACTTCTGGCGCTTCAACGTGCAGTTCGCCCGCAACCTGCTGGCCGAGCAGCCGATCTCCTCCCCCGGCGTGTGGAACCGCACCGACCACCGCCCGCTCGAGGGCTTCGTCTACGCGATCACGCCGTTCAACTTCACGGCCATCGCCGGCAACCTGCCGACCGCGCCCGCGCTGATGGGCAACGTGGTGCTGTGGAAGCCGTCGCCGACCCAGTCGTTCGGCGCGCACCTCACCATGCGGCTGCTGGAAGAGGCGGGCCTGCCGCCCGGCGTGATCAACCTGCTGCCCGGTGACGGCCTGGCCGTGTCCGAGGTGGCGCTGAACTCGCCCGACCTCGCGGGCATCCACTTCACCGGCTCCACCCCGACGTTCCAGAAGCTGTGGGGGCAGGTGGGCGCGAACATCGCCAACTACCGCTCGTACCCGCGGATCGTCGGCGAGACCGGTGGCAAGGACTTCATCCTGGCGCACCCGTCGGCCGACCCCGACGTGCTGCGCGTCGCCATGATCCGCGGTGCTTTCGAGTACCAGGGCCAGAAGTGCTCCGCCGCGTCGCGCGCCTACGTGCCGCGCTCGGTGTGGAACAAGATCAAGGACCAGTTCCTGGCCGAGGTCGAGGCGCTGACCTACGGCGACGTCACCGACTTCTCCAACTTCGGTGGCGCGGTGATCGACCGCCGTTCGTTCGACAAGCTGTCGGGCGTGCTGGAGGCCGCGCGGACGGACTCCTCGCTGGAGATCGCCGCCGGCGGTACCGCGGACGACTCGGACGGCTTCTTCGTGCGGCCGACCGTGCTCCTCGGCTCCGACCCGGCGAACTCCGTGTTCACCACCGAGTTCTTCGGCCCGGTGCTCGCGGTCCACGTGTTCGAGGACGCCGACTACCTGACCGTGCTCAAGCAGATGGAGAGCGCGGCACCGTACGGCCTGACCGGTTCGATCATCGCTCGGGACCGCACGGCCGTGGCGCACGCACAGGAAGAGCTGCGGTTCGCCGCCGGCAACTTCTACGTCAACGACAAGCCCACCGGTGCCGTCGTGGGCCAGCAGCCGTTCGGCGGCGGGCGCGCGTCCGGCACGAACGACAAGGCGGGGTCGGTCCACAACCTGCTCCGCTGGGTCAGCCCGCGCTCCATCAAGGAGACCTTCGCGGCGCCCACCACCCACCTCCACCCGCACCAGGGCTAGATCCGGCCCACCCGTGAGTGGTTTCCGCTGCTACCCGCGGCGGAAACCACTCACAACCACACCCTGAGGACGTGAACCATGTTGCGCTCCAGCCTTCTTCTGGCGTCCCGCAGCGCGGGTGCCCGCAAGCTCGTCGAGTCGACGCCGCTGACCCGGCCCGTCGTCGAGCGGTTCGTCGCCGGTGCCGACGTCTCCTCCGCGATCCGCGCGACCGCGGAGGTGCTCGGTGACGGTCGTCTGGTCACGCTGGACCACCTCGGTGAGGACACCGTCGAGGAGTCGCAGGCCAACGACACCGTCGAGGCCTACCTGACGTTGCTGGCGCAGCTGGAGTCGTACGGGCTCACGAACGGCGCCGAGGTGTCGGTCAAGCTGTCCGCGGTTGGCCAGTCGTTGCCGGTGGACGGCGAGAAGATCGCGCTGGAGAACGCACGGCGGATCTGCGCGGCGGCCGCGGTCGTCGGCACGACCGTGACGCTGGACATGGAAGACCACACCACCACGGACTCCACGCTCAGCATCCTGCGTGAGCTGCGGGTGGACTTCCCGTGGGTCGGCGCGGTGCTTCAGGCCTACCTCAAGCGCACCGAACAGGACTGCCGCGACCTCGCGTACTCCGGTTCCCGAGTGCGGCTGTGCAAGGGCGCGTACCAGGAGCCTGCTTCCGTTTCGTACCAGGACAAGCACGACGTCGACCTGTCGTACGTGCGTTGCCTGAAGGTGCTCATGGAGGGCGAGGGCTACCCGATGGTGGCCTCGCACGACCCGCGCCTGATCGCGATCGCCGCCGACCTGGCGTCCGCGCGCTCGAAGGACACCTACGAGTTCCAGATGCTCTACGGCATCCGGCCGGAGGAGCAGCGCCGCATCGCCGCCGAGGGCAACCGCATGCGCGTGTACGTCCCGTACGGCGACGAGTGGTACGGCTACTTCATGCGCCGCCTGGCGGAGCGTCCGGCCAACGTCGCGTTCTTCATGCGGTCGCTGCTCACCACGAGCTGAGCGCCTCGACCGTCTCCAAGGCGAGCTCCAGCTTCTCCGGCTCACCCACCTCGCGCAGGATCTCCACCGCGCGGCGGGTGAGCCGGAGTGCGTTGTCCAGCTCGTGCCTGGTTTCCGCGCACAACCGGCCGTAGACCGTGAGCGTGTCGGCGTAGCCGGGCTGTTGGTCCAGGTCCAGCCCTGTCATGTGCCACAACACAACGGCCGTGTGCGCGGTGTTCCTCGCCTCTTCCTTCCGTTCCGCACCACGAAGCCGGCACGCGTGTTGCTGGACGGCTGCGATGTAGACCGTGAGCGGTGTCTTCACCATCAGCGCACGACAGACCTCGACGGTGAACTCGGACATCTGCAACGCCCGGACGTGATGGTCCGATTCGGACAGTGCGCGGGCCGTGGACTGCAGTGCCGGAGCCAGTTTCGCGCCGAAGAAGTCGACGAGCTGGGACGGCAGGCGGCGGCAGATGTCGAGGCACTCGTCGGCGGTGCGCAGCGCCTCGTGGTCGTGATCGTGGCGGAGCTGCTGCTCGGTGAGGTGCGCGAGGGCGATCACCAGGTCGGCCTGGTTCCAGACGAGGTCCTTCTCGGCCAGTTCGCGCCAGACCTCCACGGCTTCCACGGCCGCGCCGAGATCGTGGGCGACCTGGACGACGTTGAGCAGGGCGTGGCCCAGGCCCTTGCGGTCCCCGGTCTCCCGCCAGATCATCACGGCTTCCTGCGCGGTGAGCTTGGCGTTCAAGCCCTCCGACAGCCCGCGCAACGCCTGACTGTGCCGCATCAGCGCCTCGGCGAGGTCGCCGCGGAACGTCTCGGGGTTGACGATGGCGAGCCGGCGGAAGAGGTCGACGGCCTCCCTCAGCACCTCGCCGGCGGCTTCCGCCCTGCGCAGGTCGATGAACATCGTGCCCGCCATGACGAGGTTGCGGGCGAGCTCCGGTTCGAAACGCGGGTCCTCCTGGGCGAGCACCCGCCAGTTCGCGATGGAGAGCTGCATCGAGTCGGCCGCGTGCTGCGTCTCGCCCTCGACGTGATAGCGGCGGGCCATGGCGGCGGCGACCCGCGCGAAGTCGGCGCGGAACAGCGCGGGGTGGTTCTTCGCGAGCTCCTGGTAGAGCAGGGTGGCGCGGCTGAGGGCGGTCATCGCCGCCTCCTCCTGGCCGAGCGCCTGGTAGCGGTAGCTGATCTGCTCCAGCGCGGACGCGAGCTGCGGGGTCGTCTCCGGGTCGTCGAGCGCGATCTCGTGCCAGAGCGCGATCGCCTCCTCCGAGACCGCGAGCACCTCGTCGCGCCTGCGGGCGTTGATGAGCCGCAGTCCCAGGTCTCCCAGCGCGTCCGCGAGCAGTGGCCGGTTCTCGGGGTCCTGCCGGACGAGCTCGCGATAACACTCGACCTCGCGCTGGGAGGCTTCGACGGACTCCTGGCGCAGGCCGCACAACATCGTGCGGGCGCTGAGCATCCCGTACATCTCGGCGCGTTCGAGGGTGTCCTGGGCGCGCTCGACGAGTCGTTCGGTGAGCATCGACGGGATGGCGTCGACGGCGAACCGCTCGTCGCGGAAGACCTGCCGCGCCAGGGTTTCCGCGGTGGCGTACGAGCCGATCTCGGCGGCGATGCGGAGGCTGTCGCGGGCCATGTCACGGGCGATCGCGGGGTTGTCCGCGATCAGCTGGTCGAGCTGGGGCCGCAGCGCCGGCCAGCGGTGCGCGGCTCTCGCCAGCAGGTCGGGGTCGGGGCTGTCCGGCGTGGCGACGGCGAGGTGGTCCTCGGCGATCCGGCCCGTCCGCGGACCGTCGTCGCGCTGGAGGAGCTGACGGACGAGCTGGGTGCGGTTCACGTCGCACGGATCGCCGTGGACCGCGGCCAGCGCGGCCATGTGCAGGTCGAGGACGGTCTCGCCGGCGATGTTCGGCGGCGGCTCGTCGGGTGCGGTGACGTCGAGCTGCTTGGCGAAGTGCTGACAGGCCAGCGTGAACGACTCGGCGCGGTCGGCGACGGTCGGCGCGAGCGCCAGGTCGGTGACCTCGTGGTCGAAGTCCGCGATGCGCTGGCGGGTGGAGGACCACCACCAGCCCGTGGTCCTCGCCGCCAGCAGCACCCGCGTGCGCGCCGGTCCGTGCCGGAGCGTGTCCTGCAGCTGCTCGAAGACGTCCTGCCAGGTGAGGCGGTCGGCGTCGTCGATCAGCAGCAGCCTGCCGTGGACGTCGTCGTCCCAGTGCTCCAGCCGGAAGTGCTGGAGCAGCCTGGTCTTGCCCGCGCCTGCTGGGGCGTGCAGCAGCAGAGACGCCTGGGGCACCGGGCTGTCGCGCCAGTGCGTCAAGGCGTTCTGTTCGGACTCTCTGCCGTGAAAGGGGACCACCTGATGGGTGGGGTCCAGCAGTGCGGCGACGCTGAGTGCTCGGTCCACAGCCTCATAGTCGGTCGCTGGTCAGGCCAGGGGTAGCAAGACCACACCATCGTGGTCTTTTCCTGTTTTTCCTTTACTCCTTTGCTGTCTGGATTGGAGATCCTCCAACAACTACGCGCGCCGGGCGAGGTGGTGGCGGTAGCTCTCGTACTCGCCGACGAACTTCGTCCGGATGCGGGCGATCTCCAGCACCTTCGACAGGGCGTCCTTGTGCCCGATGAAGTCGGCACCGGCGTAGTGCGCGCCGCCGAGCCCGCCGATGATCCGCGCCCGCAGCGGCATCTGCTTGCGGGCGTACTCCTTGCGGAAGAAGCTCCCCGGCGCCATGCGCTGGCGGATCGAGCTCTTCACGTTCTCCGTGACGTCGCGCTCGTGGATCCACTCGAAGTCGGAGATCTCCTGCTGGAGCTTGCCGAACCGCACGGACGACCTGGGGTCGAACACGTCGATGACGGAGAAGTGCCCGCCGGGCTTGAGCACGCGCGCGACCTCGCGGAAGAAGCGCTCGACGTCCGGGTAGTTGTGCGAGCTCTCGACGTTGATGACGAGGTCGAACTCGCCGTCCTCGAACGGCAGCCGCTCGGCGTCGCCCTCGACGTAGCTGAGCCGGTCGCCGCGGGCGAGGATCGCGCTGGCCCTGTCGATGGCGGACTTGGAGATGTCGAGACCGACCGCGCGGGCCGGGTCGACGAGGCGGGTGAGGAAGTTGAGGCCCTCGCCCATGCCGCAGCCGACCTCGAGCACCTTGAGGGTCCTGAAGTCGTTCTTGGTGTGCGGAAGACCGCGCAGCGTCTGGAAGTAGAGCTGCTCGGAGAACGTGTCGCTGACGCCCGCGTTGAAGTTCGGGCGCAGGCCGTTGAGTTCGTTCAGCAGGTCGGGGCAGTGCATGCCCCAGTTCCAGAAGTCGCCGGTCCGCGACCACGACGCAACGTCGTCGTAGACCGCCGAGACAGCGCCTTTGAGCTGGTCAGCGTCGGGGATGCCGGCGTTGAGGTCGCGCAGCCCGGTGGCCGCGTTGCCGTTGGTCATGAGAGCTCCCAAGGTGAGCGTTCCTTGAGTTCCGCACTGTGGCAGCGCTCCCACTAGGCGATGCACCTTCGTGCCGGAATTTCGGGTGGATTCGTAGAGTTGACGACCGGTTCTGTGTCCGGTAAACGTTTGCAGGTCGCCCGATTTCAGTCCGTACTGAAATTGTCGGACCGTGGCGGCACAATCCGAGGCGTGCTGGTCGCCCTCGTCCTCGAAGCGGACGGCGCGGGCCGGTGGCAGAAGCTGCACGACGACGGGACGCCCGCTGGTCCCGCGATGGCGGCCTCTTCCGTCGCCTCCGCCGTCGCGTCGCTGGAGCGCGCCCACAAGCCGCGGTGGCTGTGGGCGGACACCACGGAGATCTACCCGTCGTTGCTGGCCGCGGGCGTGCGGGTCGACCGGTGCTGGGACGTGCAGCTGACCGAGGCGTTGCTGCTCGGCGCGGCAGGCCGGCATCGCGAGCCGCGCGAGCTGCCGGCGGCGCTGGCGCGCGAACTGCGGTTGCCGGCGCCGGCCGATCTCGGACATCGCAAGAAGGACGTCGAGCTGACGTTGTTCGAGCCGGAGCCGGTGGTGTTGCCGGGCGGAACGGACGCGCTCACCGCGTTGTCGCTGGTTTTCCGCGCGCAGCAACGGAATCCGGCGTTGGGGCTGCTGATCGCGGCGGAGTCGGCGTCCGCGTTGGTGGCGGCGGAGATGACGCATCACGGGTTGCCGTGGCGTGCGGACGTGCACAACGAGATTCTCGAGGAGGTGCTCGGGCCGCGAACCGCACCCGGTGTGCGGCCGAAGGTGTTGCAGGCGTTGGCGGATCAGATCCGGGAGGCGTTCGGCGGCCGCGAGATCAACCCGGACGCGCCGGCGAGCATCGTGCGGGCGTTCGCGCGTGAGGGCATCGACGTGCCGTCTGCGCGGCGGTGGGTGCTGAAGACGATCGACCATCCTGCCGTGGAACCGTTGCTGGACTACAAAGAGCGCGCACGGCTGTGGGTGGCGCACGGCTGGACGTGGCTCGATGCGTGGGTGCGGGACGGACGGTTCCGGCCTGACTACGTCGTCGGTGGCGTGGTTTCCGGGCGTTGGGCGTCGCGGGGTGGTGCGGCGCTGCAGATTCCCCGGATGATGCGGAAAGCCGTTGTCGCGGACGACGGCTGGTGCCTGGTGGCGGCCGACGCCTCGCAGCTCGAACCGCGGATCTTGGCCGCACTGTCAGGGGATCAGCGGTTGATCGAGGTGTGCACGGACGACGATCTGTACTCCGCGCTGGCCGAGGACTCGTTCTCCGGCGAGCGGCCGCGGGCGAAGATCGCGATGCTGTCGGCCATGTACGGCGGCACCTCCGGCGAGGCCGGACCCCTGCTCGCCGTGCTGCGCAAGAGGTTTCCGGAGGCCGTCGGGTACGTGGAGGCCGCCGCGCTCGCCGGTGAGCAGGGCCGGATGGTGCGCACCCGGCTCGGCCGCACCTCACCCTCACCCTCGGAGGCGTGGCGCGAGCTGACCGGTGGTGCCGACGACTCCGGTGAGGTGTCGAGCTCGTCGCGGCAGGCGGCGCGGAACTGGGGCCGGTTCACCCGCAACTTCGTGGTGCAGGGCAGCGCGGCGGACTGGACGGCGGCGTTGCTCGGCGTGCTGCGCAATCGTTTGCCCGCCGACGCGCACCTGGTGTTCTTCCAGCACGACGAGGTGCTCGTGCACTGCCCTCGTGCGGACGCCGACGCCGTGATCGAGGCGATCGCGGACGCCGGACGTGAGGCGACGCGCTTGTTGTTCGGTGCGACGGCCGTGCGTTTTCCGATGAACGCAGTACCCGTGACCTGCTACGCGGATGCGAAATAAGTCCAAACGAGACGCAGCGCTACCTGCGCCGTTCGACGTCGTTACTCCGATTGGCCGCTTGTTCGCAAGCCGTGAGAGCGCTCTCATAAATGGACTGCACCCGTGACAAGGAGGTCACTCGCGCATGAGGCAACGCCGCCGCGTTCTCGCGGCCACCACAGCTCTTGTTGCCGCGGTACCCCTGGCGATCGCCGCCATGTCCGCCAACGCCTCGATCCCACCCCCTGCGGCGGGATGGACGCAGGTGTGGGGTGACGACTTCAACGGTTCGAACGGATCGCTGCCGTCCAGCTCCAACTGGATCTTCGACCTCGGTCACGCCTACCCCGGCGGCCCTGCCAACTGGGGCACTGGCGAGATCCAGAACTACACGAACAGCACGCAGAACATCAAACTCGACGGCGCCGGCAACCTGCGCATCACCGCGTTGAAGGACGGCGCGGGCAACTGGACGTCGTCGCGCATCGAGACCCAGCGCTCGAACTTCAAACCGGCGCCGGGCGGCAAGCTCGCCATCGAGGGCCGCATCCAGATGCCGAACGTCACCGGACAGGCGGCGCTGGGTTACTGGCCCGCGTTCTGGGCGCTCGGCTCGCCGTTCCGCGGCAACTACTGGAACTGGCCGGGCATCGGCGAGTTCGACATCATGGAGAACGTCAACGGCATCAACTCCGTGTGGGGTGTGCTGCACTGCGACGTCGCTCCCGGCGGCGCCTGCGGCGAGTTCACCGGCATCGGCAACTCGCGGGTGTGCCCCGGCGCGTCCTGCCAGTCCGCGTTCCACACGTACCGCTTCGAGTGGGACGACGCCGCGAAGACGTTCACCTGGTTCGTCGACGGCCAGTCGTACCACCAGGTCACCGAGGCTCGCGTCGGAACGAACGTCTGGAACCAGATGACGTCGCACGCGGGGTACTTCGTCCTGCTGAACCTCGCGATGGGCGGCGCGTTCCCGAACGCGCTGAACAACAACCAGCCGACCCCTGTCGCGGCCACCCAGTCCGGGCACTCGATGGTCGTGGACTACGTGGCCGTCTACTCGGCTGGCGGTGGTCCCACCACTCCCCCGACCACCACCACGACGACCACGAACCCACCCGGTGGTGGCGGGTCGGCGTACAGCGAGATGCAGGCCGAAAGCGCGGCCGAGCGTTCAGGCGGTTCGGTGGCACCGGGTGACGGCGGCTCGGGCGTGCACCAGATCGCGAACGGCGGCTACCTGAAGTTCTCCGGCGTCGACTTCGGCTCCGGTCCGGCCCGGCAGTTCTACGCCCGCGTGGCGTCAGGTGCCGGCGGCGGGGTGAGCGGGCTGGTCGAGGTGCGGATCGGATCGCGGACAGCGGCCCCGATCGGTTCGTTCGCGGTCGGCAACACGGGTGGGTGGGACGCGTGGAGAACCATCCCCGCGAACATCTCCAACGTCAGCGGGGTGCACGACGTGTACGTGACGTTCACGTCGGGTCAGCCCTCGCCGTACGTCAGCGTGAACTGGGTGAAGTTCGGAACCTGACCCCCAGGTGTGCGTCGAGGTCCGGCGCCCGCTAGAATGTCATCCGCACGACACGGATGATTAGCTCAGCGGGAGAGCACTACCTTGACACGGTAGGGGTCACTGGTTCAATCCCAGTATCGTCCATCCAAGAAGGGCCCGTCAGCTGACGGGCCCTTCTTGCTGTTCCTGGCCCAGGTTGTCGCCGTGGGTCAGCGTCTCCCAGGACACGAACAGGTTGTTGGTTGTGCATGGCGTTGTAGCCGACCTCGGTGATCGGGCCCAAGCGCTTCACGCAGGCGCGATGTCTCGGCCACGTGCGAGATCGCGGACAGGCCGTATCCCGCGGCAGTGCGCCGTCGGACGTGAGGTAGATGCGGGGTGTACGACAGCCTTGCATGAAGTTGTCCTTTGCTGCGGGCATCTCCTGTGTGGTGTGGCGACGGGCGTTTGTTCATACGTACCACCAGCGGGAATGATCTGGTGACCGGTTTCGTGCCGGTCTGGGACAATGGGCCCGTGTACGCCGAACGTCCTGCTCCCGCGGGCCTGGCTTGCCTGTGGACGCGCACGGTCTCGTCCTCGACCGTGCAGCGCGTGGTGCCGGACGGGTGCACCGATCTGATGTGGACGCCCGCGACCGGTTCGCTGTTCGTGGCCGGGCCGGACACGCAGGCTCAGCTCGCAGTGGTGGCGCCGGGGACGTTGTACGGCGTGCGGTTGCCGCCGGGTGCGTTTCCGTCGGTGTTCGGGGTGCCGGCGCATGCCGTCCGGAACCAGCGGGTGGCGTTGTCCGAGCTGGTGCCTTCTGCTCGGCTTTCGTCGTTCTCGGACATGGTCGCGTTCTGCGCCTCGCGGGTCGTGGTCGATCCGGCACTGGCGGCGACGGCTTCGTTGCTGCGGTCGTCCGACGTGGGTTCGGCGGCGTGGGAGATCGGGTTGAGCGCCCGTCAGCTGCGGCGCCGGTGCCTGGACGCGTTCGGGTATCCGCCCAAGGTGCTGCAGCGGGTGTTGCGGTTCGACGCCGCTGTGCGCCTGGCGTGGGACGGTCTGCCGTTCGCCTCGGTGGCCGTGGAAGCCGGCTACGCGGACCAGGCGCACCTGGCCCGCGAGGTCCGTGCGTTGGCCGGCGTGCCTTTGGGTCAGCTGATCCGGCCGTAGCGCCTGAGCGTCAGCAGCGCGTCGATCGTGGCGATCGAGCGCCATTCGAAGTGGGTTATCGGCGTGAAGGCGGGGAAGCCGAAGTTCCAGCCGCCGTCCTCCTGCTGCCCGTCCCGCAGTTCGTCAAGATCCTTGCTGAATTCCTCGTCGGTGAACCAGGTCCGCGCGAGGCTGGTGGGTTTCTGCGCGTACTGGTGCAGTTCCAGTCCCTCGCCTTCCGCATAACCCTCGGTGCTCGGCTTGAGGTGCCTGAGCTTTTCGGCGGCGAGTTCGGCGCGGGACCGGTCGGGCACCTCGTCCAGGAACATCACCGCCGCCCGCAGCTCGTACGGGTGGGTCTGATCGAGCTTCTCGATCTCCTGCCAGCTGTAGTCGGTGGCCTTGTCGAGCCACGGGTGCGCGATCCGGAGGGCGTGCAGCGCGGCGGCGATCTGGGCCGTCAGCAGCAGTCCGCCCTGGTCGTCAGCGGCGACCCACGGCGCCTTGGGGTGGTCCTTCGAGGTGGACATGCCGAACGGCACACTGCCGTCCGGGCAGGTGTTCTCGAGCCAGGTCAGGATCGACTCGGCGTGTTCGGGGGCGTTGACCTCGCCGAACAGCTGGAGAGCGCGCAGGGCGTGCAACGGCTGGCTGGTGGGACCGCGGTGGTCGGGCTCGAGGGCGTACCCGTACCCGCCGTCGTCGTTGCGGTAGGCCAGCACGGCCTGGACGACGGCTTTTGCCTCACCGCCGTCGAAGGCGTGCTCGAACCAGCGTTGTTCCAGCGTGCGGGCGTTGTGCCAGATGAAGTTCCTCGCTCGTTCGATCATGCCCTCGAACCTAGGCCGCCGGTCCGTCCGGGTCTTGCACGAAACGGCCATGTGACCTGGTCGGCGTCACTCGTTCACCCACGCATGGAACCGGTCTTATGCGAATATCCTCTAACAGGGGTGTGGAGTTCTGAGGGGAGCTGGCTGAGATGCTGATGTTCGACGCACTCGTGCCGATCAAGACCGGCGCGGCCGCTGGCGCCGCCGCCGGCGCGGCGTTGGGCGCGGCCGGTAGCGGAGTGACGCGGTTCAGCGTCGACCCTGGTCAGGCGCAGAAGATGATCGACGGCCTGAAAGCGGCGGTCGAACACCTCTCCAGCCTGCGGAACAACGGCCTGGAACTCCAGCAGTCAGGCGCCCCCGGGCCCGATCCGTACAGCGGCATGGCGACCCTTGCGATGCGCGAAGCCGCAGGCGAGCAGCCCGGCGGTTACCTCTGGGCAAACGACCTGGCGCGCAAAGCGCTCGAGAAGACCATCGAGAACATCGAGAAGGCCCTGGCCGAGTACCGGGGCACCGACGATGCGGCGAAGTCCGCAATGAAGGGCTGACACGATCTTGAAGCGCCTGACCGCCCTGCTGACCGCCGTCATCGCCATCGGCGTCCTCGCCGGCTGCTCGGAGAAGACCGGCGGGAACGCCAACACCACGGCTCCGACCACTGGCGAGCAAACGGGCAGCACGCCGACGAGCAGTGGGTCGTCCACGGGCCTCAGCATCGCCAAGTTCGTGGACAAGCCGTGTGACCTCGTCACTGCCGCCCAGCTCCCGAAACTGGGAAGCGTGCGGGCGCCCGAGACCGCGAGCAGCACCATCGGTCCTCGGTGCGACTGGAAGGGGCAGGACGTGATCAAGAACTCCACGTACCGGGTCGCCGTGACCAAGGACAAGAGCGTGGAAGACATGATCGCCAACGTCAAGAACAGCGCGGTTTTCACCGACCACAAGGTCGACGGCATCCGCTTCGTCACGTACGACGCGACCGACGCGTCCATCGACTGCCGCACGATCATCGAGGTGTCCGACACCGATTCGGTCACCTCGTCGGTGAGCATCGCCTCCGCCGAGCGGGCGGCCAAGAAGCCCTGCACCGAGTCCGAGGTATTCGCGAAAATGATCGTCGAGACGCTGAAGGGGTAGCAGACATGCCTGGGGATGAGCCGAACATCGGCGGGTTCTTGATGCTGCCCTTCGCCGGCGGTGAAACGGTCTACAACTGGTTCGACAAGGGCAAAGGCCCTGGCGAGAGCACGACGCCGACCGCCAAGGCCTGGCGCGACCTCTCGGACGGCCACACCGACGTCGCCACCCTGATCAACAAGGCCGTGCAGGACTCCGGCGCGTCATGGGAGGGCGCGGCCGGTGACGCCGCCCGCAGCAACACCTCACCGCTCGCCACCTGGGCGGACGTGACCGGAGAGTCCGCGACCTCGGCGGCCACGACGTCCGACGAGGTGGGCGAGGCGTTTGTCAACGCCAAGCACGCCATGTCGAAGCCGCCGTCGGTCCCGGACAAGCCGTTCCTCAACGACCTCGCGTTCTGGGAAACCGACTACGACGAGGCGGTCGAGAAGAACCAGCAGGTCAGCGAAGCGAACATGCGGGCGTTCACCCAGTACGGGGACACCGTCACGGCGAGCGCGAACAACATGCCCACGTTCATCGCGCCGGATGGCGGCAACGTCAGCATCGAGGAGAACGGCGGGGATCCGCCCATCGGCCCCGTCAAGCCGCTCCCGCCCAAGCCCGGCGTCAACCCGCCCGGTGGCACCGACGATCCGACCGGCACCGGCGGCGGCGACGACACCAGCCTGTCCGGGTGGAAGCCGCCGGGTGACGACACCAACACGTCCGGCGTGAACGATCCCAAGTTCCCGCCGACCCCGCCGCCGCCTCCCAACGACGACTGGCGCAACCGGCCGCCGCCCACCGGTGACCCCACCATCCCGCCCGGCGGCAGGTGGAACCCCAACGACCCGAACGACCCGCGCAACCGACCTGGCGGACCCAACGACCCGCGCAACCGTCCTGGCGGACCCGGTCGTGGGATCGGCGGGCCCGGCGGCGGTGGTGGCGGTGCCGGTGGCGGTCGTGGTGGCGGCGGCGGTGGCCTTGGTGGTGCCGCGGCGGCTCGTGGTGCAGGTGGCATCGGTGGTCCTGGCGGCATGGGCAGCGGTAGCGGCTTCGGTGGCGCCTCCGGTGTTGCCGGTGAGGGCCGTGGTGGCGCCGGTGGCTTCGGGCCGACCGGTGGTGCGGCCGGTCGCGGTGGCGCGGCGGGCATGGGTGCCGGCGGTATGGGTGCCGGCGCCGGTAAGGGCGAGGGGGACGAGGACAAGGAACACAAGTCGGCGTCCTACCTGCAGGAGACCGAGGACATCTTCGGCGACGGAACGATGGTGGCCCCGCCGGTCATCGGCGGGTAAGGGGGAAAACGTGCTGCGGAGCAGGGTCGCTATCCCTGTCACAGCGCTCTACCAGGCATGGCAGGCCGCGGGTCTGCCGTCGATGCACCGTGCGCTGCTCACTCAGATCGACTTCGACGAGGACCTCCTCGAGTCGGGCGATCTGAGCGAGCTCGAACGGATGCAGCGGTCGGCCTGGGCGCAGCTCGAGCAGTACGGGCTCGCGCGCGGCAACCAGGTCCACCCGGACCTGGCCGGCGCGCTGCGGCTCGTGGTCGAGGCAGGCGCTGAGTACTGGGCGTTCTTCAGCCTCAAGGACGGCCCGCAGCAGAGCGCGCTGGTCGTGACGAACGGCCAGGACGCGCTGCGGATCGTGCTGACGCCGGACCAGCAGTTCGTCCTCGAGCCGGTGCGTCCAGACGAGGCACCGCAGGCACTGGTGGGCGCGCTGCCGCCGACGCCGGCGGGCAAGGGCAGCCCGATCACGCTGCCGGAGGACGCGCTCAAGCAGAAGCGGCAGCCGTCGTACGAGGACACCGGCTCGTTCATGCAGCAGAGCCGGCCGACCAGCACGCCGAACGACCAGCTGGTCGCGCAGCTCAGGGAGATCATGGGCCAGCCGCGCACCGGCGGCGGCCAGGTCTACTCGGCCAAGCGCGATCACCTGGGCCGCAAGCAGCGTTGCGTCGCCCCGCTCACGTACATCGACACGCCGAACGGGCGGTACCTCGCGGCCAAGAGCGAAGGCTGGCTGCGGGTGCAGCCGGCCGACTTCGGCACGTTGGCCCGCATGACGGCGACCATGCCGTAAGGACAGGTCTGGAAACTTCGGCCGGGTCGCAGCCGCGACCCGGCCGAAGTCGTTGTGCAGGCTCAGGCGAACCGCAGCGCGTCCGGTCCCAGGTCGGCGGGACTGCGATGACCGGACAACCCGAGCGTCAGGTCGAAGTCCGCGAGCAGGCTGCGCAACACGTGCCGCACCCCGACCTGACCGCCGTGCGCCAACCCGTAGACGAACGGCCGTCCGACCATCACGGCTTTCGCGCCCAACGCCAGCGCCTTCACGATGTCCGCGCCGGTCCGGATCCCGGAGTCGAACAGCACGTCGACCTGTTCCCCCACCGCCTCGACGGTCGACGGCAACGCGTCCAGCGACCCCACCGCGCCGTCGACCTGACGCCCGCCGTGGTTGGACACGACGATTCCGTCCATTCCGAACTCAACGGCCTTGCGCGCGTCGTCCGCGTGCTGGATTCCTTTCAGGACAATCGGTCCGTCCCAATGCTCGCGCAGGAACGCCAGCTGGTCCCACGACTTGTCGGTGCCGGTGAACAACTGCACCCACCGCAGGATCGCCATCGGCAGATCCTCCTCGGGCGACTTCTGCAGCCCAGCACGGAAAACCGGGTCGCTGAACGGAATCGCCGTGCCCACCCCGCGCAGGAACGGCAGATAAGACTGGTCAAGATCGTGCGGACGCCACGCCAGAGTCCACGTGTCGAGCGTGACGACCAACGCCGTGTACCCGGCCTTCTTCGCCCGCTCCAACAGCGAGGCACACACATCCGGGTCGTTCGGCCAGTACAGCTGGTACCAGCGCGGCCCGTCGCCACTGGCCTCCGCGACCTCCTCGATGGTGTGCGAGGACGCCGTTGACAACACCATCGGCACCCCCAGCTCGGCCGCCGCCCGCGCGGTAGCCAGCTCGCCGTCCGGATGCAGAATCGACTGCACGCCAACGGGTGCGAGCATCACCGGCGCCGGCAACTCGGTACCCAGCACATTCACGCCGAGGTGCCGCTCGGTCGCGTTGGTCAGCATCCGCGGCACGATCTGCACGCGCTCGAACGCGTCCCGGTTCGCCCGCACCGTGGCGCCCGAGCCCGCACCTCCCGCCACGTACCAGAACGGCCCCGGTCCCAGCCTGTCGCGCGCGGACTGCTCCAGCGCGTTCGGATCGGTGGTGAACGGCGGCACCGCGCCGCCGAGCCCCTGCAGGTAAATCTCGTTCTGGTACGCGGCGAATGAGGTCATGCGCCTAGCTTGCTACGAAGCGAGCTGTACGAGGAAGAACTCGTTGCCGAACGGGTCGCTGAACCAGGTGGCCCGATCACCCCACGGCATGGTCTCCGGCGCCGACTTGACCCGCACCCCCTTCCGCTCGAACAACGCCACGTCCCCGTCGATGTCGTCGGTGATCAGCGAGATGCCGCAGCCCATCGCGAACGACACGTTCGGCGTGTCGTTCAGCGACAGGGCGAAGGCGGTCTCGGCGCCGGGAGGAGCGACGGTCAGCCAGCGCATGCCCGCCTCGTCGCTGTCCTGCCGCTTCTCCCAGCCCAGCACGTCCACGTAGAAGGACACCGCTTCGTCCAGCGAGCGGACGTTGATGGTCACCGAGTGCGCGTGAGTAATCATGCGAAGGACGTTAGGCCCGTGCTCCTGCCGGGCGCTTCTTCGAAACTGCTCGGCGTGGCCAGCGGGACTCCAGCCAGAGCGCGACCGGGGCCGCGGTGACCACTGTGGACGCGGTGCCGGCGATCAGGCCGATCAGCAGCGCCGTGGCGAAGTCGGCCAGGGACCCGTCGCCCAGGACCAGCAGCGCCGACAGCACGAAGAGCACGCCGATGCCGGTGTTCACGGTGCGCGGCACGGTTTGCACGACCGCGTCGGAGACCACGTCCGGGTACGGCGCCTTCAGGCGAGAGCCGCGCAGTTCGCGCAGGCGGTCGAACACGACCACCGAGTCGTTGACCGAGTAGCCGATCACGGTCAGCAGGGCTGCCAGGAACACCCCGTCGGCCGTCTTGCCCAGCCACGCGAAGATGCCGATCAGCACCAGCACATCGCTGAGCAGGGCGGCGACGGTGGCGAGGCCGAGGCGCCAGTCGAAGCGCACGGCCAGGTAGCCGAGCTGGGCGATGACCGCGATGGCCAGGCCGATCACGGCGTTGCGGCGCAGTTCGGACGACAGCGACGGGCCGATGAGTTCGTTGCTGGACTGGCGGGCGCCGCCGTCCACGGCAGAGGACACGACCTCGCCGATGCGGGACGACTGGGCGTCGTCGATCGGGCCGGTGCGCAGCGAGACCTCGTTGCCGGAGGAGGACACGACCACGTCCGGGAAGCCCGCGTCGGACAGGGCCGTTCGCACGCGGCCCGGGTCGACGGAACCGCCCGCGGTGAAGTCGAGCATGCGGCCGCCGGTGAACTCGACACCCAGGTTCAGGCCGCGCACGAACAGACCGGCGAACGCCACCAGCACCAGCACGCCGGCGCTGATCAGCCACCGGGACGGCCGCCGGTACAGCACGACGGACAGCCGTTGCCGGACCCAGCCGAGAGTGTGCAGGCCGCTCAGCCGAGGGCGTTTCGCGACGAACCGGGTACCGAGCACCCACAGGACGAGCACGCGCGACAGCACCAAAGCGCTGAACATCGATGCCAGCACACCGATGGTCAAGGTGACGCCGAAGCCGCGCACCGGGCCCGTGGCCAGCCAGAACAGCAGACCAGCGGCAAGCAAAGTGGTGACGTTGGAGTCGGCGATCGCGCTCAACGCCCCGCGGAAACCACCCTCCGCGGCGCGGCGCAGGTTTGGTTTTCGGGCGTACTCCTCGCGGGCCCGTTCGAAGATCAGGACGTTCGCGTCGACCGCCATGCCGATCGCCAGCACGAAACCGGCCAGACCGGGCAGCGTCAGCGTCGCGCCGACCGCCAGCAGGCCCGCGTAGGCGACGCCCGCGTAGCCGGCGAGAGCGACGACGGCCAGTAGGCCGGCGAGCCGGTAGGCGACGATCAGGAACAACGAGGTCAGCGCGATGCCGATGATCGCGGCCTGGGCACTGGCCTCGATCGCCTCGGCGCCCAGGGTCGCCCCGACGGTGCGCTGTTCGATCACCTCGACCGGCACGGGCAGGGCGCCGGAGCGGATGACCAGGGCCAGTTCCTTGGCCTCCTCGGCGGCGAACCGGCCGGTGATCGTCGTCGCGCCGCCTGCCTGGCCTGCGCCGCAGGGCGTGTCGAGGCTGACCTCCGGCGACGAGATGGGCTTGCCGTCGAGGACGAACGCGATCTGGCGGCCGGGGGTGCCGGACGGTTCGCAGGCCGCCTCGCCGGTGACCTTCTGCCACTTCGCCGGGGCGTCGCCCTGGAACTGGATGTTGACCACGAAGCCCGCGCCCTGCTGGTTGCGCACGGCGCTGGCGTCCGAGATGCCTTCGCCGGTCATGACGGTCTGGCCGTTGCGCTGGACGACCAGCTGCGCGGTGCGGCCGAGGACCTTCACGGCCTCTTCCGGGTCCTGGACGCCGGGCAGTTCGACGACGATGCGGTTCTCACCAGAGCGGGCGATCACCGGTTCGGCGACGCCGAGTGCGTCGACCCGGCGGCGCAGCACTTCGAGAGAACGGTCGGCGGCGTCGGAGTCGCCTTTGGCTTCGAGGACGATCTGGGTTCCGCCGCGCAGGTCGAGACCCAGGCGGGGATCGGTGGTGAGCAGAAGAAAAGCGGATGCGACGAGGACCCCGAGCGCTATGAGACCGCGCACGAGCAGACCCCGTCGCGCGTTGTCGCGCGACATGGGTGAGAGAGCCTTCCGGGACGAGAAAGTGGTTGCTGAGAAACGGGATTCAGCGACCGGAAGGCGGCGAGCGGTCTCGCTGCGGGGTCCAGCGGATGCCGTCGGGCGTGCGGTGCACGCGCTGGGCGAACGCGACGACGAACCGCGTCGGCAGCGCGGGCCTCGCGACCGGAGGCACGTCCATCGGCAGCTGGGCCTGCGGCACCTGGGCTGCCTGGAGGTTGTGCGGCTTGGGGGTGGTGACCGGCAGGTTCGCGAAGTCGTGGCCGTGCCGGATGACGGAACCGTCGGCGAACGCCGCTTCGGTGGGCGCGGCGACGATGAACAGCTGTCCGAGGAACAGCAGGAACGCGAGCGCGACCGCGTTGCGACGCATCACCGCTTCCTGCCTCCCCCGACGTAGACGAGCGCTCCCCCCACGACAGCGCACAACCAGGAAAGCACAAGTGGCTGCATGGTGGTGGCCCCGAAGAGCAACGCGACGGTCCAGCCGGTCAGGATCAGCGCGGACGCGGCGAGCAGCGACACCGTCACCGCGAGCTTGCGCAGGCCGAACAGCAGCTTGAACGGGCGCAGCCGCAACGCCACGACGACGCAGCACAGCACCAGCGCGCCGGTGAAGAAGCCCAGGTAGGGCGTCGGCCGCGGCATCCCCGCGACCAGCGCCAGCAGCCCGCCGCCGATCAGCAGCAACGAGAGCATCCGCAGCGCACGCCACACCTGCAGCTTGTTCAACTGCACCGGTGCGGGCTTGGCCGATCGGCGTCGCTGCACGGTCGCGAGGTTCGCCTTGGAGTCGGCGTCGGACGGGTCGAGTTTGATCGCCGTCCGGTACGCGTGCTCGGCGGTGCCCCAGTCACGCATGCGCAGGGCCGCGTCGCCGAGCACCTGGAACGCCCGCGCCTCGGTGGGCGCGAGCTGGGAGGCGTGCAGCGCCGAGTCGAACGCCTCCACCGCGCCGTCCGGGGAGTCCGCGAGCACCTCGGCCAGCACCACGTAGCAACGCCAGTCGCCGGGCTTGCGGCGCACGGACTCCCGCGCCGCGACGGCGGCTTCCTGGTGCCGGCCGAGGTCGCTCAGCGCCAGCGCGGCCAGCCGCTGCGGCCAGGCGGGCTCGCCGTCGAGGATCATCGCGCGCTTGGCCGAGTCGAGCGCCTGGTCCGCCTCACCGAGGTCGAGGTGGGCGGCGGCGAGCCGGCACCACGCCTCGGCGTGCCGAGGGTTCGCCGCCACGAGGGGACGCAGCAGGTCGATCGCCTGCCGCGGTTTCCCCGAGGCGGTGAGCTCGGCGGCACGAAGGAGCACCGCGGTCGTCGGCTCGGACACGCCGCACAGTGTGACAGCGCGCCCCCGGCCCCCGAACGGGTGACCTCAACCCAGGGTGTTGGAGCGTCTGCAAGTACCGCCAACTCGCTGTTGGTGGTACTTGCAGACGCCCTCGGCGCTCAGCGAGCCGCGGCTCCGAACCAGCGAGCGAGTTCCGCTGCCAGGGCTTCCTGGTCCTCGCCGACCCACGCCACGTGCCCGTCCGGACGCACCAGCAGCGCGGGCGCGTCCAGCTCCTCGCTCACGTCGACCAGGTGGTCGACCCGGTCCGACCACCCCTCGACGGACAGGCCGCCCGTCTGGTCGAGCAGGATCCCGCGGCCCGCGTGCATCTGGTCGTAGAGCCCGCCGCGCTTCAGCGCGAGGTCCCCGATCCGCTTGCCCACCAGGGCGTTGTCCGAACCGAGGTCGTACCGGACCGCGACCGCGATGATCTTCTCGATGAGGTACCTGTTGACCTCCTCGAACTGCACGAGTTCGGTGAGCAGCCGCCGCACCGACTGCGGGCCCGGCTCGACCTTCATCAGCTCGATCTGCGCGCGGGTGTTGTTCAGCACCTCCTCGGCCACCGGGTGCCGTTCGGCCTCGTAGGTGTCCAGCAACGACTCCGGGGCCCACCCGTGCACCGCGGCGGCGAGCTTCCAGCCCAGGTTGAACGCGTCCTGCACGCCGAGGTTGAGGCCCTGGCCACCGGTCGGCGGGTGGATGTGCGCCGCGTCGCCCGCCAGGAACACGCGGCCGGACCGGTAGCGCTCGGCCTGGCGGGTGGCGTCGCCGAAGCGGGACATCCAGCGCGGGGTGTGCACGCCGAAGTCGGTGCCCGCGATCCGGACCAGCTGCTGCTTGAAGTCGTCGAGCGTGGGCATGGTCGCGCGGTCCTCGTTCACGCCCTCCGCCGGCACGATGACGCGGTACGTCCCGACGCCGCCGATCGGGCCGATGCCGAACCGCTTCTGCGTCTTGCGGACCTCGAGCATCAACGGCATCGCCTCCTCCCACGGCATGTCGATCTCCATCTCGCCCAGCAGCGTCTCCACCCGCGTGGGCTCGCCGGGGAAGTCGATGCCGGCCAGCTTCCGCACGGTGCTGCGGCCGCCGTCGCAGCCGACCAGGTACTTCGCCCGCAGCGAGGTGCCGTCGGACAGTTCGACGGTCACGCCCTCGTCGTCCTGCGTGAAGGCGGCGACCGTGCAGCCGCGCCGGATCTCGGCGCCGGCCTCGACGGCGTGCTCGGTGAGCAGGCGCTCGATGTTCGGCTGCGGGAGGCCGAGAACGACCGGGTACTTGGTGTCCAGCCGTTCGGGCGCGGGCCTCTCGATGCCCGCGAAGAACCCGGCGAGCGGGTGGGTCGTGCCGGCCGTCAGGAACCGGTCGGCGACACCGCGTTGGTCCAGGATCTCGATGCTGCGCGCGTGCAGGCCGAGCGCCCGGACGACCTTCGTCGGCTCCAGGTCCCTTTCCAGCAACACCACCTGCACGCCGTGCAGTCGCAGCTCGCCAGCCAGCATCATGCCGGTCGGTCCGCCGCCGGCGATGATGACGTCGATCATGGAGTGTTCCCCATTTCCCCAGGTAGATCTCCTTGGCCGGGAAATGATGGAGCATGCCCGGGGTCTTGTGGCAAGGCCCCCGGTGCGCTATGTGTTGAAGTGGGAGGAGAGCGGCGCTCTCCTCTTTCGTCGTATCTGGGGATGCGACGCTGTCGTTCTTCGATCGCGAGCCTGTGCGTGTACGCGCCGGGCTTGCTGTCGCCGTGGATCGGCCGGGTCAGCGCGACGGCTCTCAGCATCGTGTTCGCGGGCGGACCGCTGGGCCTCGCGGCAGGCGCGGCACTCGTCGCGCACCTGGGCTTCCAGGTGATCTACGTGATCATCGCAGGCACGGCGGCGACAGCCGCCGTGGTGACACGCGGGGGCCGGACGCGCCGCTTCACTGCGCGCCGGACCCCCGCGTGGCGGACGGCTGACCAGATGGAGTGATCAGCCGCAGGTGGTGGCAGTCGGCGGCGCCTGGCAGAGCCGGGCCGCGTATCCACCGTTGCGAGCCACGGGCACCGTCAGGGAGTCTCCCGCCGCGACACGTTTGGTGTCGAACGTGATCTTGCCCGCCGGGCCGTCGTGGTACAGCTCAACCAACCAGGAACCGGAGCCGAGGAATCCCGTTCCGACCGAAAGGTCACGCGGATCACCCGCCACGCCGGCGCCGAGGAACCACGTCGAGCCCGACCGCCTGGCCAGCACCGCGAGCTTGCCCGGATCACCCGCCACGAGCCGAGTCTCGTCCCACGCGGCCGGAACCGCGCGCAGGAACTGCTCGGCCACCGGATATGCGGCATAGCTGGAGATCTTGTCCGCGAAGTGCTGGACACCGGACTCGTACAGCACGCTCAGCGCGAGCTCGGCCGCGTCCGAGGTGGGCCGCACCCCGGAGAACGTCACCGGCGTGAAGTCCATCGGCCCGGTCAGGTTCCTGGTGAACGGCACCGTCAGGTAGTGCTCGATCGGGAACGGCTCGCGGCCGGGACGCGGCTTCGTGCCCTCCGCACCCTTCACCGCCTCGACCGACAGCACGTGCGGCCAGGTGCGTTCGACGCCGCGCGGAATCGGGGCGCCGTGGAAGTTCAGCATCAGCCGGTGCTTCGCGGCCGCCGCGTAGACGGCGTCGTACCAGCGCATGCGGTCCTGGCCGTCGGACTCCACGACGTCGATCTTCAGTCCGGCCGCGCCCCACGAGCGGTACTGGGCGAAGAGCCGCTCACGTTCGCTGTCGGTGTCGATGGTCTGCCACCGCACCCAGAGCCACGTCTCGACGCCGCGCGCCTTCGAGTACGTGATCAGCTCGGGGATCCAGTCGGCGCTCCAGCCGGAGTCGACGAGGTTGTACCGGTAGCCCTGTTTCGCCGCGTAGTCCGCGTATTGCTTCTGCAGAGCCAGGTTCCCCGTGCCGTCGCCCCACCACGACCAGACCGCGGTGCCGGGCTTGATCCACGAGGTGTCGGCGATCTTCGACGGCGCCGCCAGCGACGTGATCAGCGAGCTCTCCACGACCTCGGCCAGCGACCCGACGCCCAACACGCGCCACGGCGTGGCCAACGGGCCGGCGGAGGTCTCGGCCGGATCGGGCAGCACGAGCCGATAGCGGGACCCGTCGTAGACGACCCGCGAACCGCCGTAGCGGCCGTCGAGATCCGATTCGGCGAGCAGCAGCCACGAGTCGCCGACGTGGAACAGCGCCGGATAGCCGTACTCGACGCCCTTCTCGGCGGTGCGAACGTGCGCGGATTCGTAGTCACCGCGCCCGTTGTCGTACGGCAGCAGGAACTTGTCGGCGGTCGACGGCACTGCGAACTCGGACGCCTCACCGAGCACGGTCGTCCATTTGTCCGACGGCAGCACGTACTTGTACGCCACGCCGTCTGCGGACGTGCGGACGACGACGTCCAGCCGTGCGGTCAAACGCTGCAGGTGGAACGTCGTCTCGGTACCGACGTAGGTGTGCTGGCGCTTCTTGCCCGACACGGTCGTGTACGAGTCCTGGACGAGCCGCGACGACGACCCGACGAACTTCAGACCCGAGGTCAGGTCGGCGTCAGCGGTGCGAACGCCCAGCGCGGACGGCTCCAGCACCGTGGTGCCGCCGCGCCGGACCGAAAGGCTCAACCTCCCCTTGTCGAGCCGCACAAGTGCTTCTGGTGCAACGGATTGAGAGCTGACAGGCGCGACAACGCGCCACTCTCCGGATTCCGCGACGGCGGGAGTCGTTCCGGCCAGCGCACCGGCGGCGGTCGCACACACCGCCACCAGCACCACTGATCTGTTGCGAAAACCCATGCGTGTCACTCCCTACAGCGTGGCGGCGGTAGGTGGACAGGATTGGGAAAGCGCTTACCAGACTAGGCCAGCAGCCCGGTCGACTCCAGATGACTGAAGATGATCCGCGTGACCGGGGAGACCCGATCCGCGTCGGCGGCGGCGAACCACGCCAGCTCGGCGATCTCGCTCGCCGGCTTCAACTCTCCGGCGAAAGACGCCGCGTAGCAGGTCATCCGCACGGTCTCCCCCTCGGCACGGCCGTGTGCCTGAGCCTCGAACACGCCGATCAGCTCGGCGCCCGCGACGTCGACGGACAGCTCCTCGCGGATCTCGCGCACGAGCGTCTCGACGTCGGACTCCCCCGGTTCGCGCTTGCCACCGGGCAGGTAGAACGTGTCCTTGCCGTGCGAACGGGCGACGAGCACCCGTCCGTTCTCGATGTGCAGCCACGCAATCTTGTCGATCACGTGCCAGAGACTAGGCCGAGGCGAGTTCCTTGACCACGCGGTGTGCGTCGGCCCGCGACTCGACCGCCAGCTCGCGGAACTGGTGCATCTGCGGCACCACGTCCGCCAGCGTCAGCTCGGCGTGCACGAACTGCAGGTCGTGGTCGAGCCCGACCATCGACAGCACGGCGCGCAGGTACGGCTCCTGGAAGTCGAAACCCTCACGCGGCGTGCCCGGCTTGTACGAACCGCCACGAGCCGTGACGACGACAACGCGCTTGCCGCCCCACGCGAACGTGCCGTCCTCGCGGGCGAAGTGCTCCGAGGTGGCGACCCGGTCGATCCAGGCCTTCAGGGTCGACGGGATGGAGAAGTTGTACATGGGCGCACCGATGAGGATCACGTCAGCGGCATCGACCTCGGCGATCAAGTCGGCCGAAATGCCCTGGTCAGTGCCGTCGTGGTGCGGGATCGGCGACGCGTGCAGGTCGCGGTAGGCGTAGCCACCGCCGGGGTTCACGGTTCGCCAGACGTCGGCGAACTGACTCGAGATCTCGCGAGTCACGGAGCCCTCGTAGCGAATGCTCGTGTCGATGTGCAGCAGGTTGGTCATACCCAGAACATACGAGTGAAGAACTTCCGAGTCAAGATGTTCTGGGCCGAGAACATCTCTCCCGGGAGGTAGGATGGAACACATGGAGGAGCAGCAGCTGATTTCCGCTTGCGTGGAGAAGTGGGACTTCAACTGGCTGCTGCACCGCGCCGCCCAGCGGGTCGGGGCGGCCTTCGCCGACGAGATCGCGAAGTTCGGCATCTCGCTGCGCGGCCAGCTGATCCTGCAGGCGCTCGCCAACGAGGAAGAGGTTCAGCGCACCCAGCTGAAGCTTGGGGCGATGCTCGGCCTGGACAAGACCACGCTGACCAGCGAGCTCGACAAGCTGGAGCGGCTCGGCCTGATCATGCGGGTGCCCGACCCGAAGGACCGCAGGGTGCGCACGCCGGTGATCACCGACGCGGGCCAGGAACTGCAGAAGCAGGCGGGAGACGCGCTCGCCGAGGTCGAACGCGGCTTCCACGCCCGCTTCTCCGCCGAGGAGATGACGGTCATCCGCAAGGCGCTGAGCGACCTCGCCCGCGGCGAGGGCCCCATGCACGGTTCCTGCATCTAGGACAAAGAGCCCAGATCCTCTTCACGCAACTGCGCCGGAGTCACGGTCGCCTGCGCGTCCACCAGCGCACTCAGTGCCGTGCCGTGGTCCCACACGTTGACGTTCATCGCCGCGCGCAGCCGTCCGTCGCGCAGCCAGAACGCGATGAACTGCCGTGAGTCCAGGTCGCCGCGCACGACCAGTTCGTCGTCCGGATCAGCAAGGCCGCGGTACTCCATGCCCAGGTCGTACTGGTCGGTGAAGAAGTACGGCGACTTCTGGTACGGCTCGTCCAGCCCGATCAGCGAGCCCGCGACATGCGTGCCCTGGTCCTTCGCATTCGCCCAGTGCTCGACCCGGACGCGGTGGCCGTAGCGCGGGTGGTCGTGCGCCGCGATGTCGCCGGCCGCGAAGACGTCGGGGGCGGACGTGCGCAAGGTGGCGTCGACGGCCACACCACCGTCGGTCAACTCCAAGCCGGCGGCCTCGGCGAGTTCGAGTCGCGGGGTCGCGCCGACGGCCAGCACCGTCACGTCCGGCAGCAGCTCGGTGCCGTCGTCGAGCCGCACGCCCGACGGCGAGAAGCCCGCCACTCCGGTGCCCAGCTTGAACTCGACGCCGTGTTCCTCGTGCAGGCCGCGGAACATCGCGCCCATCTCGGTGCCCAGCACGCGGACCAGCGGTTCCGGCAGCGGGTCGACGACCGTGACGCGGCAACCGTGCGTGCGGGCCGCGGAGGCCACCTCGCAGCCGATCCAGCCGGCGCCGACGATCACGACGTGCCTGCCCTCGTGCAACGTGGACTTGAGCGCCAGCGAGTCGTCCAGGGTGCGCAGCACATGTCCTTGCGCGCCAGGCAGTACGCGTGGACGCGATCCCGTCGCGAGCAAGAGCCGATCGTAGGAACGCACTGCTCCATTGGAGTCAACGATCGAGTGATCATCAGGTCGGAGCTCCAGCACCGACACGCCGAGTTCGAGGTCGATCTCGTTGTCGGCGTAGAAACTCGCCTCGTGCACCCACGCGGGTTCGCTCGCCTTGCCGAGCAGAACATCCTTGGACAGCGCGGGAAGTTCGTACGGACGACGGTTCTCGGTGCCGAACACGGTGATCTTGCCGCCGTAGCCGCGGTCTCGGAGCGCGCCCGCCGCGGAGGCACCGGCGAGGCCCGTCCCTACGATCACGATGCGTTGCGGTTCCGCCATTTTCACCCCTCCAGGTGACCAAGTCTCATCCCACATGCGACGCTATCCGCAGCTCGGCACGGTCGCCCGATGGAGAACGCGAAACCTTCGTCATGACCGCCGGTGACACACGTCTCTTCGACGTGAGCACCGGGACACCGGGCCGGTGCGCCGAGTGAGCTGGAGGAAGAAACCCGTGGGAGCCAAAGAGGAGTGGCAGGTGAGCTGCCGCGACATCGCCTCGCGCCGACGGGACTTGACGGTGTTCGTCAGCCAGGGGCACATCGTGATCAACGTGCCACCGGGCGAAGCCGCCGTTCTGACACCGCTGGAGGTCGGCCGCTTGCGGGCCGCGCTGAGGGAAGCCGTCGTCGCCGCGTCCGACACGGACCTGTGACCGCCGTCACAGCGTTACCTACTCACAAGTAGGTAGATGGCAGAGTGGGTCGCATGCTGACCCGCGTGCTGCTGACCCTGGTCAAAGCCGGAGTGATCCGGCCGTTGGGCCCGCGAGGGCTCTCCGGCACCGTGCGCGGGTACCTGCACTGGAACATCACGCTCGCCTGGGGCTACCAAACGGGCGCAGGACGACACCCGGACCGTGCGGCGATCATCGACGACGACGGCGTGCTGACGTACGCCGAAGTGAACGAGCGCACCAGCCGGCTCGCGCATGCCTTCCACGCCGGGGAACGCGTCGGCCTGCTGTGCCGCAACCATCGCGGCTTCATCGAGACCATGACGGCCTGCACGAAGATCGGCGCCGACGCCGTCCTGCTCAACACCGGCCTGAGCACAGGACAACTGGCCCAGGTCGCGCAGGACCAGAAGATCGACCGGATCGTCGCCGACCGCGAGTTCGCCGACGTGCTCCCGGACGTGCCCACGTACTTCAGCGACGAGCTCGAGTCGCTGATCATCAACGGGCCGGACAAGCCGCTCCCCCGCCGCCCTCCGCGCGGCCGGCTGATCATCCTCACCTCCGGCACCACCGGCACCCCGAAGGGCGCGCGCCGGCCGGAACCCGCGAGCCTCGCCCCCGCCGCCGCACTGCTGTCCCGCATCCCGCTCAAGCACGGCGACGTCATCGCGATCACCTCCCCGCTGTTCCACGCCTGGGGCCTCGCCGCGTTCCAGCTCGGACTCGTGCTCGGCGCGACCCTGGTGCTGCGCCGGAAGTTCGACCCGGCGCAGACGTTACGGGACGCCGAGAAGTGCACCGCGATGTTCGTGGTTCCCGTGATGCTGCAACGCATGCTGGAGACCCCGCACCGGCCGAAGCTGCGGATCATCGCCTCCAGCGGATCGTCCCTGCCGCCCCGCGTCGCCGCCCGCACGCTCGAAGAGTTCGGCCCGGTGCTCTACAACCTCTACGGCTCAACGGAAGTGAGCTGGGCGAGCATCGCGACGCCCGAGGAGATGCTCAGGGAGCCCGGCACCGCGGGACAGCCGCCGCTCGGCACCCGACTGGCCATTGTGGACGATCAGGGCCGGCCAGTGCCGCCCGGCGAGACAGGGCGGATCTTCGTCGGCAACGAGATGCTGTTCGACGGTTACACCAACGGCACCAGCAAGGAGTCGTTGAACGGCCTGATGTCCACCGGCGATCTCGGCTATCTCAAGAACGGCCTGCTGTTCGTGGCCGGCCGCGACGACGAGATGATCGTGTCCGGCGGTGAGAACGTCTACCCGCGCGAGGTCGAGGACCTTCTCTCGAACCTGGACGGCGTCACCGAGGTCGCGGTGCTCGGCGTCGAGGACGACGAGTTCGGCCAGCGGCTCGTCGCATTTGTTGTCGGCGCAAAAACCCTGACGGCCGAACACATACGTGAACACGTGAGGGAAAACCTCGCACGGTTTTCCGTTCCCCGAGATGTTTTCTTCCTCAACGAGTTGCCGCGCAACGCAGCCGGAAAAGTGTTGAAACGTCAACTGCGCGAAGCGCAGTAGCGGTGCGGCCCGAAATTTGGCGGGCTGATTCGCGGCCAGGCGGACGGATCGTGGTGCCGCCCCCGCGTCCTCATACTGGATGTATGGGGGCGCGGGGGCGGTACCACGATCCGTCCCACTGGGCGTGAATCAGTCCCCCAAGGTTTCGGGCCGCACCGCTAGGCTCGGCCTCCGAAGAGGGGGCTTGAGCACATGACGGTTCCCGGCCGGACCACGGATCCTCGGTCCAACGCCGTGCACAATCTGCGCGAGGCACGCATCGCACTGGACGAAGGCAGACCAGGCGAAGCTCTGGAGTTCGCCGAGAAGTCCGTGGCCGCGTTCGCCTGGCTGGACGACGTCGAGGGCGTGGCGGAGGGCGTGCTGACGCAGTCCGTGGCGCTCGGCAAGCGCGGTCTGTGGCCCAGCGCGCTCGACACCATCGACAGGGTGCAGGAGATCGCGGCGGCGAACCGCCACATCGGACTGCAGGCGCGGTGCAGCTTTTCCCGTGCTGTGGTGGAACTGCGGCTCGACTCGCGGGAACGCAGCTTCAACTCGTTCGCCCGCGCGCTCGGCCTCGCGGAGCTCACCGGGGACAACGAGTTGATCGGCTCGGTGTTGTTCGAACAGGCACGCGTGATGCGCATGCAGTACCACGAGCACTGCATGATCCGCACTGAGGAGAGCCGCTGCAGCCTCGACGGCGAACCGTGCGTGCGCAAGCTTCGGCGCGCGGAAGCCTTGTGCGCACAGGTGCGCGACAGGTGGAAGCAGGTCGGCGATCCGGTGCGGATGGCGATGGTCAACGTGCTGCTGACACACGTGCGCATCGATCTGGGTGAACTTGACCGCGCACACCGCAGCTGGCAGCGCGCTGACCAGTTGCTTGCCGGAAGGAACCGCCCGGTGGCGCGGGCGGAGGCGCTGATGGCGCGGGCCAGGATGAGCGGGGCGCGCAAGCGGTACTCCGACCAGATCTCCCAGCTGACCCAGGCCGCTGAACTCGCCATGAGCTGCCTGGCGCGGGAAGTGGCCGTGCACGCTCACCAACAGCTGAGTGAGGCGTACGAACGATCCGGCGACTTCGAACGGGCGTTGAGGCACGCGCGGCTCCAGTTGGAGCAGTACCGCTTGTGGGAACTGCAAGAGGGGCGCGATCTTCTGCGCATGCGCGAGCACGACCTGTCGTCACGACTCGTGGAACAGTTGGCGCACAGGCGTTTCGAGCCCAAGCGCGAGGACGCCGTGGTGCGTGTCCCGCACAGCGGTGAGTTGCACGAGACCGCTACCGCGGAACACACGAACACCCGCATCGCCCGCGCGTTGCGAGCAGGGCTCACCAAACGCGGCATCGAGGTGCTGCGGCTCGTGGCCGCCGGAGCGAGCACGGCGATGATCGCCGAGTCGCTCGGGCTGTCCCCCAAGACGGTGCAGAACCACCTCCAGCGGATCTACAGCACGCTTGACGTCAACGGGCGTGCCGGAGCCATCGTCTGGTGGATGAGCTTGACCAATGGCGAGTCATCCATTGTCAACTGATTGACAACTGGTCCGACCAGACCGTCGTTCAATCGCCCGTTCGGTCGCTTGCCGTTGACGAGGTACTGCCGGTTTCTGGGTGTTTTACCCATGTCCGCGGAGTGGAATTGGGTGATGTGGCGGGTAACTGGTCTGTGTCATGCTCCGTTAACAAGGTGTCCAGTTAATGAGCGAGGTGCAGTCATGACGGGGCAACGTCGCCCGCCGTCAGTGCTTGCGCAGCGCGATGCGAGCCACGTCGCGCCACAGGAGCGGATCAACGCCCTCGGGGTTGATGTGCTCCAGCAGCGCGGCCAGTGCCGTGCGCGCGCCACCGCTGCTGTCCGGGTCGACCTCGTCGGCCGCCCGCACGAGCAGCAGGTGGCACCTCAGTTGCTGCTCGGCGTCCAGCTGCCCGGTCGCGATAGCGCTTTCCGCGAGCTCCCGCGCCCGGTCGACTTCGCCGTCCCGCAACGCGAGTTCCGCCCGCAGCGCGCGAGCGTGCGCGAGCAGGCCGTCCTGCCGGCGCATCGCCGCGACGGTCGTCTCCACCTTGTCCAGCAACGAAACGACGTCGTCGAGGTTCGCGCCGGGAGTGCGCAACGCGATGGACGCACCGGCCAGGCGGACGCGGCAGCGGTACTCGGGATCGCCGTCGTAGTCGTCGAGCATCTCGACGGCTTCCCGGATGCAGTGCGCGGCTTCGGTTCGATCGCCCAGTCGATCGGCGACCTTGGCCCGCGCCCACCACGTGGAGATGGCGAGCCGGTCGCGCCCGAGTTCGGGCAGCCGCGCGGAAAGCTGGTCCACCACCTGTTCGGCGTCGGCCAGACGTCCCGCCGCGGTCAGCTCCGCGCACAACGAGATGAGCGCGCGGGTGTTGACCCGACGCACCCGTTCGCCGTCGCCGCTCGCCAGCTCCACGGCCTCGCTCGCGGCCTTCACGGATTCGGCCGTCCGGCCGAGGCGCCGCAACGAGGATGCGCGCAGGATCTCCACCAGCGCGTCCACCGCCGGACCGGGAGACCACGACTTGCGCAGCTTCGCCGCCGCCAGCAGCAGACCCTCGTGGTCGCGCTGCCTCGCGAGCATCACCAGGCGCGTCCAGCGCACGCACCAGCCGAACATCTCCTCGTCCGACCGCTTTCCCAGCGTTTCCAGCAGGTCGACGGCCATCACCAGGTCACCGTCGTGGTAGGCGAGCAGCGCCTCACACCACGCCAGCGCCTCGTCCTGCATCGCGGTGCGGTCCTCGTCGACCATCAGTTCGGACGGGTCGACGCCGAGCACCTCGGCGAGCCTGCGCACCACCGCGGGCGACGGCACCCGTTCGCCGGACTCCAGCCTCGACACGTAGCTCATGGAGACACCGGGGCACGCGAGGTCCTTTTGCGACAAACCGCGTTGCAGCCGGACCGCCCGCAACCGCGCACCGAACCTCGTCAACGACTTCCTGCCCTCATCCACGGCCGCCACCTATCGAAGGAGCCCCTCAATGAACTGGAACACTATCGCTCGAACCCTCACAGCTGTGATCCTCAGTTTGGGCGCTGTGGCGATCGCGGCGGGCCCGGCGTCCGCCACTGAGCGCAACGGTGGTGGCGGCATGCCGTTCACTCCGCCGTACGCCACTCCCTGCAGCAGCCGCTGATCACTTCGGCCGGTTGAGGT
This sequence comes from Lentzea miocenica, assembly GCF_033949945.1. NCBI lineage: Bacteria > Bacillati > Actinomycetota > Actinomycetes > Pseudonocardiales > Pseudonocardiaceae > Lentzea > Lentzea miocenica. The sequence goes on from NZ_JAXAVW010000024.1 coordinate 41,594, forward strand.
GGTCTTGCCTCCCTCGCAAGCAAGACCACCTCAACACGCGAACGTCAATTGGCGCACCTGGCCACATCGCCAGTTGTGAGTGAGGCACCCTTGTGGGGTGACTCTGCAACTGCGCACGCCTCGTCACCAGGTGAGTCCGAAGTCGGTCCTGCTGTGGACGATGCAGGCCGCCCTGTTCTGGCTGGTGCTGTTCGTGCCCCAGCTCATCGTGTTCCTGCTGGTGAGCTCCCCGCCCACGTGGGAGCTGGCGCTGCTGGTCGCCACGCTGGTCGTCGGCATCGTGCACACCGCGGTCGAGCCGAGCTGGCGGTACCGCGTCCACCGCTGGGAGACGACGCCGGACGCCGTGTACACCCTCTCCGGCTGGCTGAACCAGGAGTGGCGGGTCGCCCCCGTGTCGCGGATCCAGACGATCGACACCAAGCGCGGGCCGTTCCAGCAGATGCTCGGCCTCTCGACGGTCACGGTGACTACCGCGTCGGCCGCCGGTCCGGTCGAGATCGAGGGACTCGACCACGAGGTCGCGCAGCAACTCGTGGTCGAGCTGACGAACACCACGCAGGCCACGCCCGGTGATGCCACGTGAGCACTCCTTCGGAGGTGCCGGCCGGGCTTCCCGCCGCACCGGAGTTCGTCGAGCCGCTGCAGGAATGGCACCGCCTGCACGTGCGGATGCTGGTCGTGCGGCCGCTCAACGAGAGCATCGCGATGCTGGTGCCGATCCTCGTGCTGCTGTTCACCGGCAACGGCGAGAAGTGGCGGCTCATCGCCAGTGGCGCCACGGTCGCGGCGATCCTCGCGTTCAGCTATCTCATCTGGCGCACCACGAAGTACCGCATCACCGACGACCAGGTCGAGCTGCACACGGGTTTGCTGACCCGCAAGCAACTCGCGGTGCCGCGCGATCGCATCAGGACGGTCGACCTCACCTCGAAGCCGGGCCACCGCATCTTCGGGTTGTCGGCCGTGCGGATCGGCACCGGGCAGCAGGACGTCCCCGGCACCGACGGCCTCACGCTCGACGCGGTGACGCAGCAGGAGGCCGAGCGGCTGCGGTTGTTGTTGCTGCAGAAGACAGTCGCGCCCAGGACCGCTGCTTCCGGCGAGTCCGCCGAGCCGCACGCGGAACCGGTGATCGCGGAGTCCGAGGTCATCTCGCAGCTGGACCTGAAGTGGCTGAAGTTCGCGCCGCTCTCGCTGTCGGGCCTGGTCGCGATCGGTGCCGTGTTCGGTGTGCTGTCGAACTACGCCGACGACCTCGGCCTGCACCCGGTCCAGGACCTGTGGGAGTGGCTGTTCGAGCACCCGAGCTTCACGCTGCTCGGCGTGTTCGTGATCGCGCTGATCGTGGTCGGGCTCGTGCTGTCGATCCCGCTCTACATTCTTCAGTTCTGGAACTACCGGCTGACCCGCGAGCCCGACGGAACTCTTCGCGTGCAACGAGGTCTGCTCACCACCCGCTCGGTCTCGGTGGAGGAGCAACGACTGCGCGGCGTCGACATCCAGGAACCACTGCTGGTCCGCGCGGGCAAGGGCGCGAAGCTCGCCGCCGTGACCACGGGCCTGGGCTCGAAGGGCGAGAGCAACCTGCTGCTGCCGCCGGCACCGTTGTCCGTGGCGCACCAGGTCTCGCAGAACGTGCTGAAGGTCCACGACGACCCGACCCTGCGCAAGCTCCGCAAGCACCCGTTCGCCGCGTTGCGCCGCAGCATGATCCGGCACGTGGTGCCCTGGATCGTGATCGCGGTCGGACTCGCGATCTGGGCGCCGTCGTGGGCCTGGCCGATCCCGGTGGCGATCCTCCCGTTCGCCGCACTCGTCGGCTGGGACAACTACCGCTCGCTCGGCAACGCCCTGGACGACCGCTATCTGGTGACGCGCAACAACTCCCTGGTGCGCAGCACGGTCGCGTTGCAGCGCACCGGCATCATCGGCTGGCGCATCCAGCGGTCGTTCTTCCAGCGCCGCAGCGGGTTGATGACGATCGGCGCGACCACCGCGGCAGGTGCGGGCGTCTACCACGTGACGGACGTCGGCGAGTCCGACGGCCTGGCGCTGGCCGACGAGGCCGTGCCGGACCTGCTGCGCCCGTTCCTGGTCCGCGAAGGCGAATGACGGGTTCCGGGGTGCTCGCCGGGCTTCAGGCCGAGCGGAACGTCTGCCGGTAGGCGCTCGGCGACACCCCGATCGACGCCGCCAGCTGCTGCCGCAGCGCCGCGCCCGTCCCGAATCCCGCGTGCCGGGCCACCTGGTCGATCGGCAGGTCGGTGGACTCCAGCAGGTGCCGGGCGCGGTCGACGCGTTGCTGCGTCAGCCACTGGCCCGGTGACATGCCGGTCTCGGCGCGGAACCGGCGGGTGAACGTGCGCACGCTCATCCGCACCTGGGCGGCCATCGCGGCCAGGTCCAGTGGTTCTTGGAGGCGCTCCAAGGCCCATTCGCGGGCGAGCGCCGTGGAGGTGTCCGGGTAGCTGGGCACCGGGCGGTCGACGAACTGGGACTGGCCGCCCTGCCGCCACGCGGGGACGACGCAGTAGCGGGCCACCCAGTTCGCCACCTCGCTGCCGTGGTCGGACCTGATGACGTGCAGGCACAGGTCGATGCCCGCGGCGACGCCCGCGGACGTCAGCACATCGCCGTCGTCGATGAACAGCACGTCCGGGTTGAGGCGCACCTTCGGGTACAGCGCGCGGAACTGGTCGGTGGTGCCCCAGTGCGTGGTCGCGGGCCTGCCGTCGAGCAGCCCGGCGGCGGCGAGCACGAACGCTCCGGTGCAGATCGACATGATCCGCGGCGCGTTCGTCGTCGTGAGCGCCTCCAGCACGGCGGGTTCGAGCCTGCCTTCCCGCGCCGGCGGGTAGTGGGTGCCCGGCACGAGCACCGTGTCCGCGTCTTGGAGCGCTTCCAAGCCGTGGTCGGGCGCGATGGTGAAGCCGCCGGTGGTGGGGATCGGGCGGCGGTCCGGCGAGCAGACGACGACCTCGTACCGGTCCGCGAGCCGGGCGAACATGTGCGTGGAGCTGCCGATGTCGAAGGCGACGGACCGCTCCAGCGCCAGAACGGCGATCCGATGCATGGCCTGATTCTTTCACATGTTGGCCATCGGGCCACTGGTCGGCGGGGACGGCGTCACGGAACCTTGTCGCCGTGAGACTGCATTGGGCCTGGGTTGTCGCAGGTGTGTCCTTCATCGCCTTGGTGGGTGCCGCGTCGTTCCGCGCGGCACCTGGTGCGTTGATCGAGCCGTTGCGGGCGGAGTTCGGCTGGACGACCGGCACGATCTCGCTCGCCATCTCGATCAACCTGTTGCTGTTCGGGTTGACCGCGCCGTTCGCGGCCGCGCTGATGGACAGGTTCGGCGTGCGGGTCGTGGTGACCTGCGCGTTGACGTTGGTCGCGATCGGCAGCGGGCTGACGGTGTTCATGACCGCGTCGTGGCAGCTGGTTCTGCTGTGGGGCGTCGTGGTCGGTCTCGGCACCGGCTCGATGGCGCTGGCGTTCGTAGCGACGATCACCGGACGCTGGTTCGTGAAGCACCGCGGCCTGGTCACGGGCGTGCTGACGGCGGGTGGCGCGGCCGGCCAGCTGGTGTTCCTGCCGACGGTGGCCTGGCTGTCCGAGTCCTACGGCTGGCGGTACGCGTCGCTGGTGATCTGCGTCGCCGCGCTGGCCGTGGTGCCGTTGGCGGCGTTGTTCCTGCGCGAGTACCCGCGTGATGTGGGGCTGCTGCCGCTCGGCGCGACCGAGGACACTCCCCCGCCGCCGTCCGGTGGTGCGGCTCGCCGCGCGCTGACGGCGTTGGGATCAGCGGCCAGGACACGGCCGTTCTGGCTGCTGGCCGGCGGGTTCGCGATCTGCGGTGCGTCCACGAACGGTCTGGTGGGCACGCACTTCATCCCCGCCGCGCACGACCACGGCATGCCGACGACGACCGCGGCCGGGTTGCTGGCGCTGGTCGGCGTGTTCGACATCGTGGGCACGATCGTGTCCGGCTGGCTGACCGACAAGGTCGACTCGCGGATGCTGCTGGCGGGCTACTACCTGCTGCGCGGCCTGTCGTTGATGATCCTGCCGCAGTTGTTCGGGGCCAGCGCGCACCCGTCGATGCTGGTGTTCATCATCTTCTACGGCCTGGACTGGGTCGCGACCGTGCCGCCGACGGTGGCGTTGTGCCGCCAGTACTTCGGCATGTCCGGGCCGGTCGTGTTCGGCTGGGTGTTCGCCTCGCACCAGCTCGGTGCGGCGCTCGCGGCCTCCGCGGCCGGGCTCACCCGCGACCACCTGGGCAGCTACGACCTGGCCTGGTACGTCGCGGGCGCCCTCTGCCTCGGCGCGGCCGTGTTGTCAGCGTCGCTTGCGCGAAGTCCCGAAGAGACCCCGCGTGATCTCGCGCGCCAGGGCGCTGCCGGCTGACCGCAGGAACGACTTCACGGCGCTGTTGCCGAGCACCTTCTCGACGAGCCCCGGTTCCTCCTTCTCCTGTCGCTGGGGAGGGGCTTCCGGGGCTTGTTCCTGTTGCGGCGGCGCCACTTTCTGCATCAGCTGCTCGTAGGCCGACTCGCGGTCGACGGTCTCGGAGTACTTGCCGTGCAGATCTGAGCCCTGGGCCGCCTGCCTGATCGCGTCGTTGCCGATGGTGTCCATCAGCGAACGCGGCGCTCGCAGCCTCGTCCACGCGACCGGGGTCGGCGCGCCCTTCTCGCTCAGCACGGTGATGATCGCCTCGCCGATGCCGAGCGACGTGAGAGCCTTCTCCAGGTCGTAGTGCGGCGTGGTCGGGTACGTCTTCACCGTGCGCGCCAACGCTTTCTGATCATCCGGCGTGAACGCGCGCAGTGCGTGCTGGACGCGCGCGCCGAGCTGCGACAGCACGTCGTTCGGGATGTCGGTCGGCAGCTGCGTGCAGAAGAAGACACCGATTCCCTTGGACCGGATGAGTTTCACGGTCTGGGTGATCTGGTCGAGGAACGCCTTCGACGCGTTCGAGAACAGCAAGTGCGCCTCGTCGAAGAAGAAGACGAGCTTGGGCTTCTCGACGTCGCCTTCTTCCGGCAGCGTCTCGAAGAGTTCGGCCAGCAACCACATCAGGAACGTGGAGAACAGCGCCGGGTTGCCCTGCAGCTCGGCCAGTTCCAACAGGCTGACGACACCCTTGCCGTCGCGTTGCCGCATCAGGTCGACCGGGTCGAGCTCCGGTTCGCCGAAGAACCTGTCGCCGCCCTGCGCCTCCAGGTTCACCAGGGCCCGCAGGATCACGCCCGCGGTCGAGCTGGACACCCCGCCGATGCCCTTGAGGTCTTCCTTGCCCTCGTCGCTGGTGAGGTGCTGGATGACGCTGCGCAGGTCCTTGGTGTCGAGCAACGGGAGACCGCGGCTGTCCGCCCAGTGGAAGATCAGGCCGAGCGTGGACTCCTGGGTGTCGTTCAGGCCCAGCACCTTCGACAGCAGGATCGGGCCGAAGCTCGTGACGGTCGCCCGCAGCGGCACGCCGAGGCCGCCGGTGCCGATCGACAGGAACTGGGTCGGGTACGCCCGCGGCTGCCAGTCGTCGCCGGTGTCCTTGGCGCGGGTGGCGGTCCGATCGCTCGTGGCGCCCTGCTGGGACAGTCCGGACAAGTCGCCCTTCACGTCCGCCATCAGCACCGGCACGCCGTTGTCCGACAGCTGTTCCGCGAGCAACTGCAGCGTCTTCGTCTTGCCGGTGCCCGTCGCTCCGGCGACCAGGCCGTGGCGGTTGACCATGGCCAGCGGGATGCGGACGTGCGCGGTCGATTCCACCTGACCGTCGACCAGCACGGCGCCCAGTTCGATGGCCGCGCTCTCGGACTCGTATCCAGCAGCGATCTCAGACTGAGCCGTCATGCACGGGGAGCGTAACCAGGTTGCTGCACGCCGCCACTCGAAGTTGAGCCCTCGCGCAGTAATGTTTCCGGCGTGATGGATCGTCTGGTGTGGATCGACTGCGAGATGACCGGACTCGACTTGGGCAAGGACGCTCTGATCGAGATCGCGGCACTGGTCACGGACGCCGAGCTCAACGTGCTCGGCGACGGCGTGGACATTGTGATCCACGCGGATGACGAAGTGCTCGCCTCGATGCCGGAAGTCGTCATGGAGATGCACGCCAAGTCGGGTCTGACCGAAGAGGTGCGCGCCTCGGCGGTGTCGCTGGAAGAGGCGGAGGCCGCCGTGCTGGCCTACATCAAGGAGTGGGTCCCGGATCCGCGGACCGCTCCCCTGGCCGGCAACTCCATCGCCACGGACCGCGGCTTCATCGCCCGCGACATGCCCGCGCTGGACGCGCACCTGCACTACCGCATGGTCGACGTGTCGTCGATCAAGGAGCTGTGCCGGCGCTGGTACCCGCGCATCTACTACGCGCAGCCCGGCAAGGGTCTCGCGCACCGAGCCCTCGCGGACATCATCGAGTCGATCCGGGAGCTCGCGTACTACCGGCGCACGGCGTTCGTCCCGCAGCCGGGTCCGTCGACCGAACAGGCCCAGGCCGTGGCCGCTGAGCTGCTCAAGAACGCCGAATGACCCCCTGATTTCAATATCGGTGGATGCCATTGCTATGCTTCCTCTGCCGGTCAACGACCGGTGATGGTGGGTGTAGCTCAGCTGGCAGAGCACTGGGTTGTGATCCCAGGTGTCGCGGGTTCAAGTCCCGTCACTCACCCGGATAAGCCGGATTATGTTCGCAGAAAGCGCGAACATAATCCGGCTTCGTTGTGTTTTCTGGGGGCCAAGCCCCCAGACCCCAGCCGGGGGCAGGCCCCCGGACCCCCAACCGTCGGAGCGCCCTGTGACCACGCTCGTCGCCAAGGATCTCGCCGCGGGTCACGGTGATCGCGTCCTGTTCTCACGACTCGATCTCGTGGTCGCGCCGGGTGACGTCATCGGGCTCGTGGGCGTGAACGGCGCCGGCAAGTCGACGTTGCTCAAAACGCTGGCCGGTCTGATCCCCGCCGAAGAAGGCCGCGTGACGTTGAGCCCGCCGGGCGCGAACGTGGGCCACCTCGCGCAGGAGCCGGAGCGTCTCGAAGGTGAGACCGTCCGGGAGTTCCTCGCCCGCCGCACCGGTGTCGCCGCAGCTCAGGCCGCGCTGGACGTGGCCACCGAGGCGCTGACCGCCGGCAACGACGAGGGCTACTCCGACGCGCTGGACCAGTGGCTCGCGCTGGGTGGCGCGGACCTGGAGGAACGCTCGCTGGAGGTCATCGCCGACATCGGGCTGACCGTGGGCCTGGACGCGTTGACGACCTCGCTGTCCGGTGGTCAGGCCGCGCGGGCTGGCATGGCGTCGTTGCTGCTCAGCCGCTACGACATCTTCCTGCTGGACGAGCCGACCAACGACCTGGACCTCGACGGCCTGGAGCGGCTGGAGAAGTTCGTCACGGGCCTGCGCGCGGGCACGGTGGTGGTGTCGCACGACCGCGAGTTCCTGGCCCGCACGGTGACCAGCGTGCTGGAGCTCGACCTGCACCAGAACTCCGTGCGGCTGTACGGCGGCGGCTACGAGTCGTACCTCGAAGAGCGCGCGCGTGCCCGCAAGCACGCCCGTGACGACTACGAAGAGTTCGCGGACACCAAGGCCTCGCTGGAGGCCCGTGCGCGCATGCAGCGGTCGTGGATGGAGAAGGGCGTGAAGAACGCCCGGCGCAAGGCGGGCGACAACGACAAGAACGCCCGCAAGTTCCGTGCCGACGCCACCGAGAAGCAGGCCTCCAAGGCCCGTCAGACCGACCGCATGATCGAACGGCTGGACGTCGTCGAGGAGCCCCGCAAGGAGTGGGAGCTGCGGATGGAGATCGCCGCGGCGCCGCGTTCCGGTGCCGTCGTGGCGTCGTTGCGGGCGGCCGTGGTCGAACGCGGTGGCTTCCGGCTGGGTCCCGTCGACCTGCAGATCGACTGGGCGGACCGGGTGGCTATCACCGGTGCGAACGGCGCGGGCAAGTCGACGCTGCTCGCCGCACTGCTCGGAAGGGCAGAGCTGACGTCCGGTTACGCGACCTTGGGCTCCGGTGTCGTGGTCGGCGAGGTCGATCAGGCCCGTGGGCTGTTCCTGGGCGAGCTGCCGCTGGTGGAGGCGTTCGAGGAGGCCGTGCCGGAGATGAACCCGGCCGACGTGCGGACGTTGCTGGCCAAGTTCGGGCTGAAGGCCACGCACGTGATGCGTCCGGCGGCCTCGTTGTCGCCCGGTGAGCGCACGCGGGCGGCGTTGGCGTTGCTGCAGGGGCGCGGGGTGAACCTGCTGGTGCTGGACGAGCCGACGAACCACCTCGACCTGGCCGCGATCGAGCAGCTGGAGTCGGCGCTGGAGAACTACCCCGGCACGTTGCTGCTGGTGACGCACGACCGGCGGATGCTGGAAGCCGTGCAGGTGAACCGTCACCTGGCCGTTGCCGGCGGCCAGGTGACGATCTCCTGAGCTACCTGAGGTCGAGCTCGTAGATCTGGGTCGTGCTGTTGTTCGGGATGGAGTCCTTGTCCCCGTTGGACGTCGTGAGCCAGAGGTCGCCTTGCGGGGTCCTCTCGACCGTCCTCAAGCGACCGTAGGCGCCTTCGAAGAAGACCTGTGGCTCACCGCCGATCGGGATCCGGTAGAGCCGCTGTCCGCGCAACGCCGCCAGGTACAGCACGTCGTCCACAACGGCCAGTCCGCTCGGGGACGCCTGGCTGACCGCCCAGGTGTGCTTGGGAGCGAGGAAGGTCGGTTCGCCGCACTCGCCGGACGTGCCCTCGCAGGCGGGCCAGCCGTAGTTGCCGCCGGGCCTGATCAGGTTGACCTCGTCCATGACCGAGTTGCCGAGCTCGGCCTCCCAGAGGCGGCCGCGCGAGTCGAACGCCAGGCCCTGCACGTTGCGGTGGCCGTAGCTGTAGACGTACTTGCCGGGGAACGGGTTGTCGCGCGGCACGCTGCCGTCCGGGTTGACGCGCAACACCTTGCCGCCCAACGAGTTCAGGTCCTGGGCGGTGGACGCGACCTGGCCGTCACCGGTGGCGACGTAGAGCTTGCCGTCCGGGCCGAACCTGAGCCTGCCGCCGTTGTGGAACTTGTTGCGGGGCGCACCGGTGAGCAGGACCTCGTGAGTGCTCGCGTCGAGTTTTCCGTTGACCAGCCTGAACCTGACGAGCCGGTTGTCGTTCGGGCTGGTGTGGTAGGCGTAGAGCCAGCCGTCCTTCTGCTCGACGCCGAGGAGGCCACCCTCGCCGTCGGTGCTGACGACGTTCGGGACGCGGCCGGCGACGGACCTGGTGCCGCCGGGAGCGATGCTGATGATGTCGCCGGTGTCGCGCTGGGCGTAGAACGCCGTGCCGTCCCTGAGGAACTCCAGGCCCCACGGCACATCGGTGTCGCCGGCGATCTTGGTGACCTCGCCGACGGCGTCATGTCCCTTGCGGGTGCCGGCTTTGACCGGGGCGGTGAACGGACCGCTCCTGCCGGAAGTGTCGACTGCCTTGACGGTGAACTCGTAGTCCGTCTGCTGTTTGAGGCCCGCGATCGTGGTCTGCAGGCCGGTGGTGGTGCCGACCTGGGCGCCGTTCGAGAAGACCGCATAGCTCGCGACACCAACGTTGTCGCTCGCCGCTCCCCAGGCGAGCGAGACGCTGTTGGCGGTCAGTTTCTGCACGATCGCGTTGACGGGCGCGGTCGGCGGCTCGGTGTCGGCGACGGCGGCCGGGGTGGTGACCGTGATCGAGTTGCTCGCCTGCGAGATGTTGCCCGCGGCGTCCTTCGCGTTGACGTAGAAGGAATACGTGGTGTTCGGGGTGAGGCGCGTGACGTTGTTGGAGAGCCCCTCGACCGTCTTCACGTACTGGCCGGACTGGTAGATCTCGTAGCTCGTGACGGCCACGTTGTCGCTCGCCGGGCCCCACTGCAGGTTGACCGAGGTGGCCGTGAAGGCCTTGACGCTCAACGTTCCCGGCGCGCTGGGCGGTGCGGTGTCGACGACGCCGGGCGTGCCGTGGACCTCGAACTCCCTGAGCTCGTAGTTCCGGAAGCAGGGCTTGGTCAGCAACACCCGGACCCAACGGCCGAAGCCGGTGAGCTCGATGTTGTCGTCGCCGCCGGCGCCCTTGTCGGTGCTGTGGACGTCACGCCAGTACACGCCTTCCGGCGACGTCTGGACGGAGTACTTCCTCGCGCAGAGGGTGCCCCAGCGCAGCACGACGCGGTTGATCGTGGACATCGAGCCGAGGTCGATCGAGATCCACTGCCGGTCGCCGTTCTCGCTGCGCCAGCTGGTCCGGCGATCGACGTCCGTCGCCTTGGTGGCGACGTGCCGGGCGTTGCTCTCGCTCGACGCCGTTGCCGGTCTGGCGAACGAGAGCAGCGCGTCGTCCGCATGGGCTGGTGGTGCCGCCACCGCCGTGAGCGCGATCGAGGTCGCGACCACGAGCAGTCTTCGCAGCGGTGAAGCCACGGTGCCTCCCAGAATGATCGGGCGGCGGTGGCGGCGTCAGCCTTCCACAAACGTTTTCAGTGCGCTAGCACCCTGAGCAGGCGGGAACTAGCGGTTGCCCTGCACCCACTGCGTCCACGGCACCTGCCAGTCGCCGAAGCCGTCCCACGGCTCCAGCGCCGGGCCACCGGAGTTGGTGACGACGACCACGTCACCCTGCTTGCTGTTGTCGATGACCCACTTGGCGTTCTCCGGCGAGAGGTTGAGGCAGCCGTGGCTCACGTTGCGGTTGCCCTGGTCACCGATGGACCACGGCGCGCTGTGGAAGAAGATGCCGCTGTTCGACATCCGGTAGGCCCAGTCGACCGGCGTCTTGTAGCCGCCGTTCTCCAGCGCCAGGCCGTAGGTGGTCGAGTCCATGATCATGTGGTTGTACTTCTCCATCAGCACGTACGTGCCGATGGGGGTGGCGTCGGCCGGCTTGCCCATCGAGGTCGGCATGGTCCGCACGACCTGGCCGTTGACCTTGACGTTGACCTGGTGCGTCTGTCCGTCCGCCTCGTAGATCACCGAGTCGCCGACCGTGGTCGTGATCGTGCGGTCTTCCTGGCCGTAGATGCCGTCACCGATGTGCTTGCCGTAGACCTTGATGTTCATCGTGATCTTGGTGCCCGGCTTCCAGAACGCCTCCGGCCGCCAGTGCACCTCCTTCTTGTTGAACCAGTAGAAGGCGCCCTCGACCTTGGGCTCGGTGGTGATCTCGAGCATCTTCTCGGCCGCGACCTTGTCGGCCACCGGCTCGTCGAAGTAGAAGGCGAGCGGCTGACCCACACCGATCGTGGTGCCGTCCTGCGGGTTCGTCGACACGTAGGTCAGCGTCCGCGGCTTCACCGTGGTGAAGCTCGACTCCTTGGTCTCCGCCTTGCCGTCCTCACCGGTCGCCGTGGCGGTCAGCTTGTACGTCTTCGAGTACCCGAGCGGCTCGGTGTTCGTCCACTGCGTCGACTCGGGGTTCATCTTCCCCTCGACGACCTTGCCCTCGGGGTTGGTCAGCTTGACCTCGGTCAGCTTCCCGTCGGCCGCGGTGGCGATCACCGGCAGCCCCGGCGACACGTCAGCCGCGCCGTTGTTCAACGCCAGCGTCAAAGTGACAGGCTTCGGCGGCGGAGGAGCACTCGACGACGGCTCCCCCGACCCGCCGGCGTTCTCGCCGCCACCTGAACAGCCTGCGATCAGGATCACAGCGATTCCCGCCGCGACCACCCCACGACCGCGCCTGCCCCACATCCCCATGGACGTACTTCCGATCTGCTTGTCGCCGCTCCCGAGACTGCCTGCACGAAGTCGTTTCGGCGTCCCCCGATTAGGTGACGACAGGAGGTGGGCCGAAGTTGCCCGAGTGGCCGGATCGTTACGTGGCCGACGCACCCCCAAACCGGGGCTGACCAGCCGATTGGGAGCGCCTCCGAGGCGTGTGCTAACGTTCTTCACGTCGGAACGGCAAGTGACCGGCACACAAACAAGCGCCGCTAGCTCAGTTGGTTAGAGCAGCTGACTCTTAATCAGCGGGTCCGGGGTTCGAGTCCCTGGCGGCGTACTCCAGAGAAGCAGGTAGAGATTCGTCTCTACCTGCTTTTTTGCGTTTCCAGACTCATCGTCATTCTCCGTTTCACCGTTGTCGATCATGGTTTGCGAGCCCGAGGACATCCCTGGGATTAAGGGATCAGGCCGCTGCTGCCTCGGTGTGATGACCCCAGGCTATGGCCTCGTCGTAGGTCGTGTGGGTGACGAGGCAGCCGTGAACGATCCCAACGAGGCGGTTGCCGACGTGGCGTAACGCGGCGTTGTGCGGCAGTCCTCGTGCGCGTTGGCGGTTGTAGTAAGCGCGTGCTCCAGGTGAACCTGCCAGCGCGGCCATCGCCTGGCGCATCAGTGCGTCGATGAGTCTGGTGTTGCGCACGTATCGGGCGTTGACAGTGCTTCTGCAGCCGGAGGCGACGGTGACCGGGCTGGTGCCGGCGTAGTTTTTGCGCGCCTTCGGCCCGGCATAGCGGTCCGGGTCGTCCCCGAACTCACCCAGCACCCGGCCGCCCAGGACCACGCCGATGCCGGGTTGGGAGAGGTAGATCGCCGAATCCGGGTGTTCGTGGAAGCACTCGATCAGCTCCCGCTCGAGGTACGCGATCTGCTCAACAGTCGCGGCGATCATCGTGACGAACGATCGCGTGGTCGTGGCGTACGCCTGCTGCACTGCGACCGGTAGGCCTAGCTGCTCTGTTCGGAGCCCGTCCTGGATCTTCCGAGCTCGCTCGTCGATCTTGCGCCTGCCCGCATGACGCAGGGCGGTGGTGATCTTCGCGAGTGACAGCTTCGCCGCGGTGTCCGGATCTGGGGCCTGCTGCAGCAAGTCCACGGCCTCTGTGGCGGCGAGTTCCTCTCCGAACGCCGCCAATGCGCCAGGATAGAAGTCGCGCAGCTGTGCCCGCAGGCGGGCGACCAGCCGCTGCCTGTCCCAGATCAGGCTCTGATGCGCGCGGGCCAGCAACTTGATCGCTTCGACCAGATCGCTGTCGCCCGCGATTGGGCGCAGCTGGTGGGAGTCGGTGCGCACCATGTCCGCCAGCACGTGCGCGTCCGCAGCGTCGCTCTTCGCACCGGAAGGCGAGAACCGCTCACGGAACCGGAACGTCTGCCGCGGGTTGACCACGAACACCCGATAACCAGCCGCACCAGTGCCGCCACCCACGGACCACGATCGGTCTCGATCCCGACCAACACCTGCTCCGGTTCAGCGTCCAGCCCGATCCGCTCGGCGATCAGCCCGTGCAGCCGAGTAATCCCCTCCACTCCTTCCGGCAGCCGGGCCTTCACCAGAGCCCGTCCGCTCTCGTTCATGATCTCGATGTCGTGATGACCTTCAGCCCAGTCATCACCGACGAACAACACGCCACACACCTCCCACTCGATCCTGGACGACATCGGGAGAACGCCAGCAGCCAACGGTCAAGTGCTCACACCAGCGCCACGGTGCGGCACGACATCCCTTCAGCGGTCACTCCCCCAGCCACCAGCAAGCGCACGAACCCAGGCAGGACTCACGAACTCCGAACGAGCCAAGTGCTCACCCGCTAAGCAGCCATCTCGGTCCAGAACGTCGGCGCGACACAGTGCAGTCTTCTGCGTATCGGTCAAAGGTGAACCCGAACGGATGAGACCGAAATCGTTCTATCTGCGCGGACTTGGGTGCCTGGTGCGGCCATCATCAGATGGCCGCACCAGCGCTTGCCCTACGCGGCGTTCAGCGCCTGTGCCAGGTCGGCGATGAGGTCTTCGGGGTCTTCGAGGCCTACCGACAACCGGACCAGGCTGTCCGCGATGCCGTGGCGGCCCGCGTCGCCGTCAACGAGGCCGCCATGTTGTCCATGGCTCTGCTGTTCGCCGGCCACGAGACGACAGTGGTCCAGATTGGCATGGGCGCACTGCTCCTGCTGGCCAACCCAGATCAGTGGAACGCCCTGCGCGATGACCCCGGCCTCATCCCGAACGCCGTCGAAGAAATCCTCCGTGCGCCCGGCAAAGGCGGCGGCGGCATCCCCCGCTACGCCCGCACCGACATGGAGATCGACGGTACCGCCATCCGCGCCGGCGACCTCGTCCTACTCGACAACGGCGCCGCCAACCACGACCCGGCCGTCTTCGCCGAACCGGACCGCGTCGATGCCACCCGCAAGGCTGCCGCCCACCTCACCTTCGGCCACGACCTCCGCTGCTGCATCGGCGCCCCACTGGCCCGCATGGAACTACAAGCCGTGTTCTCCCAACTGATTCCACGCTTCCCCACCATGCGCCTGGCCATTCCCGTGGAGAGCCTGTCGGTCCGGCGCGAGATGCTGACAGGCGGACTCACCGCTCTGCCGGTGATGTGGGACCGCTGATCTACCGCACGCGTCGGCGTCACGTCGGCTAGGCGCGGCGAGCAGCGTGCACGCCTGCGGCGCCCAAGACTCCGCGCAGCTGTCGTGACACGACGAGACACCGGATGCAAGAGCGGATACTGCACGTCACAGGCACCCGGAGGTGACCGAATGACGGTCCAGCCCGAACACGACAGTGCAACGGTGACGCGATGCTGGTGCTGCGGAGGCGAGTTCCCCGAAGCCGAACTGGTGCGCCTCGGGCAGCACCCCGAGGTCGGCGTGTGTCTGGCTTGCGCCAACTGGTTGCGGCGCCGCAACCATGCTGCGCCGCGACGAACTGCACTCGTCGCCCATTGGACGCCTACGGACCGGGGTTCACGCCGTCCGTGAGAGGGCGATCAGGAAGAGCTGGCATGAGCGCGGACGTCTGGGCGTGCTGCTGCGCTGGCTGGACCGCCACCTGCCGTGAGCACGACTTGACCCGGTACCCCGGCATGAGAAGGGGAGAGACTCGCCAAGCTGGCGGGCGTGATCCACAGGCGCTGCGCTACTACGAGCGGCGTGGACGATTTCCCCAGCCTGGTCGACCGGGCAACGACACATGGGTCTCACTCCGATTCGCCGTCCTCAAGCGACCTCTCGGGTGGCAGAGATGACGATCTCCGCGATCTCGGCGGCGATCTCCTCCAGGGTGCTGTCGGTAGTGCTACGGGCCAGCTTGTCAGCGAGCGAAGGGCTGTAGGAAATGACCTCCGCCTTAGTGAGCTGGTGCCACAGCGGCAGCATGACCTGCGAGCCGTCGACAGTTCGGGTGACCAGACCGTCCAGCTCGTACTGCGCCCATCCCTTGGCGAAGAACGACTCGGAGAGCACGACCACACCGAACGCGCTGTTGGCGATGCCTTGGTCGATCTTGCGCCGGAGGCTGTCGCCGAGCTTCAGCTCGAACTCGTCATACCAGACCCGCAGGCCCAGGCCCTGGCCCTGGCCCTGGCCCTGAAGAGCGTGAGCGAGGGGACGGACAATCTCGTCCTTGTCCTCGGACGCATGGGAGATGAACACGTCCCACTGCTTGGAGATGAGCTCGTTGTCGACGTGGTTGAGCGCGGCAACGGACTCCGCGAGCCGATCTAGCGTGGGCATCGACCGCTGGCGCAGTTCGGGCAGCGCTCCAGGGAGCACCTGCACGGACGCGCGACCGCTGCCCCTCATGCCGCCGTAGTCGATCACGAGGTACCAGTGACCCGAACGGGGAACCTGTAGGCGCACCGGCGAGCGGGTCGCCTGGCCGCCGTAGCCGGTCGCGCGCCGTCCTGCCTTGAACGAGCTGAAGTTGGAGCTGTCGAAGAGGCGGACGTTGGCGGCGTTACCGCTCAGCTTGACCTCGACGATCGCGCCGCGTGGCTGGTGCTTGAGGTCCCAGGAGTTGAAGTTCATGCACGGACTCCATGTCGCCCTGCGGTCGCGCTCGTGCGGCCGTTCGGCCTAGGTCTAACACACACCTCCGACAAACCGGGCTATGGATTCCGGACGTTGCTCATCGCCGCCGAGCGGGCACGCCAGGTCTTCCGCGATCTGCGCAAAGGTGGTGTGTGCGGTCGGGCCGACTTCGATGAGCGTGAAAGGGACGGGGCCGGTCCAGTCGCCGTAGCCGACCAGGTGGATGCAAGGCTCGGTGACAGTACAGATTCGCCACCGTCACGACCTTTCGGACATCTCGTAGGCACGATGCTCGTGGCTAACGGCGAGCAGCTGAGCCTGCCGTGATCGACCAGCCTGCGAGATCGACTGGAGCATGCCGGGTCCGACCTCGGCCCACCCGATCAGCAGCACCGGCCCCACCGCGTCGAACGCAGCCTTGCCATAGTCATCCGACAGCAGTGGATCTGCCACGTTGAGCGCCAACGTCACGGCGCTGACGAAGAGCGTGAACCGTCGCAGTGGTTTCAAGACCTCGGTGGACGCGCGCCGTGCAGGGCGAGGTACCTCGTCGCCAGAAGAAGCCCGAGGATCGACAAATCAACAGCTGGTGCGACAAGCGGGGCCACCCACACAGGCACTCCCAACTGCATCGCCAGACTCAGAACATTGCCGACCCCAAAGAGAAACGTCAGACCAACGACCGCCGCGATGATCACCGTGACCGCCCGCGACACGTCCTGCAGGATCCCCGATTGCGAGCCCGAGACATCCCTGGAAGTTAGGCGACCCGCTCGGTGCGGTGGGCCCAGGCGGTGGCTTCGTCGTAGGTGGTTCGGGTGGCGAGGCAGCCGTGAAGGATCCCGACGAGCCGGTGGGCGACGTGCCGCAGAGCGGCGTTGTGCGACACACTGCGGGCCCGTTGGCGGTCGTAGTACGCCCGCGTGCCTGGCGAGCTCCGCAGGGCGCACATGGCCTGGCGCATCAGCGCGTCGATCAGCCGTGTGTTGCGGACACGACGGGATTGACGGTGGACCTGCGCCCGGACTCAATCGTGACCGGGCTGGTGCCGGCGTAGTTCTTCCGCACCTTCGCTCAACTCCCACAGGCAGCTGAACTATTGCTCGCCGCGCTGAGGTTGGTCGCATCGTGCGCGGACAAGATCGGCATCTGGGTGATCGAGCTCGTCCAGGATCGCGAAAGCTGCTTCCCAAGCAGACAGGGCTGCCACTCTCCTCCCGAACACGTCATGAGTGTCACCCAGAACCTTCAGGGTCGAGGCCTCTCGGTAGCGGTCGCCCAACTCCCTCCAGATGGCGAGCGCCTGGCGAAGCGTTGTCAATGCTTGCTCGTCCTCGCCCCTGTGATAGCGAGAGAAACCGATACTGTCTAGGGCGATTGCTTCGCCTGTACGGTCATCGAGCGCCCTGTGGAGCGCGAGCGCCTGCTCGCAGAAGACAAGGCTTTGGCTGTAGTCACCAAGCTGCGCATGGCACCATCCGACGCTCTCCAACGCCTCTGCCTCGCCTGCTTGGTGGCCGGTCGCTCGCCACAAGTCAAGTGCTTGCTGCACATGATCGAGCGCCGCACTGTACTGATCCTGCCACTCGTTCACCCAAGCAAGGAACCTATGCGTGCGAGCTTCGCCGTCCTGATCACCTCGCGCTCGCTCCAATTCCAATGCCCGTCCCAGTTCGAGTACTGCTTCGTCATACCTGTTCAGCCTGGCGAAGGCATGGCCGAGTAGGCGGTGAGAGATGGCCTGCGCGAGGCGGTCGCCGAGGGCGTCAGCCGCCGCGGCGGCTGTTCGCTGAGTATTCATGTAGTCGATCCAGTGACCTTGGCGGTAGATGAACGTCGCCAACGACCACGGCAACTGCCATGCGTGGACGTGGAAGCCGTTGCGCGCTGCGTAATCGACTACGGCAAGAAGTACGCCGCGCTCAGCTATAAACCATGTCATTGCGTGCTCGTAGTCGTCGATGTGCTGCTCCACCACACCGGTCCGCGGTGAGGCCAGCGCGATCCGGTCCCGGTGTGGGTACAACCGACGTTCAGCTTCGAAGCTCCTGTGCAGATAATAGTCGAGCATGCGGTGTGCTGCTTCTTGCTGATGGGCGATGCTTTCTTCTTTATCCAGGCGTTCGGCGGAGTAGGAACGCAGAAGATCGTGAAACCGGAACCTCCCAGGTACATGCTCTTCCAGCAGGTGAGCCCGGGTGAGCGCAATGAGCTGTTGACGAGCTTGCGTCAGCGGTACGGCAGCCAGGCTCGCGGCAGCCACCACATCGATGTCTGGACCTGGGTGCACGCCAACCAGCCGAAACATGCGGGCAACGTCGGGCTCAAGCGCTCGATAAGACCACAAAAACACACTCCGAAGATTCATCTGTGGATCACCAATGTCAAGGCCTTCCAGCCGCGTGTGTCCGTCGCGAAGTTCACGAACCAGAGAGGTCAGCGGCCATGATGGTCGCGCGTGCGCGCGTGCGACTGCGACCCCCAACGCCAACGGTAAGCGGGCACATTGCCGCACGAGTTCGTCGACAGCGTCGGGATCGGCCGACGATCTCTCTGCGCCCAGTCGCCGAACTACTAGCTCGGCGCCCTCCTGGAGACTAAGGACATCCAGGGTGATCGATCGCGCACCTTCAGCAACAAGGCCCAACAGTTGATCACGGCTTGTTATGATCGTCAGGCATGAGCTACCCCCTGGAAGTAGCAGACGCACTTGCCCCGCGTCTCTAACATTATCCAATACGAGCAGCAGGCGACGGTTAGCGATCAGCGTCCGAAAGAGAGCCAGCCGGGCATCGAGATGAATCGGCATTCGAGACGAGGAGACTTCGAATGCGTCTAGGAACATCCTGACAGCATCCGACGGATGGAGCCATAAATTCGCATCACTGTAACCCTGCATGTCGACGTAAAGCTCGCCATCAGCAAATTTATCGACGACCTGATGCGCCCAGTGGATGGCAAGCGAGGTCTTACCGACCCCGGCAGTACCACAGATGACCACAACGTTGGACTCATCCGAGGTTTCCTCAATCTGCGTCAGCGCCCTAAGCTCGCGCAGGCGTCCCACGAAGTGCCTTGTCACAATCGGCAGTTGCCTCGGCACTGCGGCGGATATGCCCGTAGGTGCGTGGAGGTGAACGTCGCCGTGCACCGCACCCGCTTGCAGAACAATGCCGCTCACCATTCCGTGCACCGCGTTGATCGAGCCAGTCGGAGGTGGCCCGGACGCGCGGCTTGCGACTACTGAAGGATCATCGCTCATCTCGCCTCCAAGACCTGCTTCGATAATCCCGGTATCCGGTCAGCAAGACCGGACGACGTACGCCCTACGCAGTGCTGGTGCGCGTCGGCGACAACTGCTCTTCAATCCACATGCGCGAGGTGCGAGACGACACTCTGGCTCTCAGCGCGTCAGCTCTCCTCCTTCGTTCTTCCGGCGGCATCCGGAATGCGGTTCTCAGTGCGCGAGCCGTGTCGCCTACGTCGAATGGATTCACCTTCAATGCGATCCCGGCTAACTCGTCGTATACCCCAGCATTCTCAGAGACGATGACCACCGGATCGCCTTCCGCAACTATCGCGGCTTCTTTGGGTATCAGATTGAGTCCATCAAATGCAGGGTTGGCAATCATCGCATCAGCCACGCTCATGATCGCCAATGCGAGGGCGCGATCACTTTCGAAGGTACCTTCTGCTGTGAAGATCTCCACGGGCCGACCCCCCTGTATCCCCTCGTGCGTCGCGTTAATCCGGTCGGCGGTGTCTTGAACCTGCGTCAGGTATGACCGATAGTCAGAACGCCAGGTCCGCGTAGGCGACAGCAGGACCGGGAACCACGCGCGCCCCTCCGCGTCCGGTGTCGTGCGAAGGAACTCATCTACAGCCAAGAGCCCACGTAGTGGGTTCTTCCAGAGATCGGCTCGCTCGACCCGGCCCAACGTCCAGCGGCCACCCGCCATCACTCGAAGCTTCTGTTGCCAAACCTGAAATTCGGGATGGCGGGCGCCTTCGAGGACGTGATCCCTATCAATAGCCGCAGGGGATATAGCAACACGAGTCTCACCCCTATCGTGCCGGATCACGCCAGGTTCACAGATCACGCCGTCTAGGTACCGATCACAGCAGGCCATGAATGAATCGGCCCATCGGGAGCTATGGAAGGCAACAACGTCATAGGAAGTCATGGCGCGAAGGATGTGCGACCTGAGGCTAGACGGGATCATTCCAAAGTAGTCCGATTGACACCATGCAACGTGGTGAAAATAGATCAAAGGTTGCCCGAATCCCGAGTCAAGACGACGCACTTCATCAGCGACAAGCAAGAGATGATAGTCCTGCACGAGCACTGGGGAATCGCGGTGAGTTTCCACAATCTGCCGCGCGAATATCTCATTTACCTTACGATAGGCAGGCCACGATTTATTGAGGTCTAAGCCATCGCGCAGCACCCCAGGCATGGGAAAGAGGTAATGGAAGAGCATACCAAGTAGGCCAACTGCGAACTCTTCATAGTACTCGCGGTACGCGTCTGGCGGAACAGCCACCGGATGCAGGGCTACCCCATCCTCTAGAAGAGGCAAAGGAAACCCACGCCGAAGACTTTCCGCCACCCTTCGATCCGCGGCGGTCTCAGCTGCAAAGATCCAAGATCCACCGAATGCGCGCAACGCAGGGAGCACGACGGCGACTAGTCCGTTCGGGCCTGTTCGCCACCGGTGTGCGCCTTGAGCGGATGGCACGAAAGAGACCGGGCCCCTGTTAGCGCATATAATGATTCCGTTGGCGCTGATGTCTACCTCCACGATGACAGGCTTAGCAGTTCACCGGGCCAGCGTTGGACCATGTGGGCGATTCAGTATCCCGTCGACCCGGCGCGACCGATGCCTGGCACGCACACGCAGGAGATAAGTAACCCACACAAGCCGACCAACACGGTTGTTGATCAGTCCCCACGAAGTCGGATTTGATACACCACCTACCGATCATCAAGTCGGACTGCTTCGGACTTTCGTTACGCATTTTCAGGTCACGACCGCGTGGAATAGCGTTCGTACGCGCGCCTAGCCAGCGCACACAAGCGGAGTCGCGCCTTGCAGGGTCTACGACTAGCTGACCTGCAGGCTTCGCCTTGACGCAACGTGGACCCGAAACAGGACGAGGACAGTCCGGAGACCAGGCGGTGCGCCAATCTTGATGCTGACCGCGCTCAACGACACCTTGGAGGTTCCTGCGGACGTCGCTCATCCGTTGCGCTGGAGACAGCGTTATCCGCGACCTCTTGGCCGTCTTCCGCGTCCCGTCCCGTCTGGGGTCACGGTCTCCGGACCAGAGCTGTCGGTGCGGTCAAGATCTACTCGACTACGGCCCCGCACACCTTGAACCACCCCCTGCACGACGGCCAACAGGACTGAACTAAGCGACGGTGGCCCACACCTTGGCCGCGACTTCACGGCGAACCAGTGCGATCAGCTCACGTGCCTGGACAGTGCCGATCTCCAGTTCCCTGCGAAGCACATCGGCCGGAATCGGGCGCAGATGCGAGGCCCAATACCGCGCATCAGCACGCCGAGCACGCACCAAGTCGTCCGGCGAGGACACTGCAGACGCAAGCTCATCACGCTCAACGCGTTCGCGAGCCAGTGGGACGGGTTCAGGCGGACTGATACGGGCGAGCGCCTGCAAGACCTGCGGACCGACCTCCGCCCAACCGATCAACAACACCGGACCAACCGCGTCGAACGCCGCCTTGCCGTACTCACCGGTCGACAACGGCTCAGCCGCGTTGAGAGCCAGCGACACCACACTGACGAACAACGTGAACCTGCGCAGAGGCCGAAGATCCACTGCCGATGCACCGTGCAAGGCCAGGTACCTCGTCGCCAGAAGCAGCCCGAGGATCGACAAGTCCACCGCTGGCGCGATCAACGGGGCCACCCACACCGGTACACCGAGCCGCAGCGCAAGGCTGAGCACGTTGCCGAACCCGAAGAGAAACGTCAGGCCGACAACCGCCGCGATGATCACCGTGACCGTCCTCGTCACGTCCTGCAAGAACCCCGAATGCGAGCCCGAAACGGGCCCGAGAACGCTGACCTGCGACGACACAGACTGGCATCGAGCGGCAGGCCTGGCCTCTGGATCCTGCACTTGACGTGCGGAAACAGCATCCGCTGACATCAGCCGGTACCACCGTCGAGGACCACCCGAGGACTCTTAATCAGCGGGTCCGGGGTTCGAGTCCCTGGCGGCGTACATCAGAGAAGCAGGTAGAGATTCGTCTCGACCTGCTTTTCTGCTTTTCCGGGCTCTTCATTCTGCGGACAGGTGCCGGGCCGGAGTGCTGGGCGGTCGTGACGATCAAGTTTGCGACCGAACAGAGGCCGAACTCGACGGCGCTCAGGACTAGAATCGGTGACGCCCCAGACCGCCCCGGTCCCCGGCGGTGCCACTCGCCATGACCCATGGTCTGAGGTGCTGTCATGATCGGGCTTTCGGACATCGCGCGCCTGGAAGAGGACACCCGCGCGTTGCGCGAGACGGACTACCGCAGTGGTGGTGAGAGCTGCCTCGACGGTGTTCGGCTGCTGATCCGCGAAAGTCTCCCGCTGCTCACCTCACCCGCGACCGAGCAGGTGCGGCAACGGCTGCACGTCGCCTTGGCGGACCTGCGGAACCTGGCGGGCTGGGTGTGCTTCGACGCCGGTCTGGTCAACAACGCGCACAACCACTTCTGTCACGCCCTGGTGCTCGCGGGGCTGGCTCGTGCGGACGGGTTGACCGCCAACGTGTGTTACCGGCTCGGCCGGGTGTTCCTGCACCACGGACAGCTCGACGAGGCGTCGCGGTACTTCGACCTCGGGCGGCTCGCGGCCTCCCGGTCCGGGGACGACCTCGCGGCCAGCATCCTGTCGGTCAACGCGGCGTGGGCGTGCGCGAAGAAGGGCGCGGAGCACGGTGCCCGCACCTTGCTCGACCGCGGTCAGGAGCAGTTCATCACCGCGAACCGCACCGGCGTGGCCGGCTGGGCGGCGTTCTTCACCGAGGCCGACCTGTCCGGGATGGCCGGAGCCGTGCACACCGACCTGGCCGGTACCGCGGGGCGGCAGTACGCGGCGAGCGCCGTTGCCCTGCTCACCACGGCGATCGGCGGCTACGGCGAGGGCATGGTCCGCAGCCGGGCCCTCTGCCTGATCCTGCTGTCGACCAGCCAGATGATCGAAGGGGACGTCGAGGTCGGCGTGCACACCGGCCTGCGGGCGCTCGCGACGTCGGCGAACGTCGGATCCGCCCGCATGCGCGATCGTTTCCGCCCGCTCGCGGCGCACGCGCGCAAGCTGCGCGGCCACGCCGGTGCGCTGGCGCTCGCCGAGCGAATCGACGCCGGTACCGCCACGCCGGTGCCGCCAGTGCCATGAAGCGCTCGGCCGAGCCCGGCCCGTGGTACCTGGAAGTGCTCACCGACGAGCAACGTGCGGTGCTGAAACTGCGCGTTGTGCACGGCCTGTCCGCCGAGCAGGCGGCGCGAGTGCTGGGCTCCACTCCGGAGGTGGTGCGGCTGGTGCAGCACCAGGCGCTCGAAGCACTGCGCGCGGTGATCACCCGGCCGCGCCCTCTTCCGCCGTGAACAGCTGTGCGTGGGATGCTTTCCGCGACGGAGGGTGGCGGCGGTGAGCGGTGAGCGACTGGCCAAGCTCCTGGCGTACCTCGCCGAAGACGCGGCGGCGCGCGGCATCACGACTTCCAGCGAGGCGGTGTGCGACGCGTGCATCCGGCTGATCGGGGTGAGCGGCGCCCAGCTGACCCTGATGAACGGCACCGGCCGCGGCGAGTCCAGGTACTCCACCAACGAGATCGGCACCCAGCTCGAGAACCTGCGGTTCACCCTGGGCGAAGGACCTTGCGAGGACGCCGTCCGATCCGGGGTGCCGGTGCTGGTGGCACAGCTGGACTCCTGGGAGAACGACCAGCGGTGGCCGCTGTACGTGCCGGCCGCGATCGCCGCCGGCGCGCGAGCGGTGTTCGTGTTCCCGTTGCGCAGCGGTGCGATCCGCATCGGCGCGCTCGTGCTGCACCGGACGAGCCCGGGTCCGCTGAGTCCGGAACAGGTCCAGGACGCGCACGTCGTGGCCGACCTCATCATGTCCCTGCTGTTGGACGAGCTGACCCGCTTGCACCTCGACTCCGAGGTTCCTCCAGCCGACGGAATGCCGCTGAGCCGTGCCGAGGTGCACCAGGCCACCGGGATGCTGTCGGTCCAGCTGGGGGTGAGCATGGACGAGGCACTGGTGCGACTGCGCGCACACGCGTTCGCTCATGACCGGTCGGTCATCGATGTCGCCCGTGACATCGTCTCCCGGCGCCTGCGACTGAGTCCGGAGGGTCCGGTCTGATCCAGATGATCACTCCTCCCCGTCCGGCGATTGATCAACAGAGGTGACGCCCATGTCCATGGAGAATCTGGCGGAGACGTTCGTCGAGCTCGCCGACACCCTGGTCGCCGACTTCGACCCGGTCGAGTTCATGCACCTGCTGGCCGACAACTGCGTCACCACGCTGGAGGTGGACGCCGCCGGCATCCTGCTCGTCGACCACCACGGTGAGCTCCAGGTGGTCGGTGCCTCCAGCGACCGTGCCCGGCTGCTCGAGCTCTTCGAACTCCAGCACCGGCAGGGCCCGTGCATGGAGTGCTATCTCACCAGCGCGCCGGTGACGATCGCCAGTTTCACCGAGTCCCCGCAACGATGGCCCGAGTTCGCCTCCATGGCCAGGGCCGCCGGGTTCGGCGCGCTGCACGCGTTGCCGATGCGGTTGCGTGAACAGACCATCGGCGCGCTGAACCTGTTCACCGTCGGGGAGGGATCGCTGCCGGAGCCGACGCTCAGGGTCGCGCAGGCGATGGCGGACGTCGCCACCATCGGCCTGCTCCAGGCCCAGGTCATCAGTCATCGTGACCTGCTCGCCGGGCAGTTGCAGCACGCGTTGCAGAGCAGGGTGCTCATCGAGCAGGCGAAGGGGGTGCTCGCCGAGCGGATGCGGAGCGACATGAGCCAGGCGTTCGAGACCCTGCGCCGTTATTCGAGGAGCCACAACAAGCACCTCAGCGCGGTGGCGGAAGGTGTCATCGCCGGAACGATCGACATGACGGAGCTGGTGGCCACCAAGGACACCGATCCGCGAGCGCGTTGATCCGCACCGTCACCGCCAGGCGGGCGCGAGGTCCTCTTCCGCGTGCACGGCCATCGATTCCAGCACCGGACCGCCGAACGTGGTGACCATGGCGACGTCGGCGGCGTCCCGGCCGCGGCCGATGACGACACGTCCCTTGCGGGTCGTGTTGTTGCGCGGGTCGAAGGTCCACCAGCGGTTCCCCAGCCACACCTCCATCCACGCCGCGAAGTCCATCGGCGCGTCATCGGGCGGCACACCGACCTCCGGCAGGTAGCCGAAGGCGTAGCGGGCGGGGATGTTGAGCGCACGGCAGAACGAGATCGCCAGATGCGCGAAGTCACGGCAGACACCGATGCCCGAGGCGTTGACGTCCGCGGCGGTGGACGACGAGGTGGAGGTGCCGTAGCCGAAGCTCAGCGTGTCGTGGACGTGCTGACAGATCTCCCGCACCCGCGGATAGCCGGGCGGACGGGTGCCGAACCTCGACCACGCCTCGTCACCGAGCACGTCGGACACGCAGTAGCGGCTGGGCAGGGTGTACAGCAGAACGTCGTCGGGAAGGTCGTCCGGCGCGATCTCCGGCGCGTCCTCGTCGACGTCCTCGGCACGATCGGGTACGTCAACCCAGGCACTGTAGTCCACAGTGGACAGACCAGCGGGCAGCACGACGCGTGCGCACCTGTTGCCGTACAGGTCGAAGTAGTGCCGAACCGCGGTTTCCGGCTGCACCGCCAGATGTTCACGGCTCACCAGGACGTCGCCGCTGCGCGCCACGCCGACCAGGAACACCGCCGGTGTGGGCACCTCCGCGCGGTAGGTGAACGCGCATCCGACGCGGAGCAGCCGAGTGCTCCGCGTCGGACGGTCCTCGCGTCCAGGGTGAGGCGAGGTCAACGCACCCTCTCCGGGATGTGGTCCAGCGCGCGCAGCACTTGCACGGCGACTTCCCTCGCGGCCTTGTCGCCGAGTTCGGCGCGGCCGGACAACACGTCCTGCACCATCTGGAGCCGGCGTTCGTACGCGGATGTGTAAGCCTTTGCGGTCATCGACTTCCTCGCATGATCTGCTGTGGTATCCGGCCGCCCGTGTCCGGCGCCGACGTGGTGGTGCGAGGGAGTTCCGCGCCGAGCAGGTCCTCGACGGTGTCGGTGTTCTCGCGGAGTGCGGCGCGCATCATGATCTGGTGGGCGGCCGACGGGTCGGTGTCCGGCGGTATGAGGAGCAACGTGTGGCGGCGCCGGTCACCCGAGATGACGTCCACGGTGTGCGGCGGCCTGGACCAGAATCCGCTCAGCCGCACTCGGACGCCGTCGGCGGAGATCTGCCGCGGCGCGGTGTCCCACTCGGTCAGGTTGTAGCTCACCCGCGGGATCTCGCCCAGCCGAACTGCCAGCACCGCGAGCAGCGCGGGCAGTTCGGCGGCGAGGTCCCGGGAACGCGGCCACCACGCACCGTCGACATACCCCGAGGTGAGCGCCTTCGGCCGCAACCGCAATCGCAGCGGATACCGAGGCTGCTCGGTGGCCGTGACAGCCAGTGGGGTGATGGATTGGTGAGGGGCCGACGTCATGCCGGGGCTCCCGTCTCCGGCCGAAAAAATCAACCGGTTCTGGTTCTCACCGAGTACGACATGAGCTTGACCGCTCAGGTACGAGAAATTCTCGGCAAAATTGACACTACACTCATTTCCGCACGGCAAACCGGAATGACCTCGAATATTTTCGGGCACCGACGCACCCGTCGATGCTGGTAGCCAGCTTGCGCCAGCCGAAGTCCGGCCACTGGGCCGTTCAGCCCTCAAATTCTCATCCCGCTCCAGCAGGCGACTGACGCAGATGGCGCGAAATGAGCAGAACAGTTTGATCTCGATCCCGGCCGGGCTACCCTCGAACAAAGGCCGTCCAGACCCCGCGGCCGCTCTGGTCTCGTGAGGGAGATGTCAGTGAGCACCGTGGGCGAAACCCAGCGGGCCGCCGTTCGCCACGTCTGCATCGCCTCCGGGGTCGTGACGAACGCCGTCGGCACGGCGATCTACCTGCGCGCGGGCCAGGGTGCCGTCCGCCTGTTCGAGGCCACCGGTTTCTGCGGCGAGGAGCTCGCGGAACTGCAGACCGTGCTCGGCGAAGGGCCCGCGTTCGAAGCGACACAGCGCAACCGGCCGGTGCTCGTGCCCGATCTCGTGGACTCCGTGAGCACGGTGCGCTGGCCGCTCTTCGCGTCCGCCGCGGTCGAGGCAGGGGTCGAGGCCGTGTTCGCCTTCCCGTTGACCCAGGGCGCCATGTCAGTCGGCGCGCTGGAAGTCCACCGCGACACCGGCAGCGCCCTCACGCCGGACGAGATCGCCGCAGTGGTGCAACTGGCCGAGATGGCGATGGCTCTGCTGCCGCGACCAACAACGACAAATGATGAGGTGGAACAGGTGTCGGACCAACGGGTGGCACAGACCTTCGTCGAGCTGGCTGACACGCTCGTGGAACGTTTCGACAGCATCGAGTTCCTGCACGTGCTGGCCGAACGTTGTGTCGAGTTGCTGGCCGTGGACGCGGCCGCGATCCTGCTGGCCGACGACCAGGGTGCGCTCAAACTGGTGGCCACCTCCAGCGAACTCGTGCGCCCCATGGAGCACTTGCTGCTCCAGAGCGAAGACAGCCCGGCCGCGGAGTGCTTCCGGTCCGGACAGCCCGTGCTGTGCCCCGAACTGCATGCCGAACCACAGCGATGGCCGCGGTTCAGCGCCGCGGCGACGAAGCTCGGGTTCGGCGCGTTCGACGCGCTGCCCATGAGGCTGCGAGAAGACGTCATCGGCTCGTTGAACCTGTTCCGCACCTCGCCCGGCCCGCTCCCCGAGGGGTCTGGCGCATTGGCGCAGTCGTTCGCGAACGTCGCGACGATCAGCCTTCTGCAGGTGCGGTCCGCCCGGCACAACCAGATGCTCGCCGAGCAGCTGCAAGTCGCGCTGGCGAGCCGCGTCGAGATCGAGCAGGCCAAAGGCGTGCTGACCGAACGCCTGCAGATCGGGGTCGAGGACGCCTTCTCGCTCATGCGGAACTACGCCCGCAACTCCGGCCAGCTGCTGTCCGACGTCGCCCAGCAGGTCAACGCCCGGTCACCGGAGGTCACCGCGCTGACGAGGGTCAGCCGGCCGCGGTCGAGCTGGTAGATCCACAGTGGACGAGTCCGCGAGCGGTCAGCGGCCCGGCGCGGGATCGACCAGGGTCACCGGAAGGATCCGGGCGAGCGCCGTCGTGATGGCGGGCGTTCCCGGCACGCCGTGGTGATCGTGGCGTACGCCAGGTGGGCCCGGCGACGGCTGCTGGCCGTTGAACTGCTCGGCGCGGTGCTCCTCCTCGCCGGACCGCTGACTGCCGTACGGTGAGGAGAGAGCCTTCCTCTGCCCGGCCCACAGGGTTGGTGGGCGATGTGGAGGGGAACTCACCTGCTGGCGCTGTCGACAGCGCCATCGCGCCGATGACCCCGGACCCTGGCATCGGATGAAGCCGACGAGCACGTGCTGCCCGCCGACATCCACACCAGCGAACCGGAGCACACATGACCTCGACGCGGCACGACTCGACCGACACCGCGAAACGCCCGCCCGGCAGCGACTTCGCGCGGCTGACCCAGGAGATCAAAGCCGCCGGCCTGCTGGACCGCCGGCTCGGCTACTACTTCGCGCGGATGACGATCAACGCGCTGCTGCTCGGCGCGATCGCGGTGACGTTCGTGCTGCTGGGCGACTCCTGGTGGCAACTGCTCACCGCGGCCGTCCTGGCCGTGGCCTCGACGCAGCTGGCGTTCATCGGGCACGACGCCGGGCATCGGCAGATCTTCCGCAGCCACCGCAACAACAACGTGGTCGGGCATCTGCACGGCGGCCTCACCGGCATCAGCTACCAGTGGTGGGTGGCCAAGCACAACCGTCACCACGCCAACCCCAACCACGAGGACCACGATCCGGACATCGAGATCCACGCCCTCGCGTTCAGCCGCGCGCAGGCCACCACGAAACACGGCGTGTACAGCTGGATCACCAAGCACCAGGCGTTCCTGTTCTTCCCGCTGCTGCTCGCCGAGGCGGCCATGCTGCGGATCTCCGGCCTCGTCGCGTTGTGCCGCAACGAACTGCGCAATCCGTGGCGGGAGGCCGCGCTTCAGATCCTGCCGCTGGCCGGTTACCTGACGGCGGTGTTCCTCGTGCTGTCACCGGTGAAGGCAGTGGTGTTCATCGTTGTGCACCAAGGCTTGATGGGCGTCTACCTGGGCTGCTCGTTCGCACCGAACCACAAGGGAATGCCGATCATCGCCGCGGGCGAGCGCCTCGACCACCTGCACAAGCAGGTGCTGACCTCCCGCAACGTCACCGGTGGCCGGTGGGTCGACGCCCTGCTCGGTGGCCTCAACCACCAGATCGAGCACCACCTCTACCCGCACATGCCCCGCCCCAACCTGCGGTACGCGCAGCCGCTCGTCGAGGACTTCTGCGCCCGGCACGGAATCCCGTACAGCAAAACGACTTTGCGTCACTCCTACGCCCAGGTGCTGCGCCACCTGCACGACGCAGGAGCACCTCTGCGCCACCCGGCGAGCTGACCGCCGGGTCACCCGCAGATGCAGCCTCTGGGCAGTGCGGAGGCGGTGGTCGCGGCGCAGAACCGAACGCCGAGCGGGTCGTGCTCCTCCCACGGGTGGGGGCACGCCGCACAGACGGCGGCGGTGCCGGCGTGATCGTCCACTTCGGTGGTTCGCGGCTCAGACGTGGGCATGCGGGTACTCCGATGAACGGTGTTGGAACGAGAGGATGCCGGGGTTCTGGACGACGCCGTCGCGGATCTCGATGGCACGCCGGATGATGTCGCCGGCGTCCCAGGCCCCGGTGAGCACCGAGCGCAGGTGCGGGAGCAGCGCTTCGCTGATCTCCCAGGTCGCCGAGTTCCACAGGTACGAGGGGCTGTGGTCCACGCCGTAGTAGCGGACGTTCTCGCCCACCAGGAAGGACGGCTCGGCGAACGAGGTCGGGCGGGCCCAGGCGAACCCCATCGCCCGGTCGCAGGACACGTCGACGATGAGCGTGCCGGGAGACAACGCGGGCAGGTCGTCCTCGATGAGGAACGTCAGCGGCTTGTCCGGGTCCTGCAGCATGCAGTTGACGATGATGTCGTGCTCCGCGAGGAATCCGGCCAGCGGGACGCTCCCGTCGTCGGTGATCGCGTGACTGCGCCGCGGATCGGCGTCGTCGTGGTCGAAGTGGACCATCCGCGCCGAGTGGATCGGCGAGCCGACCGCCGTGACACCCCGGTTGGTCAGAACGTTGACCTCGTGCACGCCGTGCGCCTTGAGAGCCGTCACGGCACCTCGTGCGGTAGCACCGAAACCGATCACGGCGGCGCTCAGTCTCCGGCCGTAGTCACCGGTCGAACCCGCGAGTTGCAGCGCGTGCAACACCGAGCAGTAGCCGGCGAGCTCGTTGTTCTTGTGGAAGACGTGCAGGCCGAACGAACCATCGGTGGTCCAGTGGTTCATCGCCTCGAACGCGATGACGGTCAGCCGTTGCTCGATGGCCAGCTGGGTGAGCTTCGTGTCCTGCACGCAGTGCGGCCAGCCCCACAGCACCTGCCCTTCCCTCAGTTCCGCGACGTCTTGAGCGAGAGGCTTGGGCAGCAGGATCACATCGCACGTCGCGATGAGCTCTTCGCGCGAACGCAATCCCGCGACGGAAACCGCGAGTTGCGCGTCGGATATGCCGAAGCGTTCGCCGTACCCGTGTTCGAGGTAGATGCGGTCACGCAGATCCACGTCGATCCGCTCCAGGTGCAGCGGGTGGATCGGAAGCCGGAGCTCGTTCTCCTTGCGTGACTGTGCGATGACACCGAGACTGAGGTCCGAGGTCAACTCGGCGCTCCCGCCTCCAGCCGAACCGGCCGGATTTCTCGTGCGCCCAAGGCGACATCAGCTTGAACGCTGACGCGCGACATGCCCTCGGTGAGGTCAGTCTACTCGCCGGGTTCAGGAGACGGCGAGTCGATGCGCTCCAGCCAGGACTTGATGGCGTTGTCCGCCTGGCCGACCTCTTCACCCCGGCCGCCAGTCCCTCGCCCGGCCGAGCGCGAAAGAGCGGGACCGGCAGCTGCCGGCCCCGCCCTGTGATCACCTCGTGGTCACGCCTTCACGGAGTGCTTCCCGTGGGTCCAGGACGCGGCGTCGCCGCCGTCGCCCGCCGGACCGGAGTGGCCACCGACCGTCTTGCTGTGGTTGGCAGCGTCACCGGTCGGACCAGTGGCGCCGGTGTCACCGGAGTTGCCCGAGGTGACCTCGGTCCAGGACTTGGTGCCGTGGTTCTTCCAGCTGTGCTTCCAACCGTCGTGGTTCCAGCCGTGGCAGTTGTCGCCGCGGTGACCGGACCACTCGTGGCCCTTGTTCTCGGACTTCACCACGGCGGTGTTGCCACCGGTGGCGCCGGAGTTCCCGGAGTCGCCCGAGCTTCCGGAGGTGGCGTTGTTCGAGCTGGTGGCGTCGCCGCCGTCACCCGAGTTGCCGCCGTTGCCCGCGGTGGCCTCAGTGGAGCCGGACTTCTTGTGGTGGCCCCACTTCTGACCCTTGGTCATGACCGCCGCGTCGCCGCCGTCACCGGCAGGGCCGGAGTTGCCGCCGGCCGTGGCGCTGTGGTTCCACGCGTCACCGGTCGCGCCGGTGGCACCCGTGTCGCCGGAGTCACCCGACGTGACCTTGGTCCAGGACTTGGTGTTGTCCCAAGACCAGCTGTGGCCGTGCTGCTCACCGATCGTGCGAACGACCGCCTTGTTGCCACCGGTGGCGCCGGAGTTCCCGGAGTCGCCCGAGCTTCCGGAGGTGGCGTTGTTCGAGCTGGTGGCGTCGCCGCCGTTGCCCGAGTTGCCACCGTTGCCCGCGGTCGCGCCAACCTTCTTCGCGTGGCCAGCCGCGGTGGCATCGCCACCGTCGCCAGCAGCGCCGGAGTCGCCGCCCACCGTGCTGCTCTGGTTGGAAGCGTCGCCGGTCGAACCCGTGGCGCCGGTGTCACCCGAGTTGCCCGAGCTGACATTCGTGTGGCACTCCGCCAGCACACAGACGCCGTAAGCGCTGTTGCCGCCGGTGGCACCCGAGTTGCCCGAGTTACCGGAGTTGCCGGACCGGGCGGTGTTCGAGCTCGCGGCGTCGCCGCCGTTGCCCGAGTTGCCACCGTTGCCCGCGGTCGCGCCAACCTTCTTCGCGTGGCCAGCCGCGGTGGCGTCACCACCGTTGCCCGCCGCGCCGGAGTCGCCGCCCACCGTGCTGCTGTGGTTGGAGGCATCGCCGGTCGAGCCGGTGGCGCCCGTGTTACCGGAGTTGCCCGAGCTCACGTTGGTGTGGCACTCGGCCAGCACGCAGACGCCGTAGGCGCTGTTGCCGCCGGTGGCGCCGGAGTTCCCGGAGTCGCCCGAGTTTCCGGAGGTGGCGTTGTTCGAGCTGGTGGCGTTGCCGCCGTCGCCCGAGTTACCGCCGTTGCCACCGTTCACGACCGAGTTCACGACGTCACCGACGCCGCCCAGGAGACCGTGGTCGCCCGTGTCGGCGCTCGCCATCGCCGTTCCGAACAGGAGAAAACCTCCCGAGAACGCTGCGGCCACGAGACCGCGTCGCACATAGCTGTGCATGTCGAACCTTCCCGTCAATCAAGCTTGGTGATCTGTCGGCTTGGTTGGCAGGACCGCTCAACTGGGATGACTTCGGCCGTAGTAGTAGCACCACGACCCGTGGACCTGGTGGTCCCAGCTCACGACGGACGAACCGCCGTGCGGACGAACTCCCGACAACGCTGGGAGATCCGAGACAGCCGGACTCGCCGATCCACTCGACGACACCGATCCTGTCGTGCCGGACAAAGCCAACGGCAGTTCAGGTGACTGCTTCTGCGGTACGTCGATCGGCGGCGCCTCGATCGGCGGCGCCGTGTCAGGTTGCGCCACACCAGGTGACGCCACGTCAGGTGCGGAGATCTGTTGCTGTTGCGGGGTAGTTGCCACCGCGACCCGGTCAGGCAGCGGCGCGGTCTGCACCTCTGGCACGACGACCGGTGCCGGCGGAACCTCCGTAACGGGTTGCTCCATGCGCACCACGGGAGCGAGCACCGGCTCAGTCACGGGTTGGAGGGGCTCCAACACCGGACTCAGGGTCTGCACCGCGGTGTCAACAGTCGGCGCCAGCGGTGCCAGCACCGGTTCGGTCACTGGTGCGACGAGGTTGGCGACTCCACCCAACAGGCCAGGTGAGTCGCCCTCGTCAGCACTCGCCACTCCCGCGGACAGGAGACCGAGTCCAATCAGGAACCCGGCCACGCCCAGTGCCCGCCGGAGCATTGCAGAGCATGTCGACTTCATTTAATCACCCCCTTTCGGCGAATCAGCACCTGTACATCCATGTATTCGAAGGACTCCAGGCAGCGGTTTGCACGAAAGTGGAGAAGAGTTTGTTGTCGCAGCTAGTCCGGACAAAACAATTCGAAACATCCATTTCCAACTACTTTGCGACACACGACCTGCCTGGCAGGTCAACACACAGTGATCACTCGATCCACGCAGGCGACGAGCAATCCGCACATCGGACAGCTTCGAAGAAGAGACGTGAAACCGGGAAGAACGCGTGCGATCAACCCGCACCTGCTGACCGGTGCCCACGCGCTCGGCGCGCTGCCCGATGCCGAGCGGATCGAGTTCGAAGCGCACCTCGGCGGGTGCCAGGGCTGTGCGGACGAGATGGCAGGCCTGCGCGAGACCACGGCCCGGCTGGGCAACGCCGTCGACCACGTCTTCCCGAGCGCACTCCGGCCACGGGTGCTGGACGCGGTCCGGCACGTGCGGCAGGTTCCGCCGGCCTCCGAGATCGGGACGGTCTTCTCGCGGCGCCAAGGTTTCCGGCGTGCCGCTGCGCTCATCTCGGCCGCCTGTGTGGCCGCCGCGGCGGTGGCCGGTGTGCACGGCGCGCTGACCACGTCATCGATCACCTCCGTGCCCGCCGCCCCGCGCACCCGGATCGGTGATCTGCTGGCCGCGCCGGATCTGCGGCTCGTCACCGCCGGAGATCCCGCGGGCACCGCGGCGATGTCCAGCAGCCGCGACGAGATGCTCTTCCTGGCGGGCGACCTCCGCACGTTGCCCAGCGACCGCGTCTACCAGCTGTGGCTGGTGGACGGCCACGGTCCACGGTCAGCGGGCACCCTGCGCCCGGTGGGCGGAGCGATGTCCCTGCTGGTGACGGAGATCGAGGGAGTCGGCGAGGCCATGCTCACCGTCGAGCCGGCGGGCGGATCGCCAGGCCCGACGAGCGCTCCGGTCCTCACCATCAGCTTTCGCTGAAGTGGAAGGCAATCCGGTTCGAGCGGCGCGCCGAATCACTGGTCGTGACCGATCACATCCTCGTCATCGGATACGGCGACACGGGGCGCCACGCGGTGAACGCGGTGCTGGCGTCCCAGCCTGATGCCGCGCTGAGCGTGCTGGACATCGACTTCTTCGCCGTCGCGGAGGCGATGGCGAACGGCGCCACCGCGGTCCACGGGGACGGGCGGGACAGATGCGCGCTGGACGAAGCAGCGGCCTACATCGCCGGCCGCGTCATCGTCACGGTGCCGGACGACCTCGACGCCTTGCTGATCACGAGGGCGGTGCGGACGTCGAACCCCGACGCCGTGATCGTGGCCGTCATTCGCGAACCGGAGAACCACGCGCTGTTCCTGTCCTCCGACGCCACGTCCGTCCACATCAGACTTCCGGACGAGCGGACGTGAAAAACTCCGGAAACAGCGACGCTGTTTCCGGAGTTCGCTTGCTGTCGGGCTGCTCACGCAGGCAGCAGGACCGAGTCGATCAGGTAGACGGTCGCGTTCGCGGTGTGCACGCCGCCGCAGATCACGTTGGCGTCGTTGACCTTCAGGGCGTTGCCGGAGCCGGTGACCTTGACGGTGCCGGTCTGCACGGTCTTCTGGTCGCCGGCGATCTTGTCGGGCGAGATCTGGCCGGGGACCACGTGGTAGGTCAGGATCTTGGTCAGCAGCGCGTCGTCGGTCTTGAGCTTCTCGATCGTCGCGGCGTCGATCTTCGCGAACGCCGAGTCGACCGGCGCGAACACGGTGAACTCGGCGCCGTTGAGCGTCGACACCAGGTTGACCTTCGGGTTGAGCTTGCCCGACACGGCGCTCACCAGCGTGGTGAGCAGCGGGTTGTTGCTCGCGGCGACGGCGACCGGGTCGGCGGCCATGCCGGTGACGGAACCGGCGCCGGACGGGACCTGCTTGGCGTAGTCGGCACAACCGGGGCCGACGAGGTCCTTGGCCGGGTCGGCCATCGCGGCTGACGACGGTGCCGTCGAGGTGGCCGAGGTGGGCGCGGTGCTGGAGCCGCTGCTCGCCATGTCGCCAGAGCCGCAGGCAGCTCCGAACAGGGCGAGCGAGACGGCGCCGGCGGCCAGAACGGTGCTGCGGACGGTCTTGTTCATGTCGGAACATCTCCAAATTGTGTTCGGGCAGTTGCTATGGGTGATTCGCCACCACACAGACACCGGATGGGTCTGGTTATCGACCTGTTACCAGCCGATCCGCAAACCTCGTACTACCAGGCAAAACGCGCAGATAGTCCACTGTGGACAGAAGGCGGGCTGCGGATCTGTCGTCAGGAACCGGCCACCGACGTGAAGACCATCGAGTGCCAGCCGGTCGCGCCGTCCGGGATCGGGGCGGCACGATCGTTGGTCTGCGTGTAGCCGTTGCGGTCCGTGGCACGGCACTCCACGGTGTGGTTGCCGGGCTGCAGGTCCAGTTCGACCCGCCACATCCGCCAGGTGTCGACGTTGACCTCGGTGCTGAGCGTCGCCTGCTGCCACGGCCCTCCGTCGATCCGGACCTCGACGCGATCGATGCCGATGTGCTGGGCCCAGGCGATGCCCGCCGCGACGAACCGGCCCGCCGGCACCCGCTCGAAGGACTTCGGGCGGTCCACTCTGGACATGACCTTGACCGGGGCCTTCTTCGCCCAGCCGCGCTGGGCCCAGTACGGGTCGAACGCGTCGAAGGTGGTGAGTTCGGCGTCCACCAGCCACTTCGTCGCCGAGACGTAGCCGTACAGGCCGGGCACCACCATGCGGACCGGGAAGCCGCGCTCGAGCGGCAACGGCTCGCCGTTCATCCCCAGGGCCAGCAACGCGTTCGAGCCGGGCGCCATGATCGAGGCGACCGGGGTGCCGCACGTCCAGCCGTCCACGCTGCGCGTCGCGAGCTGGTCGGCGCCAGGACGCACACCGGCGTCCCGCAGCAGGTCGGGCAGGGAGACGCCGATGAAGTTCGACGTGGAGATGTACGGGCCACCGACCTCGTTGGACACGCACACCAGCGTGATGGTCTTTTCCACCAACGGACGCCGCAGCAGGTCGTCGTAGGTGAGCACCATCTCGTTGTCCACCATGCCGTGCACCCGCAACCGCCAGTCCTCCGCCCGCAGACGCGGCACCGTGAGCGCGGTGTCGACGCGGTAGAACTTCTCGTTCGGCGTCAGGAAAGCCGGCGTGCCCTCGCGGGAGAAGTCAGCGCTGAACGGGATCTCCGGCGCGGTCTCCCTCGGCCGCAGCGTGATGCCGCGCCGGGACGCCTCGACGTCCACCCGGCCGGCGAGCCACTGCCCACCCACCGCCGCGACACCCGCGCCCGCCGCGATCGCCGCGGTCGACAGCAGGAACCTCCGTCGGCCCGGCGCGACCACCGGCGCCTGGGACCACAGCCAGCGGAACGCCGCGACACCGACCACAAGGCTGGCCACCGGGGCGACCACCGACCACGCGGTCGTGGTCGGACGGGCCAGCACCGCGGCGATGCCGAGCAGACCGAGCACACCGGCGAGGGCGGTACCGGGCCACGGACTGCGGCGTGACAGCAGGCCCGCCACCACGCCGAGCCCCGCGAGCGCGACCGCCATGCCGCCGAGCAGCACCAGCTTGTCGTTCTCGCCGAACGTGCGGATCGCGAAGTCCTTGAGCGGGTGCGGCGTCAGGTCGATCGCGGTGTTGCCGACCGCGAGGAACGGCGACGCCAGCGGGCTCACGAGCCCCGCGACGAGATGCCCTGCCGCCAACGCCGCGGCTACCGACACCAGGCCGATGAGGATGGTTCGGGTTGCCTTCACGTCTGTGCTTCGGAACGAACCGCGCACCGGATTGGCTCGTGACAGGATCGGGTGATGACCGACCTGCGCGAGCTCTACCTCGACCTGCACCAGCACCCCGAGTTGTCGTTGCAGGAGTTCCGCACCGCCGGACTGCTGGCGGACGCGCTGCGGCCGTTCGGCTTCGAGGTCACCACCGACGTCGGTGGCACCGGCGTGGTCGGCGTGCTGCGCAACGGCGACGGGCCGGTCGTGCTGCTCCGCGCGGACATCGACGCGCTGCCCGTCGAGGAGAAGACGGGGCTGCCTTACGCCTCGACCGCTCGTGCGACCAACTCCGACGGCGAGGACGTGCCGGTGGCGCACGCGTGTGGGCACGACATGCACGCCACGTGTCTCATCGGGGCGGCCGAGCGGCTCGTGCACACGCGTGCGGAGTGGTCCGGCACGTTGCTCGTGGTCTTCCAACCGGCGGAGGAACTGGGCTGCGGCGCGCGGAACATGGTCGACGACGGGCTGTTCGACCGGTTCGGCAAGCCCGACGTGGTTCTGGCACAGCACGTCGGGCCGTTGCCCGCCGGGATGATCGCGTACGGCAGCGGGCCGGTGATGGCCGCGTCCGACGCGGCTCGGATCACCTTGTACGGGCGGGGCGGCCACGGGTCGGCGCCGGAGACCACGGTTGATCCGGTGTTGATGGCCGCACATGTTGTCGTGCGGTTGCAGGGGATCGTCTCGCGCGAAATCTCACCGTCGGAGCGTGCCGTCGTCACGGTGGGACGGTTGCAGTCGGGCACCAAGTCGAACGTCATTCCGGAGACGGCCGAGATCGGGGTCAGCATCCGGACGTTCAGCGAGCACAACGCCGGCATTGTCCGCAGTGCGGTCGAACGCATCGTGCGTGCCGAGGCCGCCGCGTCCGGCGCGCCGCGGGAGCCGGAGATCGAGTGGCACGGCGCCACTCCGGTGCTCACCTCCGATCCTGACGCGACCGCGCGGACGGTGGCCGCGTTCACCGAGCACTTCGGCGCGGAGCGGCTGATCCCCAACGCGTCGGTCAACGCCAGCGAGGACGTGGGCGTGTTCGGGACGGCGGCCGGGGTACCGACGGTGTTCTGGTTCTTCGGCGGCGTCGACTTCTCGAACTGGGAGCCGGGGCGCGCGGTGGCGATGAACCACTCCCCCGAGTTCGCGCCGGAGATCGAGCCGACGCTGACCACCGGGGTCGAAGCGCTGGTCGTGGCCGCGCGGGCGTGGCTCAGCTAGCGATTCCGTCGTACATCACGCGTCGCACCGCCTCGCTGAGCGCACGCTGGTCCTCCGGCGTGCGCAGCGAGGTGATGGCCGAGCCGAGGATCATGCCGTTGATGGCCCTGGCGGTGTTGTCGACGTCGAGGTCGGCGCGCAGGTAGCCCAGCTCGACGCCGTGCGACAGGTAGGCCGCGGTCAGGGCGGCGGCCAGGTCGAACAGGTCGAGGATGCGTTCGGCCATGGCCCGGTCGATGCCCGGCGCCTCGAAGAGCAGCAACCTCGGCACCCTGGGGTCCTCGCCGAAGATGCGGGCGAGTGACTCGCCGATGCGCGCGGACTGCTCGCGGTACTCGGCGAGCGTGGAGACCGCGTCCGGCGCGTTCTCCGCGGTGAGGGCGCCGGTGATGCGGGCGACCAGCTCGTCGACCACGTGGTCGACGATGTCCCGCTTGTTCTGGAAGTAGCGGTAGAACGTGCCGTGCCCGATGCCCAGGCGCGTGGCCACGTCGGCGATGCCGGTGGCGTGGTAGCCGCGTTCGGCGAAGCAGTCGAAGGCCGCGTCGATGATCTCGCGGCGCAGTTCCAGCTTCTTGCGCTCGGCGCGGCTCACTGGTTCGGCACTGGACGTCATGCGCCCAAGTCTATGACCTGCGGACACTTGTGATCACCCGATAACTGACATACGGTTCCGAAACTGACATGCGATTCCGTTTCGGCGAGGAGGTCAGGATGACCCCGCAGTACGACGCGATCGTCGTCGGTGCCGGGTTCGGCGGCATGGGCGCGGCGATCGAGCTCAAGCGGCTCGGCCACCACGACCTGCTGATCCTGGAACGGGAGGACGACCTCGGCGGCACCTGGCACGTGAACCGCTATCCGGGGCTAGCCGTGGACATCCCGTCCTCGACCTACTCCTACTCGTTCGAGCCGAATCCGCACTGGTCACGACTGTTCGCGCCGGGCGAGGAGCTCAAGCGGTACGCCGAGCACGTCGCGGACAAGTACGACCTGCGCCCGTCGATGCGCTTCGGTGTGGAAGTGACCGGCGCGGCGTGGCGCGACGACCACTGGGAGGTCACCGCGGGCGGTGAGACGGTGACCGCGCGGTACCTGGTGACCGCCACCGGGTTCCTGTCGATGCCGAAGACGCCCGACATCGCGGGCATCGACACGTTCGCGGGCAAGGTCGTCCACACCGCCGCCTGGGAACCGACGGACCTGACGGGCAAGCGGGTGGCGATCATCGGCACCGGCGCCACGGCCGTGCAGCTGATCCCCGAGCTGGCGAAGTCCGCGTCCGCGTTGACCGTGTTCCAGCGGACGCCGATCTGGGTCAGCCCCAAGCCCGACTACCGGATCCCGCGCGCTGCCAGGACGTTGTTCGCACG
The DNA here is from genome assembly GCF_033949945.1 of Lentzea miocenica. NCBI lineage: Bacteria > Bacillati > Actinomycetota > Actinomycetes > Pseudonocardiales > Pseudonocardiaceae > Lentzea > Lentzea miocenica. The sequence continues at coordinate 81,307 of NZ_JAXAVW010000024.1, forward strand.
GCTGCCGTTCGTCCAGCGGGCGGTGCGGTGGCTCGGCAGTTCGATCCTCGAGCTGATGATGATCTCGGGAGTGGTGCACTACAAGCAGTTGCGGATCGCGAACCGGCTGGCCGAGCGGTGGTGCCGGACGCATCTGCACCGCCAGGTCCGCGATCCCGGACTGCGCCGCAAGCTCACGCCGGACTACTCGTTCGGCTGCAAGCGGCCCACGTTCTCCAACGACTACTTCCGCACGTTCACCAAACCGCACGTGCACCTCGAAACGGCCACCGTCGAACGGATCGACGCCACCGGCCTGGTGACCGCGAACGGCAGGGTCGACGTCGATGTTCTGGTGCTGGCAACGGGATTCGACCTCTGGGACACCAACTTCCCTGCGTTCGAGGTGATCGGGCGGGACGGCGAGGACCTCGGCGCGTGGTGGCGGCAGAACCGGTTCCAGGCCTACGAAGGCGTGACCGTGCCGGGCTTCCCGAACTACCTGTCGCTCAACAGTCCGTACTCCTACAGCGGACTGTCGTACTTCACGACGATCGAGTGCCAGATGACGCACATGCGGAGGCTTTTCACCGCGATGCGCGCACGGAACGCTCAGCTGTTCGAAGTCACCCGGCAGGCCAACGACGAGTTCCTCGAACGCATGCGCACGAAGGTCGCGCGGAACTCAGTGTTCTCACTCGGCCAGTGCGCCACCGCGCACAGCTACTACTTCAACCAGCACGGCGAAGCCACCCTGCTGCGGCCGACCTCGACGATCAGCGCCCACCGCGCGGCGAGCCGTTTTCCGGTGGAGCACTACAAGTACTCACCGATCCCCGCGGAGGCTCACCGCGCGCGGCTCAACGGTCGTCGAGAGTCCGCTTGATGACGTCCAGGCCGCGGGACATCGACTCGGCCATGGGCACGGCCAGCCGGTCGGGAAGCACGTCGCGGGTCCACACCAGCCGGCAGCGCCGTTCACCGTCGGGGAAGGCCTGCATGGAGGCGTTGTCGTGCTCGGGCTCCACGGAGCCGCCGACGATCGAGTAGGCGATCCGGCGCGCTTCGTCGTCGACACCGATGCGCCGCTCCCTGACCACCGTGCCGTCCGCGAACGTGACTGTCCGGTAGTCACCTTCCGCCTCGGTGCTCACCACGAACCCCGGTGCCATCCGCGACGGGCCAGTGGCGAACTCGCCGATCACCTTCCACACGTCGCCGGCGCTCGACTCGATCACGACTTCCCTGCTGATGGAGGCCATGCGGGTCACCCTGCCAGACAGAGCAGGTGGCCCTGCGGGTCGGCCAGCACGGTCCACTGCCCCTCGCCGGGCTGGAAATCCGGTTTGGTGGCACCGAGTTCGAGCAGCTGCTTGACCGCGAGATCGAGGTCGGCGACCTGGAAGTCGAGGTGCGTGCCGGCCGAGCCGGGCCACGCGGGCGGCTGGTGGTCCGGCACACGGACGAGGGCGAGCTGGACGCCGTCGCCGCCCAGGTAGACGGAGTCCTCGTCGCTGGAGGTCACCTCCCATCCCGTGACCGCGCGGTAGAACTCGGCCAGCGGGCCGGGGTCGGCGCAGTCGAGGACGATCGTGGTGAGCTGGGCCAGTGCGGGCATGATTTCGACTCCTTCCGGGTTGATGCGCACCAGCCTCCGCCACGACCTGTCCACCGGTCTTGAACATCCTTGCGCCGAAAATTGTCAGACCCCGCCCCTAGCCTGAAGGGGTGCTCTCCTTCATCGACCTCGCGGCCCGTCCGGAGTTCACCGTGTCCGAGGTGGACTGCCGCGACGACCACCGCGGCTGGACGACGGAACGGCCGCGCGAGGACGTGCGGCTCGTGCTCGTGCGCAGCGGTGGGTTCCGCCGCCGGGTTCGGGGTGTCCGCACCGATCTCGACCGCACGGTGGGCTATCTCGGCTTACCCGGCGAGGAGGAGCACTTCTCGCATCCCGCCGGTGGCGACGTGTGCACGTCGATCAGCCTGCGAGCCGACCTGTGGCGTGCGATGGCCGGTGAGGCGCCGCGATTAGCCGGTTCGTCGCTGTACGTCGACAGCAGGCTCGACCTCGCCCATCGCCGGCTTCTCGCGGCCGCCCGGGACGACGGGGCCGAGGAACTGGTGAGCCTGGTGGCGCAGGCCGTCCAGAGGGTCGTCACCACGCCGGTGCCGTCCGGCAGCGGTGACGAGGTGCTGGTGGCGAGGGCCCGTGCGGTGATCGGCGACGACCACCCGGCCGCGGCGGGCCTGATTCCGCTCGCCGAGCTGCTGGGCGTCTCGCCGTACCGGCTGAGCCGCGCCTTCACCGGCGCGCTCGGGGTGTCGCTGACCCGCTACCGCAACGGGCTGCGCGTCTCCCGCGCGCTGGATCGGCTGGAGGACGGGGAACCCAGCCTCGCCGTGCTCGCCGCCGACCTCGGGTTCGCCGATCAGGCGCACCTGTGCCGGACGGTGCGCGAACACCTCGGCCACACGCCAACCGCACTGCGCAGACTTCTCGGCGCAAAACGCACAACAACGCCCACCAAGGAATGTGCGGCAGCAAGTCCGACAAAGGCCCACCAATAGTCGGGCGTGAACAAGTCAGTACTTGTTGACGATCGTCCGGGAACTCATTCTCTCCCTCACACTCGTGCTGGCCGCGGCAGGTTCCCTGGTCGCAGCCGTTCTCACCCAGACCGGTGCGCCAGCCCCAGAGCCAGACCGCCGACGCACTGGCGGTGGACACGGATCACGGCGGGCACCACCACGCTCGGCACGCTGACCTTCAAGTTCACCGGCGTGGAGGACGCCTCGCTGCAGACGTCGTTCGTGATCGACGACACGGCACTCACCCCGAGCTGAACGTTCTAGCCTGAGCACCTCGACGGCGAGAGGTGCTCATGAGGAAGCAGGCGTACGCGGTTGCCGCGGTCGTGGACTCGATCGCGGCGACCGTGCAGCGAGCCAAGGCCGTGCGTCCCATCAGCAAAACGGCCCTGATGCCCGCCCTCGCGGTGGCCAGCCCGCCCCGCGACCCCGGCATGGCAGTAGGCCTGGCCGGCTCCTGGGCAGGCGACGTGGCCCTGCTCGGCGACTCGGACCGAGCGTTCCGCACCGGACTGTTCAGCTTCCTGGTGGCCCACATCGGTTACACCGCGGCGCTGGCCCGGCGGTCCCGGCCAGGCTCCCGCAAGGCGGTCGTACCGATCGTGGCCGCCTCAGCCGCCGGCGCCTTCGCGTTCGCCCGCGCAGCAGGACCAATGGGACGCCCAGTCGGCCTCTACGCGCTGACGCTCGGCACCATGGTCGCCGCGGCGTCGACGGCCCGCGGACCGGGCGCACGACGGGTTTTCGGTGGTGCGGCACTGTTCGCGGTGTCGGACGCACTGCTCGGGGCCAGCCGGTTCGTCCTCAAAGGACGCGCGGCGAAGGTCGCCTCGGCCGGGGTGATGCCGACCTACACGGCGGCGCAGTGGCTCCTCCACACCGGAGTCGAGCAGGGCAGGTGACCCCGCGCGAAAACCCGTTGGATGCCCTGTGCTAACGTTCTTGATGTCGGAACGAGCAAGGCTCCGGCACACAAACAAGCGCCGCTAGCTCAGTTGGTTAGAGCAGCTGACTCTTAATCAGCGGGTCCGGGGTTCGAGTCCCTGGCGGCGTACTCCAGAGAAGCAGGTCACAGTTTTTGTGACCTGCTTCTCTGCTTTTGTCGTACCTATTCTCCGGTATCGGGCCGGTGCCCGTGCAGGAACCGCCGCACGACGGCCTCGGGATCGACGGGCGTCTGGGTGGCTCGCTGATCGACCCGCCGGGCGATCGACCGCATCATCACGGGGCCTACCAGGGCGAAGAACGTGTGCCGTGGCGGCTCCGTGACGAGGGCGCCTCGGCGCTGGTGGTGCAGGATCACCGCGTCCACCCGTTCCAGCAGGGCCTCCGGTTCGGTGAGCACCGCGGCCACCTCCGGGCTGAACTTCGCCTCCCTCATCAGGGTGAGCACCACGCCTCCGCGTGTTTCATAGAGCCGCGAGTAGTAGGTCACGATCGTGAGCAGGTCGGCTGCCACGTCGTCGCCCGGTGCGTCGAGGTCGAGCGCGAACCCCGCGAAGTTGCGGCGAACTGCCTGCCTCAGCAGGTTCTCCTTGGAGCCGAACCGGCGGAACAGCGTCGCCTCGTTGATTCCGGCGGCGTCGGCGATCGCGCGGGTGGCCGCCCGTTCGTAGCCCTGTTCGGCGATCACCGCCAGCATCGCGTCGAACACCGTTTCGTCGGTCACCCGGCTGGCCACGCGTCCTCCTCCATCCTCAGCCGATGCAAGTGGTCGCTTGCATCAGCGTGACCGCGTGGCTACGGTGATTGCAAGTGACCGCTTGCAATTCAGCTTACCCAAGGACGGGCTCATGGCCGACACCAGCTTCCCCGCTCCCTCCTCGACTCTCGCGCCGAGTACCGGGGAGGTCGTCGTCGGCCTTCTCGGTGCCGCGGTCGTCTCGATCGTCGTCAACGCGCTGATCGCCCTGGTGGCGGGCAAGTTCGTGCCCGCGGGTGCCGAGCGCATGGGATTGGCGCTGGCGGAGTACGCGCCGGCCACGGTGATCGGCATCCTGCTCGGCACGCTCGGCTGGTACCTCGTGCGACGCTCCGCCCGCGACCCGCGGCGAGTGTTGCGCGTCCTGGTGCCTGTCGTCGTCGTGCTGTCGTGGATCCCGGACCTGGGCGTCCTCGCCGCGGGCGCCACCTTGGTGAACTCCCTCGCGTTGATCGCGATGCACACCGTCGTCGCCGTCGCGACGGTGCCCGTGCTGTCGCGTGTCATGCCACTTCGGGCCAAGTGAGCCGCGCGGGACGGTCGCCATCCTCTCCGAGGTAGAGGAGGGTGAGGGCATGACCTCACCCGGCTGCGGTTCCGGCGACACGGCTGCGGCGCGGCGTCTCGTCGAAGCGATCGCGAGGCGTGCCGCGCTGCACGAGGCCGTGGGTGTCGTGCAGGCCTGGGGTGGCGGGCTGGAGCGGTTGCGCGATCAGCAGGACGATGCCGATCGTGAGGCGGAGGTCGCGCGGGTCAACGCCGTCATCGACGCCGCCGCCGAGCAACGGGCGGACCCCGACTGGGGCGACTAGCTCGCGTCCGCGGCCTGGAGCAGCGCGGCCGCGTCGAGGTCTCCGCCGGTGAGCTTGCGGGCCACGTCGCGGACCAGGCCGCGATTCGTTGCGGCGTAACCGAAGATGAGTCGGCGGGCCTCGTCCGTGCTGGTGTCGAGCGCGCCCGCGACCATGCCGATGGCGTGCGCGAGCATCACCCGGTCGTTGAGCGTGGTCAGGGTCTGCTCGGCCAGCCGGTGCGTGCGCGCCGGGCCGTCGTCCTGCGACAGGCCCAGCACCGCCAGGTCGGCCAGCACCTGGCCGAGCCGTTCCTGCCACGCCTCCCACGGGGTCACGGCCGCGTAGAACACGTTCAGACCACCGACCGCATCACCGGCCAGACGCATCGGCACGGCGTGCACCGCGCGGAAACCGGCATCGAGCGCGGCACGGGTGAACGCCGGCCAGCGGCCGGCGCCGTCCTCCAGGTCCGGACAGGCGACCATCGCGTCGTCACGGACGCAGTCCACGCACGGGCCTTCGTCGATCTGGCTCTGCAGCAGTTCCAGGAACCGCGCCCGCTCGTCCGACGCCGACACCACGCTCAACCCACCACGCGGATCGGCCAGCAAGACCCCGGTCGCCGAAGCGGAGAGCAGGCTCTCGCACGCGGCGGTGACCAGGCGCAGAACCGATTCGGCGTCGTGGCGGTCGACCAGGTTCGCCGTGAGCTCGCTCAACATGACGACGATCTGATCCTGGGCACGGGGCACTCCCGCAGCATACGACCCACCGCAGCCTGGTGCTGGTGGCACAGGTCAGTCCGCGAGCCGGTCGAGCGGGATGCGCCGGGCCAGCAGATCACGCGCCACGTCCAGCACCGATCGACCCGACGAGAACGCGTGTGCGCGCAACCGGGCGAACGCGTCCTCCAGGCTGATTCGCAGTTGTGCGGCCAGCAAGCCGGTCGCCATGTTCACGTCCTGGTACGACAACGTCATCCGCAACTGATCCTCGTCGGCCTGTTCGCTCTGCTCGAGCAGAGCGTAGGTCGCCAGGTCCGCCAGCATCGCGGCATCGGCGGTCGCCGGCGCGGTCAGGCCGCCGGGGCGACGGCGGTACAGGTCGAGCGTGCCGAGCCTGATGCCGCCGACCTGAAGCGGGAACGCGAACATCGCCGTGAGGCCTTCCACCGCGGCCGCCGCGCTGAATCCCGGCCACCGCACGCCGTCCGAACCGAGGTCGGCGACCAGCACCGGCGTGGCGTCCCTGAACGCCGACACGCCAGGTCCCTCGCCCAGGGTGTACTGGATCTCCTCCAGCCGGGCGGCCCACTCGTCGCTGGCGCCGACCATCTCCTCGGCGCGGGCGTTGGCGCGCAAGGTCAACGCCGCGGCGTCCACACCCGGCAGGACGTGCAGGCAGGCGGCGCACAACGCCTGTGCCAGCGCCGCGCGCCCGGAGACCGCGGACGTGAACTCCTCCACCGCCCGCGCGAGCCGATCCCGACTCCGCCCGTCCACACCCGTCCCCTGACCAGGGGTCGCGCGGTCAGCCCAACCCGTTCCGGCATCAGGTACGAACCTAGACCGGATCACCACGGATGCGCACCACGGGTCCGCGGCAGGTCAGTCGGTCAGCTGATCGAGCGGAAGCCGCCGGGCCAGCACGTCCCCGGCCACGTCCACGACCGACCTGTCCGCGGCGAAGGAGTGCGCCCGCAACCGCAGGAACGCGTCCTCCAGACTGATCCGCAACTGGGCGGCCAGCATTCCGGTCGCCATGTTGACGTCCTGGTACGACGTCTCCAACCAGATCTGTTCTTCCCTGCCCATCCGCTCGTTCTGGATGAGCAGCATGTGAGACGCCAGATCGGCGAGCAACGCCGCTTCGAAGACGAACTCGGCGGGTAGCACCCCTGGCCTGCGGCGGTACAGCCCGAGCGTGCCGAGCAGGATCGCGCCGACCTGCAACGGGAAGTAGAACGCGGCCGCGAGTCCTTCATCCTGTGTGGTCCCGGCGAACACGGGCCACCGCACCTCGTCGACGCTCAGGTCCGGAACCAGCACAGGGCCGCGGGCCGCCACCGTCGCGAAGCCCGGCCCTTCACCCAGGGTGTACTGCGCCTCCTCGATGCCCGCCGCCCACGGATCGCTGGCACCGACCAGCTCCTGAGCACGGGATTCGCTGTAGAAGACCAGTGCCGCGCCGTCGACGTCCGGCAGCACGCGCACGCACACGGCGCTGAGGGCCTGTCCCAGTTCCGCACGCCCTGACGCCGTCCTGCACTTGAGCACCTGCTGTATGAGCCGGTTTCGGCGTTGCCCGTCCAACAGCTTTCCTCTGGCCGACGGTCATGCGTCGACTTCCAGCCTACGAACCCCGCCGGGTCTTCGCACTTCACGGCCTCAGTGGATCAGGGCAGATCCAGCTCGTCGTGGCGGCTCGCGACGATCTCGGCGAGCTGGACGAGCTTGACGTTGAGGTGCTGGGAGGAGCGGCGCAGCAGGTCGAACGCCTCGTCGGCGCTCAGCCCGCGACGGGCCATGAGAATCCCCTTGGCCTGCCCGATGACGTCGCGGGAGTTGATCGCGCGGCGCAACTGCTCGGCCTGCAGGGTGGCGCTGTCGACGGCCTCGGTGTGTGCCAGCGCCAGGGACGCGTGCGTGGCCAGCAGCAACGCGACCGCCTGGTCCGTCTGGTCGAGGCCGCCCCGCTCACGGGAGTAGATGTTCAGCGCGCCGGACAACCGCGGTGACTGGACGTCGGGCAGCAGTGCCGTGGACAACACCGCACCCATGCCGCGTTCGGCTGCCGCCGGGCCGAACCGCGGCCAGGACGGCGCGGTGGCCAGATCGGACGCGGCAGCGACGGCGGGGCCCGTCGGATCCGCCACGTCGAGGCAGGGGCCTTCCAGCAGGTCGTACTGCAGCTGGTCGAGATCGATCGCGACCTTGTCGGTCTCCACCGGGGTGTGGAACTTCCCGTCCCGTGACCGCAGGGTGATGCTGACCAGGTCCGCGCCGGGCACGACCTGCACCGCCGCGTCGACGACCTGCTGCAGCACCTCCCCCGCCGTGGTGGCGTCGAGCAGGGAGTAGGTCAGCGTGGCGAACTGCTGGGCCAGTGGCCCGAGCGGTGCGCCGTGATCGCGCCGGGGTGACCGGCCGGACGCGAGCGCCTTCTCGGCATCGGCCGCGAACCTCATGCGGTCGAGGTTCCAGTCGTCGGCACTGGGTGGCATCTGCGGCACCTCGGATCGTCTCCTTCCCGTCCGGCGGAACACCGGTAACGGTGGTTGGGGCTGACCGGGTGCTGCACTTTTGAACCCCTGGCCCGCGGTAGGCGATCCCGGCGCCTGGTGCTGGCGGCCGACGTACCGCTACTGCTTGCCGCAACTGTGCCAGATCCAGCCGGCAGAAGCAGAGGAGCAGACCGGCTGAAAAGCCGGCCTGCTCCTCCGTTCGTTCTCAGCGCGTCACTTCAGCGTGTACGCCTGGACGACCGTCTGGTCGACAGATCCGTTGGCATCGCTCACCTTCGCCTTGAAGGACACCGACTTGGCGTCCTTCGGGTGCACCAGCGTGAGCAGCCACCTGTCCCCCGCCTTGAACACGAGGGCCCGCTGCCACGTCCTGCCCCCGTCGTAGGAGACCTGGACCTGCGGCGTGCGGACGTCGGTGACGTCGGCCTTGGCACCGTTGCGCTGCACGGTCACCGGGATCGTGAGCACGCTGCCGGCCTTGGCCTGGTTGTGGTCGTCGAGCCTCGGTTCGAAGCGGACCGCGAGCAACGGCAGCACCTTCGGCTTGTCGCCCGCGACGGTCTCGGACGTGAACGTCCAGTCCGCCGTCACCTTCGACGACAGCGGGACGCGGTTGCCCTCGGCGTGCAGCTGGTAGGTGGTCTTCGCCGCGGGCACCACCGGGGCGAACAGGTTGCCCGGCACCGTGGATTCGGCGACGACCTTGCCGTTCGCGGTCAGCTTGGTGCTGCCGGTGCTGGCGCCGAAGTCGATCGCCGAGTGCTCACCGGTGCCGTCGGCGAACAGCGGCGTTTGCACGAACAGCTGGTCGCCCAGCCGAGCGCCCCACGCCGAGGTCCTCTCTGCCTGGACCGCGGGGAAGCCCGGGCCGAACACCGCGGTGTTCCACTGCTCGGCGCTCTTGGCGCCACGCCGGAACGTCTTCAGGTTCGCGTCGTCGATGATGGACGGCGGCGTGTTCGGGTCGACGTCCTCGACCAGCCACCGGCTCCACGCGATACCGGGCGTGTAGTACTCGGTCAGCTTGAACGGCAACGGGCCGTAGACGCCGTTGTTGCGGCCGCCGGACGAACCGGGGACGCGGGCCTTGTGCGTGGCCTCGACCTTGGCCATGTCCCGTTCGCGGTCGTGCTGCTCGATGGCGGCGGGCAGCCGCTCCTTGCCCGCGGTCTGCGAGTGGAACTGGTTCGGGCTGCCGTAGAAGCCGCCCTCGGCGTTCTGCTTGGCGAACACGCTGCCGGCGGACCACGTGAAGGCCGCGTCCGACGTGGCGGACGGGTGGACGTAGAAGTCCTTCCAGTCGCGCGTGCCCCAGCCGCTGCCGAACCCGAACTGCGGGGTCGTGATCTGCACGGACAACGACCCGCTCGCCTGCGTGACCTCCTTGTTGTCGACGGTGATCGACGGTTCGGAGGCGGTGCGGGCGTCGAAGGTCATGGTCTTGGCGCCGGTGAACTCGACGGACGGTTCGTAGGCCACGGTGAGCTTGCGGCGCACGTTCGGGTCCGGGGAGACCGTGTCGAAGTACGTGGTCACGAAGTACCGGCCCTTGGGCAGCCGGAGCTTCGCCGTGCCGGTCGGGGCGGCGCCGCTCAGGAAGGTGCGTCCGTCGTGGCCGAGCAGCAGATAACGCCACGCGTCGGCGGGCTTGCCGTCGTGGCCGATGTGGTTGAGCGTGAGCTCGTAGCTCTCCTGCTCCTTGTGCACGCCGATCGGCACGCGGACGCCGTTGGAGGCGACGACCGCGGCGCCGTAGAGGCCGTCCGGGCCTGCCACGCGGGTGTCGGCGGTGACCGACGCCTCCGCGGTGCCGCCCGCCGGGACCGTCAGCTTCGCCGGGGACACGCTGAACAGGCCGGCCGCCGCCGGCTTCTGCTCGGCGATGCTCAGGTCGAGCGTGAGCGGCTCGGTGCCGGTGTTGCGGTAGGTGATCTTCTTGGTGATCGGCTGGTCGTCGTCGTGCGGCCACTGGGCCGTGCCGAAGCTGACGCTGGCCGGAGTGGTGGCCGGGCTCGTGGTGACCGCGCGGGCCACGTCGACGCGTCCGGCGCCCTGGTCGAAGACGCCGGAGTCGGCGTAGGGCTTGGCGCTGTTCATCAGCGCGGTCTTGATCTCCGCCGGGGACCACGCGGGGTTCTTCGCCGCGAGGATCGCCGCGGCGCCCGCGACGTGCGGTGCCGCCATCGACGTGCCGGACAGGGCCACGTGACCCTCGTCGACCGGGGTGCCGATGACACCGTTCTTCGCCTTCGCCGCGACGATGTCCACGCCGGGCGCGGTGATGTCCGGCTTGATGGCGCCGTCACCGGTGCGCGGGCCGCGGCTGGAGAAGCCCGCCAGCTTGTCGTCGCGTTCGACGGCGCCGACGGTCAGCGCGGAGTCGGCGGCCGCGGGTGAGGCGACCGGGCCGCCGGAGTTGCCGGCGGAGACCACGAACAACGCGCCGTGCTCCGCGGTGAGCCGGTTGACGGCCTGCGACACGAGGTCGGTGCCGTCACTGGGGCTGTTGGTGCCGAGGCTCATGTTGACGACGTCGGCCTTGCCCGCGGCCCACTCCATGCCCTGGATGACACCGGACTCGCTGCCGCCGCCGTTGTCGTCGAGCACCTTGCCGTTGAAGAGCTTGGCGTCCGGCGCGATGCCCTTGTACTTGCCGTCACCGGTGATCGTCGAGGCGACGTGGGTGCCGTGGCCGAACTTGTCGTCGGTGGTGGCGGCCGGGGTGAAGTTCTTCTCCTCCACCACGGAGCCCTGCAGGTCGGGGTGTGTGACGTCGATGCCGGTGTCGAGCACGGCGACCGTGGCGCCGGAACCGGTGAAGCCCTGCTGCCACGCCTGCGGTGCGCCGATCTGCGCGGCGCTGCGGTCGAGCGAGGCGGTGAGACGGCCGTCGAGCCACACCTTGGCCGCGCCGGTCGTCCGCGCCGCCGACCAGAACCCGCCCGACTTGTCGGCGGTGACGGCGTGGGCGTCGATGCTGGGCAACGGCTTCGCGTCCGCCGAACGCAACCCCGCGCCGCCTTGGACGATCAACGGGATCGTGGTGCGGTTCGCGTCGTCGTAACCAGAGCGCGCGAGCAGCGAGACGTCGAACAGCCGCTGGTCGAGCGTCCCCGCCGAGATCTGCGGCTGGGCGTCGAGCGGGATGACGTGCAGGTCGCCCCGGTCGTCGGTGTAGTGGTGGAAACGGACGCCCTCACGGCCTTTCGCGGCCTGCGTCCGCACCTGCCCGTTGGCCACGTGCACGAGGTCACCCGTGATCAACGTGACCGTTGTCGTCAGACCACCAGCGTTGACCTGTTGCGGCGCACTGGTGGTCTCCCCCATTGCCGGAGGCACGGTCGCCGTGGTGACACCCACGGCGGCCGCCAGCCCTGCGGCGAGAATCGATTTCTTCAACGCGAACTCCCCATGTCCTGCGTCAGAGAGGGACGATGTTGCCCTCAGTGACACAGATACAGCAGAGAGTTGTTTTGTTGCGTCATTTTGGGTGTTGTGCCCGAATGACGGCCCGACCCACCCATTCGGCCTTCACCAAGACCGGGGCAATCAGGGCAGTCGCTGTCCTCATGCGGTGTCACGCTCCCGCGCATGATCGGACGATGGCACGGCCTGGTGATCGACTGCCCTGATCCGCGGGCCCTCGCGGAGTTCTACGAGAAGCTGCTCGGCATGATCCGGGTCCAGGACGACCCCGGCTGGGTCGTCATCGGCGACGCCCCCGACCGCCCCGGCGTCGCGTTCGCACGGGTCGAGAGCTGGCAACCACCGCGGTGGCCGCGGGAGTCGGCGCACATGCACTTCGACGTCCGCGTGGACGACCTGACAGCGGCCGGCGAGAAGGTGCTTGAGCTGGGTGCGCGGAAACTGGACGACAGCGACAAGTTCCACGTCTACGCGGACCCGGCCGGGCACCCGTTCTGCCTGGTTTCCCTTTAGTCCCAAGCAGAACGGATGCCGTCGGGGGTTCAGCACCGGCGGATCGGCGACCCCGGAGCCGCGCGCCATGTCACCCGAGAACCCGCGCGAACATCCTTTGTGGAGCATCCCGGCGCCGAGCCCGCGACGAGGACGGTCGCGTGGTCGACCACGACTTCCGACCCTCTCTGCGGGCGGCTCGCCGGAGATGTCGATCATGATCACTCCATCGTGTCGGCGCCGGGGCGACTTGTGCGGTTGGCGGCGACTTCATCACGTGTGCACGGCGTCGTGGAGGGGATCTGGCATTCTGCGCGAATGGCACTCCGGCAGGCGAGCGACTTCGCCCAGTTGTCCACCGAGATCAAGCAGGCAGGACTGCTTGCTCGGCGGCGTGGTTACTACATCGCTCGGATCACCGCGAACCTGCTGGTCTACGCGGGAGCGTGGGTGGCATTCGTGCTGGTCGGGGACTCGTGGTGGCAGCTCGCGGTGGCCGCGGTGCTCGCCGTGATGACCACGCAGCTGGCGTTCATCGGGCACGACGCCGGCCACAAGCAGATCTTCGCCTCCAAGAGGTGGAACGAGATCACCGGATACACCCACAGCGGGCTGGTCGGCGTCAGCTACGACTGGTGGGTCGGCAAGCACAACCGGCACCACGCCAACCCGAACCACGAGGACGAGGACCCCGACGTGGACATCTCGGTGCTCGCGTTCACGCAGCGCCAGGGTGAGGCCAAGCGCGGGCCGTTGCGGTGGATCGCCTCGCACCAGGCCGCGTTGTTCTTCCCGCTGCTGCTGCTCGAAGGCTTCGCGCTGCACTGGCACTCGATCAAGCACTCGGGCCGCGAGCGGTTCCTGATGATCGCGAACGTCGTGGTGTACCTCGGCGTGGTGTTCTGGATGCTGTCCCCCGTGTACGCGATCGCCTTCGTCCTGGTGCACCAGGCTTTGTGGGGCCTCTACATGGGAATCTCGTTCGCCCCCAACCACAAGGGCATGCCGGTGCTGTCGGCGGGGCACTCGCTCGACTTCCTGCGCAAGCAGGTGCTGACGTCGCGCAACATCCGCGGTGGCTGGTTCGTGGACATCCTGCTCGGCGGGTTGAACTACCAGATCGAGCACCACCTGTTCCCGAGCATGCCGCGGCCGCACCTGCGGCACGCGCAGGTGATCGTGAGCGAGTTCTGCCGGCAGCGCGGGATCTCCTATGCGCAGTGCGGCTTGTTCCGCTCGTACGGGTACGTGCTGGAGTACCTGGACGAGGTCGCGGCGCCGTTGCGCAGCAAGAGCAAGGCCGCCGTCTGACCCCAGGCGGCCAGATGTCCGAAAGTGGACAAAGGGTTCCCAAAAGGCTCGTCGGGCGTGCGCGGCGCTGGTTTCCTCGGTTGTAGACCGAACTGGGGGAATTTCACATGCGTAAACAACTCCTGGGCGTCCTCGCCGCAGGTGTGGCGTTGTCGCTCGTCGTCGGCGGTCAGTCCGCCGCTGAGCCGGCGGTGCAGGTGAGCCAGCCCGATCCGATGCTGGCTTTCCTGCCGCCAGAGGCCCGGATCGACTGGGCCGCGGTGCACCACAACCGGGAATCCCGCAAGCAGGCACGCGCGGCCGCGAAGGCACGCACCGCCGGCCAGCCGTTGGCGTACAACGAGAAAGAGGCGGCGGGCGCGCAGGGCGGCAACGACACGCCTGCCAAGGCCGAGCACGTGGCCGGGTTCGGCACCGGCCGGGGCAAGAACCCGAAGCTCACGCTCACCGGTGACCTCGCGACCGACCCCACCATCCCGGCGGTGCCGCCGTTCGCCGAGGTCAACGACGCGATCCCGCTCGGGAGCGACACCGGTGTGCCCGCGCGCGGCAGGGCCCTGCACACCAGCGGCACGATCGGCGACGGCCCGTACGGCAGCGGTGGCGACGGCTCCGGCGACCACGACTTCTACAAGCTGTCCGGTGGCACGACCGGCGTGTACGCGACCGTCGGGACGAACACGCCGACCGGTGACCTGGACACGTTCCTCGCCTCGTACGACGCGAACGGCGTGCTCATCACCCAGAACGACAACCTCGTCGGCACCACCGACAGCCGGTTGCGGGTCTTCGTGCCCATCGGGCAGGACGTCTACGTGATGGTCGCGGCGGCAGGCCCCGGCGCGATCCCGTCCGACCCGATGAAGCCGGGCACCGGCAAGAGGGCCGGCACCGAAGGCCTGTACGACCTGACCATCGCGACCGGCGACGGCCAGGCGGACGAGGACTTCTTCTCCGTCGACCTGAAGGCGGGCGACGTGCTCGGCGCGTCCGCGGCGGGCAAGGCGACCAGGGTGATGGTCCACGACCCGGCGGGCCGTGAGGTCTTCGGTTCGTCGCAGGACATCAGCTTCCTGTACGCCGAGAACTCCCCGATGCCCGCCGGCGGCAACGCGGTCGCCGACTTCGTGGCACCGAGGGACGGGCGCTACACCGTCGGCGTGGAGAACGGCGAGGGCCGTTACGACGTCACCGTCGAGGTCTACCGCCCCGGCTCGGAGCTCAACCAGCGGCCAGAGGTGCTGTCGATCTTCCTCGACTTCGACGGCGCGCGGGTCAACACCCGGATCTACGCGCCGGAGCCCGGCACCGGTGGCAACCGGGACCTCTCACCGCTGAAGAAGTTCCTGCCCGGCTGGGGACTCACCGACGCCGACGAGAACGCCGTGATCGACTCCGTGGTCGCGACCGTGCGCGAGAACATCGAGCACGACCTGGCCGCGAAGGGCACCAACAAGCGGTTCGCCGTGCGCGTCCTCAACAGCCGCGACCACGCGGACCCGTGGGGACAGCCGAACGTCAGCAGGATCGTCGTCGGCGGCTCGATCGCCGAGTCCGGCATCCAGACCATCGGCATCGCGCAGTCGATCGACGCCGGCAACTTCGGCAAGGAGGAGACCGCGCTGGTGCTGCTGGACATCCTCAGCTCACCCGCCGCGCAGTCGAGCGCCTCGCTGAACAGGTACATCACCCCGGCGAGCAACCGCGTCGCGTTCATCGGCAGGGCGATCGGCAACGTCACCGCGCACGAGGCGGGGCACATGTCCGGCAGCTGGCACCTGGACCAGTTCAACGAGGTGCCCAGCATCATGGACCAGGGCGGCAACCCGAAGGTGATGTTCGCCGTCGGGCCGGACGGCATCGGTGGCACCGCGGACGACATCGACGTCGACTTCACCGAGGACGTGCTCAACCCCAACGAGGGCTTCACCGGGGTCGAGGACACCCTCAACCGCACCGCGTGGGCGTACACCCGAGGCAGCAACTGACGGTCTGATTCCCGCCAGAACCCCGGCGGGGATTCCGCCAGGCTGATCGGCATGGGATCACTTGCAGGGAAAGCGGCTCTCGTCACCGGCGGGAGCCGCGGCATCGGGGCGGCGGTGGCCGAGAAGCTCGCCGCTCTGGGCGCACGTGTCGCGGTGACGTACCAGAACACCAAGCCGGACAACGTGTTCGCCATCCAGGCGGACAGCGCCGACCCCGATGCCGTTGTCACGGCGGTGGAAGAGACCGCCGCCGAGTTCGGCAGGCTCGACGTGCTCGTGAACAACGCGGGCGTGTTCCAGGTAGGACCACTGGAAGAGCTTGGGAGAGAAGAGTTCGACCACACGATGGCCGTGAACGTGCGCGCGCCGTACCTCGCGGCACGCGCGGCGGCACGGCACATGCGTGAGGGTGGCCGGATCATCAGCATCGGCAGCAACGTCGCGGTCTACGCGCCGTTTCCCGGCTTCGCCCTGTATTCGGCGAGCAAGACGGCGCTCATCGGGATGACCAAAGGACTTGCGCGTGAGCTGGGTCCCCAGGGCATCACCGCGAACATCGTCAACCCCGGCCCCACCGACACGGACATGAACCCGGCGGACGGGCCGATGGCGGACACGATTCGCGGACTGACCGCGTTGGGACGCTACGGACAGCCGGCGGAGATCGCCGAGCTGGTGGCGGCATTGGCGGGCGATGCCGGTGCGTACGTCACCGGCGCGAGCATCAATGCCGACGGCGGCTTCACCGTCTGAGGTTCGCAGCCGCGGAGGCCGGGTGCCCATGGCGCACCCGGCCTCTGATCACGCCCAGCTGACCGGCAGGGCGTGCACGCCGTAGATGTTCATGTCGGTCCTGAGCTTCACCTCACGGGCGGGAACCGCGAGGTGGAGGTCCGGGAACCGGCGCAGCAGCCCCTCGAACCCGGCGCGCATCTCGATGCGGGCCAGCTGCTGACCGAGGCACTGGTGGATGCCGTGCCCGAACGCCAGGTGCCCGCGGGCGTTGCGGTGCACGTCCAGCTGGTCGGCGTTCTCGAACCGCGCGGAGTCGTGGTTGCCCGCCAGCAGCGACAGGATGACCGTCGAACCCTCGCGGATCGTCTCCCCGAAGAACTCGATGTCCTCGGCGGCGTACCGGAAGAAGATGTCGCCGACCGCCAGGTAGCGCAGCAGTTCCTCGACGGCGTCGGGGATCAGCTCACGATTGGCGCGCAGCTCGGCCAGCTGGTCCGGGTGCTCCAGCAACGCGAACGTCCCCAGTGCCAGCATGTTCGCCGTCGTCTCGTGGCCGGCGAGCAGCAGCAGGAAGGCCATGCCGACGAGTTCCTCGATGCCGAGGTCCTCGTCCCTGGCCAGGTCGGACAGCATGTCGTCGACGGGCTCGGCGCGCTTGCCGATGACCAGTTCGGCCAGGTAGGTGTTGATCGCCATGTACGCGGCCATCTTGTCCTCCAGGTTCACCTCCCGCTCCATGAACTTGGAGGAGTTGAACTGGAAGGTCTCGCGGTCCGCGTAAGGGACACCGAGCATCTCGCAGATCACCAGTGACGGCACCGGAAGCGCGAACTCCTTGACCAGGTCGACCGGCGGGGTGAGGCTCGCCAGCTCGTCCAGCTGCCGCTCGGTGATCTCGATGATGCCTTCTTCCAGAGCCTTCATCCGCTTGACGGTGAACGCCCCGGTGAGCTTGCGCCGCAACCGGGTGTGGTCCGGCGGGTCCATGCTGATGAACAGTCCCGGCGTCTGCGGGGAAGGTTCGGTCTGCTCGGGCATTCCGGGAGTGGGGAACGGGACGTGGAGGATGCCGAGGTCCTGCCGGTTGCTGAACCTGGTGTCCGCTAAAGCTTGCCGGACCGCGTCGTAGCCGGTGACGAGCCAGCCCTCGTGGCCGTCGGGGAAGAGCATCGGGCTGATCGGGCGGGCCGAGCGCAGCTCCGTGATCCGGCTGGGCGGGTCGAACGGGTTCACGTCGCGTTCCATGGGAAGGCCGTGCTGCATGATCAGTGACTCCTTCAGCGGGTGGATTCGCGGTTGAAGAGCTTCTTGGACCAGAGGTAGCCGCCGACACCGATGACGACGCACCAGGCGAAGGCGATGTAACCGCTGTTGCCGATCGGCGTGCCCATCAGCAGGCCGCGCAGGGCGTCGATGAACGGGGTGAACGGCTGGTACTCGGCGAACCAGCGCAGTGCGGTCGGCATCGAGTCGGTGGGCACGAAACCGTTGCCGAAGAACGGAAGCAGGATCAGCGGCAGGCCGATGTTGCTGGACGACTCGACCGACTTGCTCGCCAGTCCGAGCGCGGCGGAGAACCAGATGAGCGCGAACGCCATGGACACCAGCAGACCGGCCAGCGCGAGCCATTCGACGAGGTTCGCCTGCGGCCGGAAACCGATCGCCACCGCGACACCGAAGACGAACGACATGGCGAGGATCGTCTGGACCAGGCTGCCGACCACGTGTCCGGTGAGGACGGAGACGCGAGCGATCGCCATGGTGCGGAAGCGATCCACGATGCCCTCGGTCATGTCCATCGCGATCGAGATCGACGTGCCCTGCACCGCCGCGGTGATCGCCATCAGGATGATCGTCGGCGTGACGTAGTTGAGGTACTCCGCGCGCCCGCCGGACGGTCCGCCGAGGCCGGCGCCGAGCGTGCCGCCGAAGACGTAGACGAACAGCAGCAGGAAGACGACCGGCATGATCAGCAGCTGGAACGTCATCGACGGGTAGCGGATCATCCGCTTGAGGTTGCGGCGCACCATCGTCGCCGAGTCCGCCAGAACGAATCGGGTCGGGGCGCAGGTCATGGCTGGGTCACCTTCTCGGAGTCGCCGGTGAGGGCGAGGAAGACGTCGTCGAGGTCGGGCGTGTGCATGCTGAGCGAGTCGACCAGGACCGCGTTGTCGTCCAGCCGGTCGAGCAGTGCCTTGAGCGAACGGACGCTGCCGTCGTTAGGCACGCGGAGGGCGAGCGCCTCACCGTCACGGGTCGCGTTGCTCACGATCCGCGTGGCGCTCTCGAGGTGCCGGGGATCGGTGAACTGCAGGAGCACGTGGCCACCGGGGATGCGGCGCTTGAGCTCGTCCGCGGTGCCCTCGGCCACGATCTTTCCCTGGTCCAGCACCGCGATCCGGTCGGCGAGCTCGTCGGCCTCCTCCAGGTACTGGGTGGTGAGGAAGATCGTGACGCCGTCCGCCACGAGCCGCCGCACGATCTCCCACATGCCGCGCCGGCTGCGCGGGTCGAGACCCGTCGTCGGCTCGTCGAGGAAGATCACCTCCGGCGAACCCGTCAGCGTCATGGCGAGGTCGAGCCGGCGCCGCATGCCGCCGGAGTAGGTGGACGCGGACTTGTCCGCCGCGTCGACCAGGTCGAACTTCTCCAGCAGCTGCTCGGCCTTGGCCCTGCCCTCCGCCCGGCCGAGGTGGTGCAGGTCGGTCATCAGCTTCAGGTTCTCCCGGCCCGTCATCAGGTTGTCGACGGCGGAGAACTGGCCGGTGACGCCGATCGCGGCGCGGACCGCGTCGGGGTCGTTCGCCACGTCGTGGCCCGCGACGGTCGCGCTGCCGCCGTCGGCCCTGATGAGCGTGGACAGGATCTTGACCATGGTGGTCTTGCCGGCGCCGTTCGCGCCGAGCAGCGAGAAGACGGTGCCGCGCTGGACGTTCAGGTCGACGCCCTTGAGCACTTCGTTGTCACCGTAGGACCTGCGCAGTCCGGTTGCCTTGATCGCGTTCATGGAGTTCCCCTCAGGCACGGCGGACGGAGATGTCGCCGAAGGACGTGTGGGCGGTGACCTTGACGGTTTGGGCGGAGTTGCCGGGCCCGTCGCTGCCCTCGAGCGTGTTGGTGACGCGGCCGAACCCGGTCTTGGCGTCGAGCCACGCGGCGGTCCCCTGGGCGATCCCGAGCTCGATGCCCCCCATCGCGGTGTTCAGCGTGACGGTGTCGCGGACGACCTCACCCACGCCGATGGATCCCATGGCGGTCCTGGCGTCCACGACACCACCGGCCCGTTCGACGTTGATGTCGCCGTTGGCCGACCGGGCCCGCAGTTCGCCCGTGACCGAGCCGACCTCGATGTGACCGTTGGAGTTCTTGACGACCAGCCCGCCGTCGACCGTGCCGATGCGGATGTGGCCGCTGCCGGTCTTGACCTCGGCGTTGCCCTTGACCGCGCCGACGTTGACCTGCCCCGCGCCGGTGTCCACCTTCAGCGGGCCGGTCCGGTCGAGGTGGATGTTGCCCGCGGACATGTCGACCTCGGTCACGCCCAGCACACCGGTGGTGCGGGTGCTGCCCGCCGTCACGTCGACGTCCACTTTGGACCCAGTCGGCAACTCGATCACGATGTCGACCGACCTGGTCTTCTTCGAGAAGTCGAACGTCCGCTTCGGCCCGCGGACCATCAGCGTGCCGTCGGAGTAGTCGACGCGGGTCTTCTGCGCGGCCTCGATGTCCGAGGAGTCGGACGGGTCGGACGGGCGCACGTCGACTTTGGTGTCGGCGCGGTCGCTCGCGACGATCTGGACGTAGCCCGCGTAGACGTCGAGCAGTACGGAAATCGGTTGTGGCGTGTCGAATTCAGGCATGGCTGTCCCCTCAGAAGGTGGTGGAAGAACATCCCCGCAGGTCGGGGCGATGTGGTGCAGGTGCGGTGGTTAGCGGACCCAGCCGACGAAACGCTGGGAGGCGGGAATGCCTCCGACGACCGTTTCGGGGCCGGCCTCGCGCTTCGGGCTCAGCTGAGCCGACGCGGCACGCACCAGCCACGCGTTGGCCGAACGGCCCTCTTTCGCGGCGGCCTCGTCGATCGCGGCCTTGAGCTGTTCGGGAAGACGGACGTTGATCCGGACGGTGGCGCCGTCCTCGAAGCCGGCCACGTCCTCGGCGGGCGCCGCGACGGGTTCCGGCGCAGCGGCGACCGGCTGTTCGGCCGGCCGGCGCGTCACGACGAACTTGGGATCCCGGCCCCGCAGCAGCACCTGCACCGAGTCCGGCGCCAGGTCCGCGGTGATCTCGTCGGCGGCGGCGGAGAGCGCTTCGAGCAGCGCCAGCCGAATCGCCGACTCCATCGACACGGTCAACCGCTCGACCAACGCGTTCGCCTCGTCACCGCCGGTCTCGACGGCGGTGAGCAGTTCGCGGCCGAGAGAAGCCACGTACGGGGTCAGATCCATGGCACCACTATGGCACACGGTGGCACCACCGGCAAGCATTTCTGGCTCAGCTTGGCATCAAAGTGGCTCACTGCAGGTCAGAGGCCTGATCGAGGAAGGTGACGGTCTCCGAGGGGGCGCACGGGGTCGGTGGCCATGAGCGGCATGCTGCCCACGTCAACCTGACTGCCCCATGTCAACCGAGACCTGAAGGGGGTCGTCTACCTGGGTGTGCAACGAGAACTGAGCGCCGACTTCGACCGGTTCGTGCTCGACCGGTCGACCGCGCTGCTGCGCACCGCGGTGCTGCTGGTGGGGGACGTCGGTCATGCCGAGGACATCCTGCAGACAGCGCTGATGCGGTTGGCCACGCGCTGGACGTCCGTCCACACGGCACCGGAGGCGTTCATCCGGCAGGTGCTGGTCAACCTGGCGCGCGACCGGTGGCGGCGGGCCCGCAGACGGGTGTCCGAACAGGAGCTGACCAACGCCGGCGTCGTGACCGGCGGCCGCGATCCCGCCGACACGGTGGCCGATCGCGACGCGGTGCGGCGGGCGCTGGCGAGGCTGCCCGGACGGCAACGGGAGGTGGTCGTGCTGCGGTTCTTCGCGGAGCTGTCGGTGGCGGAGACCGCGGAGGCGCTGCGGACTTCCGAAGGAACCGTCAAAGCGCACACGAGCCGGGCGGTCGCCCGGCTGAGGGAGCTGCTGGGCGAGAAGATCACGGAGAACGTTCATGGTGTCTGACAACGAACTGCTCGACGACGTGCGCACCGTGCTGCGCGCCGAGGTCGCGAACGTGACCGCGAACCCGGCCGAGCTGCTGGCCTCGGTCAGGCGCGGGCAGTCCCGGCGGCGTTGGCCGTGGCTCGTGGTTCCGCTGGTCGCCGCCGCCGCGGCCGCCGTCGTCCTGGTGCCCGCCGAGCAGCCCGCCGCACCCGTGGAGGTCGCGCAGGTGCTGGAGCGGACGAACACCGCCCTCGACGGCGTGCGCGGCATGGTGATCCACGAACAGGCGCCGGCCGGCGAGGGCGAGAAGTACTTCGAACCGGGCGAGCGCGGGCTGAGCGAACGGTGGCACGCCGCCGACGGCAGCGCGTTCCGCTACCGGGCCTCCGCGGACGGCAGGACGATCGTGGACCTGAGCCGTTCGGCCGCCGGGGACGTCTTCGTCGACCACCGCACGCGGACCTACCGCGCCAAGCCCGGCGAGACCCCGGACGACGAGGTCTGGACGCCGGAGAAGATCCAGAAGGCGATCCGGGACGGCCGCATCACCGTGACCGGGCCGGGCGAGCCGATCAACGGAACGCAGACCGTGCGGCTGCACATCGCGGAACGCAAAGCGGAAACCGCGGTCGAGATGTGGGTGGACGCCACCACCTACCTCCCGATGCGCTGGATCCTCGTGCAGGACGGGGCAACGCCGTACGACGTGACGTGGCTGCCGCCGACGCCGGAGAACCTCGCCCAGCTCAAGACCCAGATCCCGGACGGGTTCACCGAGGTCGACTGAACCGCCGAGGCCCTCACCCGGTGAGGGCCTCGGCGAAAGCCGCCAGCGTCGGCGTGCCCTTCTGCCTGTCCAGCACCGCGAACACGACGTGGTCGAAGTACCGGTTGTCGCGCAGCGCGGTCCGGAACGTCTCCGCGACGACCACCGGGTCGTTGCCGAAGACCCCACAACCCCAGGCTCCCAGCACGAGCCGCCGGTGCCCGTGCGCCGCAGCGACGTGCAGCACCCTCACAGCCCGCCGCAACAACGCGGCGGGAATGCCGTCGGCCCGCTCGGGCTGGTTCCGCACGATCGCGGACCGGTTGGGCGCCGCGGCCGTCAGAAACGAGACCTCGTACGGCTCGGGCAACAGCGTTCCCTTGTCGTCACGGAAGACCGGCACCCGAGGCGAGTAGATCACGCGATCGCTGTAGGTGAGGTCGTCGTGCGCGCGGTGGTACCGGTAGAAGTCACCGGCCGCGAGCAGACAGGGGTAGAGCGCCGACGCCCGCGCGACGCTCTCCTCCTGTGCCTGGGCACCGTTCAGGAACCCACCACCGGGGTTGCGCGCGGAAGCGAAGACCAGGCAGGCGATGTCGCCACCGAGCCTGCGCGCAGCCTCCAAAGTGGACTCGTTCGTCACGTCCACCCGAGCCGTTTCCCCTTGCGCGGGCAAGGACAACGCGTCCTCGGGCAAGTGGAGCCGTGTCCCCGACACGGCGGGTGTGACGGCGATAGAGACCTCACCCGTTGCGGTGGAGTAGGAACCTCGCTCCGAGATCTCAACGGTGTCGCGGGCGATCGCCCGCAGCCTGCTGCTCATGATGGAACCAATTGTCCCAAGCCCGCCAAGCGGATTTCACGCCTCAGATCCGCGCGTAGACCTCGGCGACCGCCCCGAACGCGGCCTTGGGCTCCCACTTGCCGTCCTCGTGGACCTTCACGATCCCCGGACTGGCCATGTCGAAGTCACGGCTCGGATCGTCCGGCCGATGCGTGTAGTTGCTGAGCGCGAACATGTACACGAACGCCCCGTCCACACCCTCAGCCTCGAAGATCTCCAGCACCTCACGCAGATACCCGGCCTGCTCGTCCTCGTCACGGACATAGCCGTCCTTCACCCGGACCGGCACCCCTGCCTCGTCGAGCTCGACGATCTCCATGCTGCGCGGCGCCACCGCCCCAGAGCCATGCCAGGCAGCCGTCCCGAACCCGGTGATCGCGACCGGCTTCCCTTGCGCCACAACGTTCCGAATGCCCGCCGCATACTGGTCGGCCACCTCGGCGGACCGAATCAGCTCGAACGACATGACGTCGAACAACTCCCAGTCAACCCGCTCGAACGGGATGCACGCATACGTGACCTTGCCCTGAAAGTGTTCCCTCACCACGGCCACAGCCCGCGCCAGGAACTCGTTGAGCCGGGCACTGGCCGCCAGCATCCCCTCAGCGTTGCCCAACAACCGCGTCACCCGATCCATGACATCGTCGCCGGGCAGGAACCCGTCGTTCATGACGCTCAGCTCAACACCGGCGACGAACACGACCTCGGCCCCACCAGCCCGGACCCGCTCCGCCCGCCGCGCGCACTCCGCGAACAACTCCAGGATCGCGTCAGGCGTCAACTCCAGCGGATAGGGCGAGAACCAGACCTCCAACCCGAGGTCAGCAGCAACGCGAGCACCTCGCTCCAACCGTTCGGGATCACCCCCGATCAGATGAACGGCGTTGCAGCGCAGCTCATCCCGGATGACCGCCAGATCCCGCCGAACCACCTCAAGATCAAACTCAGGCACCGAGATCTCGCCATGACGAACAAACCCTGTGTCGTACGCAATGCCCTTGGCACGCATGAGCGCCCCCCTTCCGTTCTCGACGCCCCGAGACTAGAAGAGAAAAGTGCGTGCGCGCAAGTTTGCGTCCACGAACACGATGACACACCGCGATGGCAAAGCCGAGCCGTCCAACGCTTGAAACGGGAGGTTCCGACCAGTCCTGGCCCGCCAGCAGATCCAGCGAATCCTGCGGCACGGCCGGTGTCCCGGCCGCGACCAACAGTGCGACGAAAGTGGGCGGCATCGAACCCTTCCTGTGGTGGTGCGTGGACCGCACAGGCGGCGGCGGAACCGCGCGGTGAACTCAGTTGGCGGCGGAAACCCTGGTGGTGACGAGATCGGCGAGCACGGCGTCGAGCCCGGTGGCGACGGCGCCGGTGAGGATGGCGGCCTCGCCCAGCAGCGAGGTCTTGATGGCGGGCGGGTAGGCCGAGAGCTTCGCCATCGCGGCGCGCACGGGCCGGGCGAGCAGGTCGCCGTTCAACCCGATGCCACCGCCCAGCACGATCAACGACAGGTCGACGACCGACGAGATCCTGGCGGCGTGTTCGGCGATCCGCGCCGCCTCCCACGCGACGAGGTGCAGCGCGCGTTCGTCACCCTCGCGCGCGGCGATCATGACTTCCTCCGTGGTGACGAACTCGGAGTGCTGCCAGATGTGCGCGAGGAACGCGTCCGCGGCGGGGCTGTCGGACCGGAACCGCTGCCCGGCCGGCACGTGGTCGATCTCGCCGGCTGCCCCGTTGACCCCGCGGTGCAGCCGGCCGCCGAGGACCAGTCCGGCCCCGACGCCGCTGCCGATCGACAGGAACGCGAAGTCGCCCGCGTCGAGCCCCGCTCCGCGCCGGCCTTCACCAACGGCGGCGAGGTTGATGTCGTTCTCGGCGACGACCGGCAACTCCAGCGCGGCCGAGAGCTCGGCCCGCGCCGCGAATCCCTCCAGCGCGTCCTGGTTGGCGTCGTGGACGATCCCGGTGCGCGGGTCGATCACGCCACCGATGCCGATCGTGGCGACCTCCGGCACGGACCCGGCCGCCTCGACGAGCGCGTCCCGCACCAGCACCGCCATCTCCAGCACGTGAGCAGGCGCGTTGCCGTTCACCGGCTGGTCGAGCCGTGCGAGCACGGTGCCGTCGAGGTCAGCGATGCAGCCGCGCAGGTACCGGCTGCCGAGGTCGAGCGCCAGCACGGTCGCCGCGCCCGCCCGCGGCCCGAAGTACACCGCGTCGTACCCCGCCGCGTCCTCCGGCCTGGGCACCTCCTCGACCAGCCCGGCGCCGAGCAACGCGTCGATCGCCCGGTTCGCGGTCGGCTTGGACATGCCCAGATACCGTGCGAGCTGCGCGCGACTCAACGGGTGCGCCCGCCGAATCGCCTGGTAGACGGCCTGCACGTTCGTCTCCCGCACATGCGCGCCGGTCACGGCCCCTGTCATGTCGCCAAACTAGTAACGAGACGTTACCGGTGTCTAGAGCCACTCGTTCACGGCACTCGTTCACATACCGCGCGCATACCGGCCCTCATACCCGCGGGCTGTTGCCTGACCTCGTTCCTCGACGAAGGGAGACCGGCGATGACCGGCGAGAGGCAGTACAGCCGCCGAGCGATGGGCAAGCTGGCGGCGGGCGCCATCGCGGCGGCGGGCATGGCGTCGTTGCCGGGGCAGGCATCGGCGGCACCGCACTACCGGGCGCACGGCCCGTTGCTGACCGACGGCTACCAGACGTGGATCGACGCGATCAACAACCAGGCGGCCAATCTCGCCAAGGTCGTCACCGGCTGGGGCACCCCCGGCCCCGGTCCGTGGGCGAACTACCGCGATCACGTGTGGACCGCCGCGGGCGCCTCGAACTTCCTCATCGTCCGCACGGTCATCGGCGACACCGACAACGTGATCGACCCCAACCGCGCGGTCGCCGAGATCCGCGACTCCCGCTTCTTCGAGTACAAGGCCCTCCGCTCGGGCGCCGACAAGTGCATCATCGAACTGGGCAACGAGCCGAACATCCGCGTCGCCGACCCGTGGGTCTACGGCTACAACCTCGGCGTGACGATCGACCGCATCCGGGAGACCTTCCCCGGCGCCAAGATCTGCGGCACCGCGCTCTCGCCGAACAAGGGCACCAACCCGGACACCTGGTACGGCAACCCGAACTTCGTCAACGCCATCAAGAAGTGCGACTTCGTGGGCGTGCACTTCTACAGCAACGCCGACGACGGCAGCTTCGCGAGCCAGGGCAGCTGGAACGAGCTGACCTACGCCGAAACGCTCTCGCGCTGCGCCTCGAAGTGGCCGGGCAAGCCGGTGATCGCGACCGAGTACTCGATCAGGACGACCGCGCTCACGCCGTACCAGAAGGGCTACAAGTACGGGAACTTCATGCACTTCGACGACTCGGTCGCCGGCAGTCTGTGGGGTGCCACGTACTACCACGTGCAGACCAATCCGAGTGGGATCGACTTCCACGAGAACGTCGGGTCCGAGGGGGCTCGCGGCTACCGCAAACGCCTCGCCGAAGGTGGCCTCTGAGATAGACTGAAGGCCGTTCTACCTGGGGGTTCGGGTTGCATCGGCACATCAGGACGGTCGACGACGTCCTCGCTCTGCTCGACGGTCTCTTCGCACCGGACGCCGACCGCTGGACCGAGCGGGCGGGCGACTGGTGGGACGGCTTCTACGAGGACCGGGATCGCGAGGTCCCGTTCTTCGTGGCCAAGCCGGACGAGAACCTCGCCGGCTACCTGGAGCGCGGCCTGATCACTCCCGGCCGAGCCCTCGACGTCGGCTGCGGACCCGGCCGCAACGCCATCTTCCTGGCGCGCAACGGGTTCCAGGTCGACGCCGTGGACATCTCCGCCACCGCCATCGCGTGGGCCAGCGAACGCGGCGAGGGCCTCGACATCCGGTTCCGCCACGGCGACGCGTTCGCGAGCGAGGGCTCGTACGACCTGATCTACGACTCCGGCTGCTTCCACCACCTGCCACCACATCGCCGGATCAGCTACCTGGCGCTGCTCGACCGCGCGCTCAAGCCCGGCGGCCACTTCGCGCTGACCTGCTTCACCGCCGAGGAGGGCACCGCCACCCCGGACGCCGAGCTGTACCGGCAGACCGGCCTGTCCGGCGGCGTCGGCTACCAGCCCGACGAGCTGCGCTGGATCTTCCAGCACCTGACCGAGGTGGAGCTGCGCCGGATGACCGACCAGCCGGCGGACTCCGCGACTTTCGGCAAGCCGTTCCTGTGGACCGCGCTCTTCCGCGACCGCTGATGCTCCACACAGGACAAGCGTCACGCTGCCCCGTCGCGGCGACCGGACGCCGGCGTCCGGCAGGCGGAAACAGGCAGGCCCGCCACCTGCGAAAGTAGGGTCCGCGCCCTGCTCCCGTAGGTGATCCCAGGCACAATCCCGGCAGTATCGTCAGGCGCGTGAGACGGGCCGGAGACCTGGCGCTCGTGCTGCTGGTGGCAGCGCGCGACTTCACGCTGCCGTCGGCCCTGGTAATCGCTTTCCCCATGACGTTGTCGATCGGCGCCGGCGTGGTCGTGATCGTGGGGCTGGGCGGCCTCTACCTGGGTACCCGGCGCAGGCTCGCCCGGGCCCTGGCCGAGCGCGAACGCGAGCTGCTGGCCGAGCGCGCCCGTGCCGACGAACGCACCCGGCTCGCCGCCGAGATGCACGACGTCGTCACGCACCGCCTCAACCTGATGGTGCTGCACGCCGGCGCGATGCGCGTGGCGGCCAAGGACGACGGCACCCGCCAGGCCGCCGAGGAACTGCGCACCGCGGGCTGCCAGGCGTTGACCGAACTGCGCGACCTCGTCGGCGTCCTGCGCAACGGCCGCAAGCCGCGCATCCCGGACGTCCTGCCCGACCGCCTCTCCAGCCTGGTGGCCGACTCCGCCGCCACCGGCCTGGAGATCACCCTGACCGAACACGGCGACGCCGACATCGTCTCCCCCGCCGTGCGCCGCACGATGTACCGGGTGGTCCAGGAATCGCTGACGAACGTGCACAAGCACGCCCCCGGCGCCCAAACCGAGATCACCATCCACTGTGGACCGAGCACGGTCCGCGCGGTCATCCGCAACACCGCCCCGCCGGCCACCCCGGGCAGCGCGATCTCCCCTTCTGGTACCGGTTTGCTCGGCCTGCGCGGCCGGGTGGAGATGGTCGGCGGCACCCTCACGGCGGGGCCGACAGACGACGGCGGCTATCTGGTGGACGCGGTGCTGCCGGCGTTCGTGCCGACCTGATCACTCGTCGGAGGCCCGCACCGCCCGGCAGGCGAGATGAACCGCGAGCCGCTCGTCCGGGTTCAGCAGACTGACCCCGAGCAGCTGCTCGACCCGGTTGATCCGCTGCGCCACCGTGTTCCGGTGCACCTTCAGCCGCACCGCCGCCGAGGACGTCACCGACTCCTCGTCCAGGTACACGGCCAGCGTGCGCAGCAGCTGCCCGTCCTCCACGCCCGCCAGCGGTTCCAGCAGCCGCGTCGCCTGCTCGACCAGCGCCGGTGTCTCGGCCGCCATCGACAACAGGCGCCGCACGCCCAGCTCGTCGATGTGCACGACCCGCACCGACCCGGTCATCGCGGCGGCCTCGCGCGCCTCGGCCAGCGTGCGTCCCACGCCGGACGAACCGGGATGCGGCCGGCCGACGCCCGCCACGAGCTTGCAGGACCCCAGCACCTGGGCGAGCCTCGTGGTCAGTTCGCGGTGCTGCGACTGCGGTGGCTCCGCGTCGTTGGTCAGCCAGAACGACCAGCCCTCCGCGCCCTCGACGAGCTGGCCGTGCAGGCCGCGCCGGGACAGTTCGACGCGCAGCCGTTCGGTGCTGGTCGCGTCGATGCAGCCCGGAGACGGCGGGTTGAGGGTCGCGTAGACGCCCGTGTGCCAGCCGTCGAGACGCCATCCGGCGAGCACGGCCTGCTGCACCAGGTGTGGCGGCACGTCGTCACCGGAGGCGAGCAGTTCGGACAGCAGCGAGGCGCGGGAACGGGCGCGGCGTTCGGTTTCCAGGCGTTCGGAGGCGACCCAGTTGCCCAGCGCCCAGGAGGCGACCTGGCTGATCTGCATGACGGTCTCGGCCCAGCGCTTGTTGCGGCCGCGGGCGTGCGAGACCAGCCACAGGTGCACGTGCCCGGTCCGGTCGGTCTCCACCGGCACCGCCACGGCGAAACCCTCGGTCATCTCGACAGTGGTGGCGACCGAGCCGATCAGCAGGTCCGGCGGCAGGCCCGGCGGGGACACGCCCTCGATCGCGGTGCCGTCCGCGCTGATCACCGCGCACGTCACGTGCAGCTCGCCGGACAGGATCGTGATGACGGACCGCGGATCCGGCCTGCTGCGGCCCAGCCGCGCGGTGACGGCGTTCAGCAGCCTGGCCGCCGCGACTTCTGGACGCCGCACGGCCGTGCGCAACGCATCGGCGACCAGCAGCGGATCGTCGGCCTTGGTCTGCAGGAGCGGTACGCCGAGCCTGTTCGCGAACGAGATCGTTGCGGCGGAAGGAGAGTGGTAGGAGCCCGTCGACGGCCGCACGAGCACGACGGCCCGCACGTCCGCGCTGTAGGCCCGCCGCAGCGCCACCTCGACCAGGTACGGCTGGTTCCCGGTCAGGATCACCATGTCGCCCGCCGAGCACGCCTCCACCGCCGTCATGTCCGCCGCCAGCCGCACGTCCGCGACCTCGGTGTCGACGCCGCGCTCGCCCGCCAGCAGCGACGCGTCGCCGAGCACGCCGATCTCCAGCAGGTCGCGCACGGTCAGGGAGTCGGCGTCGTCGATCACGTGACGTCCCGGAACGGCAGGTAGTCGAGGTCGTAGCCGAACGCCCGCGGGTCGACCCGCCCGAGCACCTCCGGCCGGACCCACTGCGCCGGCGATGGGAGCGCTACCACATCGACCACCGCGCCGAACGACAGACGCTCGGTCGTCAGCGGGTGGCCAGACTCGGCGTCCAGGCAGCACAGCAGATCAGGCGTCGTCACGAGCGGCTCGCCGTCCGCGAGCGCGACCAGGTACTCACCCTGCATCTCCAGGCGCACATACGCATCGTCGGCGTCCAAACAGCGCAGCGCCACCGTTCCACGAGGAAAGTCCCCGACGGACTCGCGCCACACTTCGACGACTTTTCCCCGCGTGACAAGGAAACCGCCGGACGACTTGGCCCGTTCGTCGACTGAGACCGTTTGCTGCGACCAGATCTCACCGAGCTCCAGCGCCCGCGCGAGCGAGCCCGTTATGCCCGCTTTGAGCGCGTCTGCGAGTTTCAACGGCTTCGCGACCATCATCGCCCAGCCGCCGAAGTCGACCATCACGGTGCGGGCGAGCTTCTCGATGCCGGTCGCGTCCAGCACGGCCCGGTTCCCGCTGGGTTCGGTGATGGCCAACGGGGTCGTGGGCAGCCCGGCCGCGTCGTAGGTCGTCTGGTCGATCCGTGGGAACGCTCTCCCCATCCCGTCCACGTCGACGTACGGCAGACCCAGCCGCGCGGCCAGGATCAGCGGCAACAGCCCGTTGCACCCGCCGACCTCCCACCCGATGACGGCCGTCGCGGTGGTGGAGTCGTGCGCCTGCAACGCCTTCAGCGCCTCCTCGGCCTCCAGGCCCGACGGCAGCTTCTCGATCATCACGGTCGGCGCGCCGATCAGCCCCACCCGTGCGCCGTAGCCGTCCGGGTCAGCCTCTTCCGGCGAAAGCACCGTGACAGGCCCGCTCTGTCGCATTTCGTGCCGGAGCATCGCGGCGAACGCGTGGGTTTCGTGCTCGCCACCTCCCCCGCCGCTGCCGAGCATGACCACGCCCAGAGCGAGCCGGTCTACCTCGTCGGGCTGGAGCAGGTGCATGCGCGGGACTGTAGTGCGGCCCGCGCTCGCGCGAGAAGCTATCGGTGCGGCGCGCCGTCCAGCACGAGATCGCCGACGGCCCTCGCCCGCACCCGGCTCGCGTTGCCCGGCAGGTAGGCCAGCGGGATCTCCTCGACCTCGACGATCCGCACGCTGTCCGCCCTGGCGCCCGCCGCCACCGCCCTGTCCACGGCCTCCTGACGGGCCGCGTCGAGCACCTCGTCACGCCGCGCCGGATCCATCGTGAACACCCGGTCGACCTCGCCGCCGACCTGCGCGATCGCGGCGCCGATGGCGTTGGCGAACGCGTGGTGCTCCGGCCTGATCATCTCGCGGACGCCCTCGATCCTGTCCGGCACCAGCACGCTGCCACCGCCGACCAGCACCACGGGCAACGGCGCCGGGCTCGTGCGCATGCGGTCGACCCTGGTCGCGATCCGGTCGCAGACGTGGTCGAGCACCGAGCCGACGAGCCCGCGGTCGAGGTGCCGCACGAGCGCCGGGTCGCCGATGTCCGCGAGGCCGGCCGCGACCGCGATGTCCGTGGCGGTCAGCGTGTCGCCGCCGAACACCAAAGCCTGCTGGGACAACCGGAAGCCGACACTGTCCGGTCCCACCTCGACCCCACCGGCCCGCTCGCGCACGACACTGCCGCCGCCGAGCCCGAACGACAGCACGTCGGGCATCCGGAAGTTCGTGCGCACCCCGCTGATCAGCACCTGGGACGAGGCCTCGCGCGGGAAACCGTTGTGCAGCATGCCGACATCGGTCGTCGTGCCACCGACGTCGATCACCGCGCAATCGTCCAAACCGGACAGGAACGCGCCGCCGCGCATCGAGTTCGTCGGGCCGGAGGAGAACGTGGCGACCGGGTAGCAGCGCGCGTACTCGAGGTCCATCAGCGTGCCGTCGTTCTGGCTGAGGTAGAGCGGGGCGTCGATGCCTTGTGCCGTCAGCGATTCGGTGAGCCCGTCGGCGATCTGCTCGGCGAGTTCGCGCAGTGCCGCGTTGATGATCGTCGCGTTCTCCCGCTCCAGCAGGCCGAGGCGCCCGATCTCGTGCGAGAAGCTGACGAGCAGGTCCGGCACCTCGGCCGTGATGATCTCCGCCGCCTGCCGTTCGAGGTCTCCGTTGACCAACGAGAACACCGACGAGATGGCGACCGACCGCACGCCCTTCGCGGCGATGTCGGTGGCGACGCCGCGCAGCTCGTCCTCGTTGAGCGGCGAGATGATCCGGCCGTCGTACTCGTAGCCGCCGTGACAGAGGTACGCGTGCCCGCCGATGACCTGGCGCAGCCGCTCCGGCCAGTCGACGAACGGCGGAAGTGCTTTGGTGGCGGGAAGTCCGAGCCGCACCGCCGCCGTCTGAGCAAGTCCTCTGCCCTCGACCACGGCGTTGACGAAGTGCGTCGTGCCGATCATGACCGCTTTGATCGCCGCGGCGGCGAACCCGGACGCCTGCCGCAGTCCGCTCACCGCCTCGACGATCCCGGTCGTCACGTCGGCCGTCGTCGCCCTCTTGCACTCGGCCAGAACACGGCGTCCCTCGACGAGAACGGCGTCGGTGTTGGTGCCGCCGACGTCGATGCCGATGTGCATGAGCGAAACCACCCCTCAGGCGGCCTTCGCCTCCCCGACCACCTTACGGTTGGTCGCCCGCCGCGTCCTCATCCGAAGCAGGTCCAATCGGCCGGCTGAGACGTACAGGGCGAACGCCAGCACGAGGGAGTTCAGGCTGGACTGCCCGAACGGCACCAGCTCACCGATGATCGCGGCGGCCGGCCAGATCACCACGGTCGCCGGCACCCACGAGGGCGCCGACCGCGGCACCATCGGCCGCGTGGAGATGATCTCGTTCCGCCAGCGCCGCACCAGGTAGTACTCGGCGATCATGATGCCGGTGACCGGCGGGAACACCACGCCCAGCAACACCAGGAAGTGGCTGAACTGCGCGACGATCCCCGCGGCGGCGAGGAAACTGCCCGCGCACCCGACCATCACGGTCACCTGCGCCCGGCTGATCCGCACCGCGAAGACGGCGTCGAAGAAGTTCACGAGCCCGAGCGACGCGGAGTAGAGGTTCCAGTCGTTGATCTTCAGCACCGCGGTGACCACGATCAGCGCGCCGATCCAGCCGCTCGACCGGCTGATGACGCCCGAGATGTCGGTGGTGCCCAGCCCGTGCGCGATGATCACGCCTGCCAGGCCGATGACGAACTCACCGGCCGTGATGCCCAGAACGGTCTGCTTGACGACGTCCCGCGTGGAGCGGTTGAAGCGCGTCATGTCCGGCGCGATGGCCGCACCGACGATGAAACTCCCGGTGACCAGCGTGACGGCGGTCAGCATCCCGATCGACGGCCCTGGCGCCGGGCTCGTCAAGGTGGCGCCGACATCGTTGACGTTGGTCAGCACGAGCCAGCCGAGCAACCCCAGAAACGCGGGTACGGCCACATAAGCCGTCCACGCCATCCACCGCACCCCGTAGGCCGCGATGATCGTGACGACGATCCCGAAGATCAACGACCACACCGGCGCCGGCAGCACCCCCGCGACGTCGGCGAGCGTGCCGCCCGCCAGCCCGGTCTGCACCCCGAACCACCCGGTGCAGGACAACGCGATGATCAGCCCGAGCACCGCCGATCCCGCGTGCCCGAACCCGGTCCAGCGCGTGAGGATCGCGGTCGACAGCCCTTCCCGCTGCCCGATGACGCCCACCGCGACTGCAACGACGTTGAGCAGTACCGCCCCGATCGTGAGCGCGAGGAAGGCGTCCCAGAACGTCATGCCGAACCCGAGTGTCGCGCCCAGCAGCAACTGGCTCAGCGCGGACGTCTGCCCGAAGCGCTGGGTCGCGACTGACAACCACGGGTGCCGCGCCTGGTCAGGGACACGGCTGAGGGCCTGGTCGTCATGCCCGAGAAGAGCGGCCATGAACGTCCCTCCGCCTGTGATCGACAACTCGGACAGTAATGGCCGACCCACGATCGAGCTACAGACAATGTGCACTGTCGGAGGAATCAACACGTTGCGATTCGCACAGGCCGCCTAATTCATCGCCAGCTTGATTCGCCGCCGAGCCACCAGCCGAGTGTGGTGCACATCGACCCCGACGCCGAGCCCAGGCCGCCGCTCGAACCGGTCGTAACTGCGGCTGAGCAGCCAATGAGCCGCCTCGGCCGTGATCGACTCCAACCGCACCTGCTGCTTGAGCCGCTCCAGCGCCTCGTCGACCTGACGCGTCAAGAACGCGTGCCGGGTGAGGCTGCCACTGATTTCATCGATCATGAAAACCATGGCATGCGGCTGCGCCCCGTAGGAATAGCTGCACAGCAGTGCCAGATATCCCGCGTCGATCGACCGATCGCCGATCCAGCACTCGCCGAACCGCAACGCCCCAAGATCCCACTGCGGCTCTCGTTGTGCTTGCGCCGCCTCCCGCGCCCACTGCGCAGGCCTGCCGGGCAACAAGTGCGCAAGCGCCGTGAGCATCGCCGCACTACGCCGGCTCGGCACCTCCTGGAGGTGCCGCACGACGACTTCCCACAACTCCTCGTTGTCCGCGAACGGACCCACGAACGCACTGACCTGCAACTCGACCTCGAGCGGATCGGTGAGCTGCGGCAACGGACGCCCGGCGTCCACCACCGCCTGCTGCATGGGGGTCAGCCTCGTCCGCACGGGCGCGAGGTTAGACCGAACGGCGCAACACGACCCCGTCCTTGATCCACGCCACTTCCCGGTTCACCACATCGTGATCCGCTGCTAGTGGAACCAGGCCCCGAACATCGAGTTGCGGGTCGTCCCGTTCATGCGTTCCCGCAGATCGATGGCCTGGCCCTCGGTGAGCAGGCAGAGGTAGTCGACGACCGCCCGCGCACACCGCGCCTGCGCATCGGCGTGGATCTCCGGTTCCACGTCCTCGTAGAGCTGGCGCAGCATCACCGGCACTCGCCGGCTGCGCGGGTTCTTCTTCAGACATGCCACCAGCTGGTCGAACAGCTTGCCGATGATCCGCCTCTGCCCCTCCTGCATCATGGCGAGGCCTGGGCGGTCGATGACGTAGAACCAGGTGAGTTCTTTGAGCGCCTCCACGGCGTACTGCGCCTCTTCGTGGATCCTGACGACACCGGAGTCGTCATCGAGGTAGACCGCGTCGACGAGCTGGGTGAGGTGCGTCGTGGTCACCTCGTTGAGCCAGGCGCGGTTCTGCTTGGTCTCCCAGTTCGGGCTGCGTCCCTGTCCGTTCAGCAGCTCCAGCACCTTGACCATGGCCTGCTCGAACAGCTGCTCGTCGAACCCCCGCTTGTTCGCGCGCCGATTCTTGCCCTGCTCGATCAGCTCATCACGATCCCGCCCCAGATCGTGCAACGGGATCATGCCCGCTCGGAAGTAGTCCTCGATGTCGTGCGTGGCGTAGGTGATGTCGTCGGCCCAGTCCATGATCACGGCGTTGGGGCACCGGACGTGCCGCTCGGATCCCTGGCGGGCCCAGGCGAAGTCGTCCCTCTCGCTGGCGTAGGCACCCCACTTGTCACCGCGCGTGCGATCGGTCCAGTGCTCGGGACATCCTTTCTTGCGGTCAGCGAACGTGCCGGGGTACTTGAGAATCGCGTTCAGGCTCGACCTGGTCAGGTCCAGGCCGGCGTGGGAGTCACGTCTGATGGCCAGCTTGGTGACGATGCGGAACGTCTGCGCGTTGCCCTCGAACCCTTCGAGACCCGGGATCGCCTCGACCCTGTCGTTCAACACCTCTTCGGCGATGTGACCGAACGGCGGATGGCCGAGATCATGAGCGAGGCCCGCGGTCTCCACGACGTCGGGATTGACGCCGATCTGCTCGGCCAGGTCCCGTTGGCCCGACGCGACGCATTGCGCGATCCTCCGCCCGAGCTGCGCGACCTTCAGGCTGTGCGTGAGGCGGTTGTGCAGCACGCGCTGCTCGCTCACCGCCGCGACCTGCGTGACGCCGGCCAGCCTGCGGAAGGCCGACGAGTAGAGCACGCGGTCCCGGTCGCGCTCGAACGGCCCGCGGTAGTCCGGTCGTTGGTTGTGTCGGTGCCTGCGATCGACTCCATCGTTTCCTGACATCGGTTCGCCCCTTGATCGTCTCCTTCCGACGTGTCCGAGCTCAGCTGTACTGTCACGTTCGCTGGCCTTTGACTGTCTGTTAGCCCTGATCGCCCTCTTCAACCGATCGGCGCAACACCTAGGTGTGGAAGAACTACGGTGGGTCTGCGCCAGATGGTCAACAGATCAACAAATCCACCAGCTACGGTTGGCCTCGTGACGACGTTCCCACGGGTGCCGGCGGACCTGTTCCGCTTCACCACCACCGAGCACGCGGAGCTGCACACCGCAGTGCTGCGCGCATTCGGCGTGGCGAACGAACGGCTGCAGACCGCTCTCACTCTCGACGACCTGCATCAGCTGCTCAGGGACATCGGCTGGTCCGAGCAGGTGACGGACGACGAGCTGACGGCGTCTCTCACCGCGTTACGCCAGTGGGGCCTGATCGACGCGACGCAGCAGCGGTACGGCCTCACCAAGCCGGGCGAGGCTGCCCAGGCCGGCATCCAGCACGCGCTGAACACCCTGACCAGCAGCGGTGCCCTGCAGACCGCCGTGCTCGACGCCATCGCGGACCGCCTGCGAGAACTCAGCGAACCGGCGGACGACCGCCGTACGTTCACGGCGTTGATGGAGCTCGAAGGCCACCTCGACACCCTCCAGGCCAACACCACGCGGTTCAACGCCGACCTGCAGCGGCTCCTGCGGGACGAGCAGGCCGACCTGGCCACGTTCCAGGACGTCAAGCGCACCACGATCACCTACCTGCGCGACTTCATCGCCGATCTGGACGCCCGCAAGCAGGGCATCCGCGACAAGATCGCCAGCATCGACGCCGGCAAGCTGCACGAACGCGCGCGCAACGGCGCCGACCTGTACCAGGACGAGAACTGGCTCGCCCAGCGCGAAGCTCAGTGGCGCAGTCTCAAGACCTGGTTCCACGACACCCCGGCGCGCGCCGACGAGCTGCAGGACGTGGCGCGGAAGGCGATCGTCCAGCTGCTGCGGGTGCTCGACCGGATCAGCGAGCGCAAGAAGCCGACGAACACCGCAGCCGATTTCAAGGCGCTCGCCCAGTGGTTCGCCAGGACCCAGACCGAGGACGAGGCGCACGAGCTGTTCAACGCCGCGTTCGGGTTGTGGCCCGCGCGGCACGCTCACCTCGCGCACGCCGACGGGGAGCTGATCCCGAGCGGCGAGCCGTGGCACAACACGCCGCCGGTGCCGGTGTCGCCGCAGCTGCGCAAGACCGGCAGGCAGGAGCACATCGGCAGCACCGGCAAGGTCCGCAACGTCGACGAGGTCCGCCGCAACCGCCGTGCACAGGCGGAGAAGGAACGCGCGGAGCTCGAGCACGCGTGGCGGCAGATCCAGACCGACGGAGCGATCCGGATCTCCACGCTCACCAGCCTCGACCACGACACGTTCCACCGGCTGATCGACCTGGTCGGGCGGGCGCTGGGCAGCGATCCGGACAGCACCGGCACGCGCACGGCGGGCACCAGCGACGGGCGGATGCAGATCAACCTGCGCAACGCCCGCGGCTGGGCGACCATCACCACCCAGAAGGGCCGGCTGAGCGGGCCCGACTACGTGATCGACGTGCAGAGCCGATGAGCAAGCTCGGGAACCAGCTCGCCCGGCTGGAAGGTGAGGAGGTGGCGCGCGGTGTGCGGATGCTGCTCGCCCGTCCGTTGCTGACCGCCGTGCACGACCCCGATGACTTCGACCTCATCAGAAGGCGCCGCGAACCGATCGTGAAGTGGTTCGACTACTACTGCGGGTGGCGTGTGCACGTCGAACCACGCGCCGGGTACGCACGCCTCTTCAAGACCACGCAGCGGCCTGACCGCACACGGCCCATGTTCGACCGTCGGCGGTACGTGTTGTTGTGCGTCGTGTGCGCGGAACTGCTGGCTGCACCCACGACCACAGCAGAAGCGCTTGCCGAACGCACGAAGCAGGCGATGGCGCTGGACGGCCTTCCGTCGTTCGACCCGAGCCGGCGCAGCGACCGGAACGCGTTCGCGGACGTGGTGAAGTTCCTCGAAGAACACAGCGTCATCGAGCACAACGAGCCGCAGCTCCGCGCCGATCCGATGCTGATCACCCGCCTGCTCGCCGCGCCGGTCTCGGCGTCCACAGTGGACACGATCGAGGACCTGACCCACGAGACCCGCTACGAGAACGCGCACCGCAGTCTGTGGCAGCGGCACTCCACCATGCGCAGGCTCATCGACGATCCCGTGGTGTACAAGGAAGATCTGACTGCCAGCCAGCTCGCGTTCCTCACGTCACCGAGCGGGCGCAAGATCGTCCAGACGGGTGTCGGGCTCGCCGGCTGCACGCTGGAGGAACGGGCCGAGGGGTTTCTCGTGATCGACGCCGACGCGGTCGCCACGGACACGAGGTTTCCGGACGACGACAGCAACGCGAAGGTTGTCGCGTTGTTGTTGCTCGACCGGTTGGCACAAGGTCCCGCACGGTTCGAGGACCTGGTCGAAGAAACGCGCGAGCTGCTCACGAAGTTCCGCAACTGGGGCAAGGCCTACCAGTCGGACGGCGGCGCGGGCAGGCTCGCGGCGGAAGGGCTCGAGTTGCTGGCAGCGTTCGGGCTCGCACGCACGGAGAACGGCACCGTTCGCAGGCTGCCCGCCGCAGCCAGGTACGCGGTGGAGGAGCTACATGACTGACCGGTGGCAACCCAGCCGCGCAGGGATCATCAACGTCTGGCGCTACTACGACGAGATCTTCTCGTTCTACCAGGGCCGGCTGTTGCTCAGAGGTCCCAACGGCACGGGCAAGTCGAAGGCGCTCGAACTGCTGTTGCCGTACCTGTTCGACGCGAACCTGCGGCCGCACCGGTTGTCGACGTTCGGCAGCGCGGACCGCACCATGCACTGGAACCTCATGGGTGAGGGCAACCAGGGCAGCACGCGCGTCGGGTACGTGTGGCTGGAGTTCGAGCACGGCGAGCAGTGGTTCACGTGCGGTGCGCGGTTGCAGGCCACCACGAACACGTCCAACGTCACGGCCACCTACTTCACGACGTCGTTGCGCGTCGGCGACCTGGCGTTGGTGAACGAGGCCGGCCGGCCGTTGACCAAGACGGATCTCGTTGAGGCGATTGGTGAACACGGCGTTGTGCACGCCTCACCGACCGACTACCGCCACACGGTGCGGACGACGTTGTTCCCCGGCGTGAGCGAGCAACGGTACGACTCGCTGATCACCGCTCTGTTGCAGCTGCGCACGCCGAAGCTGTCCGAGCGCCTCGACCCCAGCGTGCTGTCCTCGTTGCTGTCCAAGGCACTTCCGCCGCTGGACCAGTCCGACCTCACCGAGATCGCCGAGGGCTTCGAACGGCTCGACCGCCAACGCGAGGAGCTGCGGCGGCTCGATGAGGAGATCATCACCGCCGAACGGCTCGCGGACGTCCAACGCGCCTATGCACAACGGGTGCTCGGTGCAGCCGCACGCGCGTTGGAGTCGGCCACTGAACAGCTTGAAGACGCGACGCGTGCCGCGCGGATGAGCGAACGGCGCTATCAGCGCCAGGTCACGCTGACCGACGAGGCCTTCGAGCAGCTCGCGGCGCTGGGGCGGGAGGCGAGCGCGGTCGACGCCGAGATCGCCGGCATCTCCGACCTGCCCGCCTACCAGGAGGGCAAGCAGCTCGACCTGTTGCGGCAACAGCTTTCCGCCGCGAACCTCCGTGCCGCGGAGGCTGCCGCACACGCCGCGAAACTCCGTGCGCTCGCCGTCGCGGACGAGGAACAGGCCGCGCAGGCCAAGTCCGACGCGGCCGCTCGTGCCGACGAGGTGCGACGGTCGACGACGATCGCCAGGGAAGCCGCGGAACTCGCACGGATGCCGTCGGTGTTCGAGGCGATCGAGGCCGGCACCGACGCGCGTGCGGGCCGTCAGCTGCTCACCGCCGCCGTCGACGCACGTGAAGCCGAGATCAGCGCGGTCATGCGTGCCGTTGCCGCGCACGAGAGAGCCGTCGACGCACGGGATGCCGCTCGCCAACGGCTTGAGGAAACCCACGAGGAACTCGACCTCGCCACGGAGGCGGAGGCATCGGCGCAACGGGCGTTCGAGCAAGCGTTTGCGAAGTTCGGCGCGGACTTCGAGACGTGGGCGCACGGATGCTCTGAGCTGCATGTTTCCGCGCACAGCGAGGTCGCGGAAGCCGCCGCCATCGCTCGCGAGGAATTCAGCGGCATCGAGGCACGCCTGCACGAGACGCGCACGGCGTTGAGCGGTGAACTCTCGCAGTACAACGCCATCCGCGAGAAGCTCGCCAACCAGGTCGACGTGCCACCGCCCGCGCCTTACACCCGCGACGTCGAACACCGCGCTTCTGCCGTGGGCGCACCTCTGTGGCGTTTGGTCAACTTCCGCCCCGACACGCCACCGGCCGTGTGCTCGGCAGTAGAGGCGGCGTTGGAAGCGTCCGGGTTGCTGGACGCGTGGATCACGCCGGGCAACTCGTTCGGCCTCACCGACCACGACCGCTTCGCCGAACCGCTGCTCGCCGGCCCGGCCCCTGGCCCGACGCTGCTGGAGGTGCTCGTCACCGACGACGAGCGCTGCTACCGCGTCCTGGAAGGCATCGCGTTCGGTGAGACGGCCCCTCGCCACATCGCCGCCATCGGTGCAGATGGCACGTGGCGCCTGGCCAACTCACACGGCCGTTGGACCAAAGCCTCCCCCACCTATATCGGCTCGGACTCACGCAAACGCGCGCGGGCGGGCCGAATCGCGGAACTCACCGGCCTGATCGAGCAGCTCGCCACCGATCTGTCCGGTGTGGACGCCGCGCTGAACCAGATCGCCGTGCGCCGCGCGACCCTGGCGGGCGAACTCGCCAGGCAGCCGTCCACC
The DNA here is from genome assembly GCF_033949945.1 of Lentzea miocenica. Taxonomy (NCBI): domain Bacteria; kingdom Bacillati; phylum Actinomycetota; class Actinomycetes; order Pseudonocardiales; family Pseudonocardiaceae; genus Lentzea; species Lentzea miocenica. Next base: position 122,139 of record NZ_JAXAVW010000024.1, read on the forward strand.
GATCCGATCGAGATCGCCGAAGACCAGCGCACCAAGGCTCAGCTGCGGTGCGCGGCGCGGAAAGACGCCGTCGCGGCCGCTACCCGCCGGGTGTCGGACGCGGAAATGGCCGTGGCGGAGACCCTGCGCGGCATCGACACCGACGTCCCCGACGCGGAAGCGGTGTCGGCGTTCCGCACCGCGGGCCACCGCTGGCTGGACGATCGGCACGACGCCTTCGCGGCGGAAGCGCTGTCGCACGACGCCCTGAGCCGGGCCTCGGTGAGCAGCTCGCTCGCCGACGCGGCCGAGGAGACCGCCGGCGCCCGTCAACAGGAGGCCGCCGACCTCGCCATCACGCTGGACACCGTCGAACGGTCCGCGGGCTCCGAGTTCCACGCCCTCGACCAGCAGCTGATCTCGCTGCGCACCAAGGCACTCGATCTCACCGAGCAACGCGAAATGCTGCAAGACAAGCAAACAGGACTGGCGCGCACCCTCGGCACGTTGGAGGAGAAGCGCAAGGTGGACACCGCGCGCGCCACGGAAGCCACCATCGCCCGTGACGCGGCCGACGAGCGCTATCGCCACCTCACCAGCGGCCACCTGCCCGCCGACGCCGGTGACGTGCCGGACGACGTCGTGGACCTGAGGCTGATCCGCGACTCCGAGTCCCGCCTCGGCATGGCCGTGCACGAGGCTCAGCAAAAACTGGCCGGCCGCATCGGCCTCTCGCTGGACCCCGCCGACGACGTCATGGTCCTGAGCGCGACCCTCGACGGCGTGAAGATGGGCGCGCACGCGCTGTTGGAGACGTTGCAAGCCGAACGCGACCGCATGCGCACGCACATCACCGACGGCGAGCGCGACCTCTTCGACCAGACCCTCACCGGCGACACCAGAAGGCACATCGCGCAACGCATCCAGGGCGCCTCCGAACTCGTCGGCACGATGAACCAACGCTTGGAGCGCGTCCAAACCGCGTCCGGCATCCGCGTGCAACTCGACTGGCAGGTAGACCCTCAACTACCACCGGGCACCCGTGAAGCGCGCGATCTCCTCCTGCGCTCAGACCTTGATGCGGCAGAACGCGCGTTGCTGCACCAGTTCTTCCGCGAGCGCGTAGAAGAAGCGCGAGTCCACGACACCGCTACGGGCTGGGAACAACAACTCGCGCAGGTGCTGGACTACACGACGTGGCACCAGTTCGTCGTGAAGGTGGACCGCGGCGAAGGCTGGGTCCCCGTCACCAAACGCGTCCACGGCGCCCTGTCCGGCGGCGAGAAGGCCATCGTGCTGCACCTCCCGCTGTTCGCCGCGGCGGCCGCGCACTACCAGGCCACCCCGCACGCACCCCGCCTGATCCTGCTGGACGAGGTCTTCGTCGGCGTCGACGCCACCAACCGCGGCCAGCTGCTGGAGCTGCTGGTCAACTTCGACCTGGACCTGGTGCTCACGTCGGACCACGAGTGGTGCGACTACCAGGAGCTGACCGGCATCGCCATCCACCAGCTCACCACCGGCACCGACGGCGACGACGCCGTGACGACGGTCCGCTTCACCTGGGACGGCCACAGCCTCAAGGCTGATGACTGAACAACGACAGCAGCTCCCGCTGCTCCTCGGTGAGGACGAACGCCGGGTTGTGGCGGGGGTAGATCTCCGCGTCCTCCCACAACTGCCCGGCCACGCTGGACGCGGTGCCGATCTTGAGCCCACGAGCGCGCAGCTCGGCCTTCAGAGCCGCGGCGTCGAAGAGGTACACCGCGTCGATCACCATCGGCCTGGCCGTGCCGAGTGAGCTCTCGGCGGGGACTTTCGGACCGGTCAGCACGAGGTAGCGGTCCGGCCCGTCCTCGTGCAGGTCCACCAGGTTCTCGCGCTTCAGGTACCACCTGATGTTCACGGTCCGGCCGTCCGCGAACAGGCCGTCGACGGACTTGGCCGCGTGCACGTCCAACTCGATCCCGAAGACCTGCGCCGCGATCCAGTCGCCGATGTGTCCGGACAGCGCGGGCCGTCTGATGCACGCCGACAGCGCGGCGTCGATGCGGTTGCGCTCCCGGATCAACCCGGCCACCCACCTCACGTCGTTCATCGCACTCCTCCCACGAACTCACCGAGCAGCCCCGCGAACAGGTCCTCGGACACGATCGGGATCCCGTACGTGCGCGCCTTGTCCGCCTTCCCCGACATGGAGTCCGGATCCGCCGCGATCACCAGCGCGGTCTTCTTGGTGACCCCGCCCTTCACCGCCAGCCCCGCCGACAACGCCCTGCTCTCCCACACGTCCCGCGGCTCACGCATCTCACCGGTGAAGACGACGAGATCCCCCGACGAAAGCCGGACCTCACGCCGCCGCAGCACGTCGGTCACGTCAACGCCGAGCAGCGACGCGACCAGCCGGAGATCAGCCTGCTCGTCCGCGGACACCACGCCGTCCTCCCGCGCCACCTCGGCCAGCGCGCCGAGATAGCCGCGGTGCAGCCCCATCACCTCGGGCAGGCCCAGGCCGAGCGCGCAGGCGACGTCGAGCAGTTCCTCCTGCTCCTCCACGGAAAGGTGCCGATCGACCAACGCCCGGTCCAGCACGGCGAGGTAGTCGTCACCGCCGGGCGTCTCCACGCGCGGGAGCAGTCGCACGAGCTTGGCCAGGAAGTGCTGCTCAGCCGAATGACCATGACTGCGTTGCACGGCGAAAGCGCTGGTCCGCGGCACGTCCAGGCGCACCGGCGGAACGTCCCCGACGCGGTCCAGGCAGCGCGACAGCAGACCCGCGGACGCCCGTGCGTCGTGCAACGCGGAGTGCGCGGTGCCCATCGGCACACCGGCCGCCGAGCAGCACGCGGCGAGCGAGCGTGACGAGGCGCCGAGGAACCTGCCGGCGAGGTCCATCGTGCACAACCCCGTGGCCGCGAACTCGTGTCCCAGCGGGGCGAACTCCGCGTGCAGGAACCGCAGGTCGAACGACAGGTTGTGCGCCACGATCACCCGGCCAGAGAGGCGTGCGGCGAGTTCGCCGGCGATCCCCGCGAAGTCGGGCGCGCGGCGGACGTCCGCGGCCCTGATGCCGTGCACATGCTGGGCGCCGAGGTCGCGTCGTGGGTTGACCAGCGTGCACCACTCGTCGGTGCGGCGGCCGGAGGAGTCGACGTGGACGACCGCGACCTCGATCACGCGGTGGTGCTGACCTGGTGACAGCCCGGTGGTCTCGACGTCGACGACCGCGTACCCGTTTCCCATGCCGGGGCTGTCGTTCGGACCCGTGTCGTCCGTTATCCGTTGTCATCCGATAGGACTAACGCGAGGTCGCCACGGGTCGTGATGCCGAGCTTCGCGTAAGCGTTCGACAGGTGGTTGTCGACGGTCCGCACCGCGATCTCGCGTTCACGACAGGCCAGCGGTGCCGCGGTGATGCGAACCAACGCGGGCGTGCGCGCGCCCTCGCAGAAGCTGACCAACCGGCCGTACAGCCCACGACTGCCAGACGCCGCAACAGCTTCCGCCGCGAGCAGCATGAACCCGGCCTCCTCGAACCGCGCGGCCACGTTTTCCAACCCCGCGAAGTCGTTGCGCACCAACGCGTCCGCATGCGCAGCGAACACCGGTACCAGCAACCCCGTGGTCGTTGAGGCAAGCTCACGCAATCGTTCCAGAGCATCAGACGCGTGCCCGAGTCGTACGGCCTCGTCCAACAGCCGTGTCTCGCCCACGCCGGCAGGGCCCGCCACGATCAGCCCGGAACCACGCACCGCACGCCGGACCGTCGTGGATGATCAGCCGCTACGACGACGTCGTGCAGGCGCTCAGCCACCTCGGCCTCAGCAGCGCGATCATCCCGGGCGGCATGCTCAACCGCACCGACCCGCCGGAGCACACGCAGCTGCGCAAACCGATCGCGCGCGCGTTCTCCACACGCGGATGGAGGCGCTACGGCCACGCATCGAGCAGATCGCCAACGACCTCCTGGACGCATGGGAGACCGAGGACGAGGTCGACGTGATCGACACGTTCGCCTACCCGCTGCCCATCACCGTCATCTGTGAACTGCTGGGTGTGCCCGAAAGGGACAGAGAAGAGGTGCGCAACCTCACCGCAGAGCTGCTCGCACCAGCGACCATGGCGGAGGCCTACGGCAGGTTCGCGATGTACGTGCAGCGGCTCGTGGACACCAAGGAGCCCGGTGACGACGTCATCACCGAGCTGCGCGACGAACCGAACCTCGTGAACACCCTTGTGCTGCTCATCACCCGATCCTGACTCCGGAGGCCGTCGAGGAGCTCCTGCGCCACGACGGGCCGTTCGCGTTGGGGATCGCTCGCACCGCCACGTCCGACGCGGTGATCGGAGGGGTCACGATTCCGCGATCTTCGCAGGTCACCGTCTCACTTGGGGCGGCGAACCGGGATCCGTCCCGGTTTCCGGATCCGGACGCGTTGCAGCTGGGTCGAGACCCACACGTCACGTTCGGGCACGGGATCCACTACTGCGTGGGGGCGCGGCTCGCTCGCATCGAGGGGAAGATCGCGTTCGGAACGCTTCTTCGGCGTTTCCCGGAACTCGTGCTCGCCGCTGAGCCCGAGTGGCGGGAGTCATTCATCCGAGGCTTGGCGTCATTTCGCGTGCGACCGAAGCCTTGACGGCGGCACGGGCCGCCGACAGGTCGTCGACGGCGTAAATCTCCGGGCAGGAGGCGATGACGAGGTCCTTGTCTGACGCGACAGTCAGCAAAGAAACTTTCTCCGTCAACGACTTCGCTTGCCGCACAACTCCCTTGGCATCGACGCGGATCAACGTGACCCACGTCTCTGACCAGGGAAAGTCCACGACCGCGCTGGATTTACGCAGGCCTTCCACATCGAACTCGGCAAATCTGGGCATGCCACCAAGATAACGAGTGAAGGTTGCGGAAAGTCAAAGATCACCCTTTCACCGCAATGCCGCCAGCAGATGAGACAGGTTGACACCAACGGCGTCCGCCAACCGGCGCACGACTTCTGGAGCGGGTGCGAGTGGGTGTGTCTCGCGGGTGAACGGCAACCCTTCTCCACCCGAAAACTTCGATTGCGGGGTTACCGGAGCGAGGATCGGGTAGACCCGCCAGCGCGGCACCTTCGAGTCCGCCATCGCGAGCGTGTTCTCGTGCCACAGCATCACGGCGGATTGCCGGATGTTGCGCGCGAGGACACATCCATAGCCCGTGAGAGTGATCGCGCGCGCGGCCGCCCGAACCGGGTTGCGGAACTCCCCCTCCACGACCCACACGCCGTTCATGATCTCCGCGGTGAAACCTTCCGTCTCCAGTGCGGCGATCGTCTCGGCGTACTGGTCGTCCGCGGCGGCCGTGGCCAGTTCGACGACCTCCTGGACCTCCGAGGCCGTCACCACGCGCGCGCCGGCCTCCGTGGAGTGGTGCAGGAGCCGTTCGACGTGACGGTCCTCCGCGTAGGCCGCCCACTCCTGGGCCTTCTCCCACGCCGACCGTGCGATGACATCGGCCTCGGAACCGCCGCGCAGCCGTGCGTCCTGCAGCAGCTGTGCGAGCACCACGGCGATGACAGAGCTCACGAGAGCGTCGTCACGTGACTCGTCGTTCTCGGGCACGAGCGTGGCCACCAGGTCACGCAGATCCGCGCGCCAGCTCTCGTCGCCCGCCCACACGCCGATGGCGAGCAGGTTCAGGTAGTGATCCGCGATGGCCATCCGCACGAGCAACGGCTGAGTGCCCGCCTCACGCGCGTCGCGCCGAGCGGTCACCTTCATCTGCTGCCGTTCCGCGGGATCCGCCACCATGCCGACGCGGATCTTGTCGAGTTCGTCGAGGAAGTCGTCCCACCGGTCATCCGAAAACCGGGCGAAGACGTCGTCCACCTGATACCTCCAGCTCACAGTCGAGCGACGGACTCGAGTACTCGTCTGGTTCGCGCCACTTCATGCGCGCGAAAGACCGCGGCGCCCGCCAACGCCGCGATCGCGGTCGCGACGAGGGTTCCCTCGACGCGCTCGTGCAGTTCCACGCCGAGGGTCTCCCCGACGAAGTCCTTGTTGGACAAGGCCATCAGCACCGGCCACCCGGTCGCCACCAGCTCGTCCGTGTGCCGCACCAGCGCAAGGCTGTGCCATGTGTTCTTGCCGAAGTCGTGTGTGGGGTCGATCAGCACGCTCTTGCGAGGCACACCGAGCGCGACCACCTTCTCCGCGTGCGAGGTCGTCTCCGCGACGACGTCCGCCACCAGGTCCGGATAACTAACCCTATGCGGACGCGTACGGGGCTTCACACCGCCCGTGTGTGAGCAGACGTAGCCGGCGCCGTACTCCGCGGCGACCTCTGCCAGTTTCGGGTCCGCGCCCGCCCACGTGTCGTTGAGCAGGTCGGCACCGGCCTCGCAGGCGAGCCGGCCGACGTCCGCGCGCCACGTGTCGCTGCTGATGATGAGGTCCGGGTAGGCGTCGCGCACGCGTGCGATGAACGGCACGACGCGGCGCACTTCCTCACCGGAGTCGACGAGGTCGCCGGGGCCCGCCTTCACCCCGCCGATGTCGACGATGTCCGCTCCCTCGTCGACGACGCGGTGCACGGCCTCCATCGCGACGTCCTCGGCGTAGGTGGCGCCCTTGTCGTAGAACGAGTCCGGGGTGCGGTTGATGATCGCCATCACCAGTGCGTGGTCACGGACGACGGTCCGGCCGCGGAACTGGAGCTCGATCACATCCCGTGTCTACCAGGTGGTCCCCGACCTGTGCACATGGCGGACGTCTCATACTGCGTGGCGTGGAACTGATGAAAGCGGTCGACGCTCTCTGGCAGCGAGGCTGGCTGCCGTACGACGTCCGCGAGATCGTGTCGCGTTCGCTCGACGAGTCGGCTGCCTCTCTCGTGGTGGACGTGATCGCTTTGTCCTGTTCGCCTCATGTCGAGTCGACGGTGCACCCGCGGTGGCGGCGTCAGCTCGATGAGATCGGCGCCTCCGTGTGGTGGGAAGGCCCGTTGCTGGAGGCGTGGGCAACGCGCCACATCGAGACACGGGCGTATGCGTCTCGCACGGCCGCCGACCTGTTGGCGTTCCTCGGGCGGTTGCCTTCGCTGCCGCTCATCCTGCCGTTGCCGGGCGACAGGTTGATGTCGGCCGTGCGCGCGGGTCTGGACCCGAAGGTGCTCAACCGTGTGCGTGGGCTGCTCGCGAAGGCCGAGTCGACGTCGTTCCCCGAGGAGGCCGAGGCACTGTCGGGCAAGGCGCAGGAGCTGATGAACCGGCACGCCCTGGAACGGGCGATGCTCGACGCGGACCTGCCTGCGTTGGCGACGTCACGGCGGATGTGGCTCGACAAGAGCTACTTCAAGGAGAAATCGCAGCTAGTGCACGTGGTGGCCACGGCGTTCCGGTCACGAGCGGTGGCCTACGACGGGTTCGGGTTCATCGCGCTGGTGGGTGACGAGGTCGATCTGGAAGGCGTGGAACTGCTGTCGACGTCGCTGCTGGTGCAGGCGACGCGGGCGATGGTGGCGGTCGGCGGGAAGTCGGGGAAGGGCAGTGAGGCGCGCTCGCGGCCGTTCCGGAAGTCGTTCCTGGTGGCCTTCGCGTCCCGGATCAGCGAGCGGCTGACCGACACGCCGGACGAGGTCGTCTCGGACGAGCGGTTGCTGCCGGTGCTCGCGGACCGCAAGAAGGCCGTGGACACGTTGTTCGAGGAGATGTTCACCCGCACGCGCACCTCGCGCGTGACGGTGCGTTCGGCGGCCGGGTGGGGTGCGGGCCGTGCTGCCGCGGACGCCGCGGACATCGGAACCGGTCGGAAAACCGTGACATCCGGCTAGGCTGACGACGCCGCCCCGCGACCTAGGGTGGTGCACGTCCATGTTCGGGAAGTCTCTCGCCGTTGCCGCTGTGCTGGTGGTGGGCCTGTCGTCGACCGCGTCCGCGTCGTTCTCCCTGCTCAGACCTCTGACACGGGGCAACGGTGACTCCACGACTCCGGTGATCAGCGCTGACGGGCGCTATGTCGCGTTTCCCTCTCTCGCGTCGAACCTCGTGCACTCCGATCGGAATGGCGTCTCCGACGTCTTCGTGAAGGATCTGCGCACGGGCGTTGTGCGTTCTGCGTCGCACGGTGGCGACGGGCCTTCGTTCGACCCGCCTGCTTTGAGCGCGGACGGGCGCTTCGTGGCATTCGTGTCGTCCGCTACGAATCTCGTGGCCGGTGACACCAACGGCGTTGACGACGTGTTCGTGACCGACATGCGCACCGGACGCGTCTCACGCGCGAGTGGCGGCAACGGGCCTGCGTTCGGTAGTCCGGCGATCAGTGCTGACGGCCGTTATGTGGCGTTCCGGTCCGAGGCCTCGACGTTGGTGGAGGGTGACACCAACGGCGTGGCGGACGTGTTCCTGGCGGATCGGTCGACGGGTTCCGTGACGCGGATCAGCACGTCGGCCGCCGGGGTGCAGGGCGACAAGCTGGTGCACCACGGCCTCGCGATGAGCGCCGACGGGCGGCTCGTCGTGTTTCCTTCCGCCGCGACGAACCTGGTGCCGGACGACACGAACGGCAGCGTGGACATGTTCGCGAAGGACGTCGTTTCCGGTGTGGTGGAACGGGTCAACGTGTCTGCCACTGGTGCGCAGACTTCGTCATACACGCTGATGCCCGCTATCACGCCTGACGGCTCGCGCGTGTTGTTCGTGGCGTGGGGCGACACGTTGGTGCCCGGTGACACCGAGGACACGCCGGACATCTTCATGAAGGACTTGCGCACCAAGGCGATCACGCGCGTGAACACGCGTCCTGATGGGACGGTGTCGGACGCACAGCCGTACCAACCGTCGGTGAGCGCGAACGGCCGTTTCGTCGTGTACTCGTCGCTGGCGTCGAACCTCGTGCGTCGCGACACCAACAACGTCGACGACGTGTTCTTGAAGGACATGTCCACGGGCGCCGTCACGCGGTTGAGCGAGCGATTCGGCAGGCAGGGCAACAACTTCTCGGTGGCGCCGACCATCAGCGCGGACGGCCGCACGGTGGTGTTCGCGACGCTCGCGACGAACCTCTCCCCCGCGGACCCCACCCCTTCGAGTGAACTCCTCCTTCACAACCGCATCTGAAGACCCCCAACGCGAAAAAAGAGTCAGACCCCCTCCCTAACGTCGACCCCATGACATCCACCTTCCACAACGAGATCAAGCTCGGCGAGGTCAACTACCGGCTGAGCGCGACGACGGACTCGGACGAGTCCCTGGTGCTGGACCTGCTGGGGTCGCTCGACTCGGGCGAGGTGATCGCGGACGGCCGCCTTCGGCTACCGGTCGAGGGCGGCGCCACGATCGGCAAACTCCTCTCGCGGGTGCTGGGCGCCCACACGCGCCTGCGCACCCGTCCGTCCCGGCACCGCAACGCCAACCAGCCCTGGACCGAATCCCTCGACACCGACCTGCGCACCGCCTGGCTCGCCCCGGCCACCACCGAGGCCCCCGCACTGATCAGGACCATCGCCGAGACCATGGAACGCTCCGCCACCGCCATCCGGGCCCGTCTGCCCAGAGTCGGCTGCGATCCGGATGTTCCTGGCCGCGAACTCTCCGCGGCGGCGGCCGTCCTGCTAGGGGGAAAGTCAGGGGCCACTCAGGGCAAAACCTGATTCGCCGATCGCCCGCCCGGCGGACCCTGGAGTAGCAAGCACCAGCGTCTCAGGGGGTACACAGTGGAAATCGGCGGCTTGTTCACCGCGCTGCTCTTCGGAGCCATCATCGGCGGTCTGGGCCGCCTGGTGATCCCAGGCAGGCAACACGTCTCGTGGCTCGCCACCATCCTGGTGGGCATCGTCGCCGCCCTGCTGGGCACCGCGGCGGCCACCGTCCTGGGCGTCGCCAACACCCCGGGCATCGACTGGATCGAACTGGCGCTCCAGGTAGGCCTCGCCGGCGCCGGCGTGACCCTCCTCGCCAACCGCTCCAGGGCCAAACTCCCCCGCTGACCCCCGCACCAGGTGCGGGCGACCCCCAACGCCCGCACCACCCACCCGTCCATCAGGCCGCAGACCCGAGCCCGCCCTGCCCTCCGCGCGCCGCCACCGCGCCCGGACCGCACCGCAACCAACGGGTCCACGGCCTCCGCACCGCGCTGCCGGGCGCTGTGTGCGGTCCCGTTTCGGCCGCAGCCAGCTAACGTGCTCTGGTGCCGAGTTCGCTGAGCTACGCCGACGCTGTCACGTCACTGATCAACTTTCTCCGCGCACCAGCGAACTCCGACGGCCGCGCGCTGCTCGCGCTCGTCGGGGAACGGGCGGGGCAGCTGGGCAGGAGCGATCGAACCCGGTGCCGCGAGGCCGCACAAACCGTGGTGGTCGTGCTGGCGTTCGCCGAGGCGCTCAACGACGACAGCGTGGTCGACCGCATCGCGACCGCGCCGCTGCCACGGCTGTCGACCACCATGTCCTTCGAGGAGAACCGTCAGCTCCTGACCTCGCTGTACGAAGACCTGAGCCGTGGCACGGGCGCACCCCTCTCGTCCGTGACCGCAGCCGTGGCCAGGCACGCCACGTTGCTGAAACAACTGACCGGGGCCTTCCCCGAGCTGGAACGGTTGCGGGGCACGCCGACGCCCGCGGACCACGCATTGGCTCGGCTCACCGGGCTGTTCGGCGACGGCGAGCCGGCCGACGCCAGGGCGTCCGGACTCCACCGGCTCAACGCTTCCGCGCTGACCCTGCCGGTGATCCACGGCGACGCCGTCCCCGCCGGCGTACAGGTGCCGACACTCGAGGAAACCTATGTCGTGCCGGAATTCCAGGTCACCACCATGGATCCGTGGTCGGCTCCGGCCGAGCCGTCGTGGTGGCAGGACGTCCCTCAGCGCTCGGACCTCGACGGGTTGCTGGCGGGCTGGCTCACGTCGTCGGCGGGCACTGAGCGGCCGTTGCTGGTGCTCGGTGAGCCGGGTTCCGGCAAGTCGCTGCTCACGATGGTGGTCGCGGCCCGCCTTCCCGCAGACGAGTTCTTCACAGTCCGGGTGCCGTTGCGGGACGCGTCCGCGTCCGCCGACGTCCAGGACCAGATCGAGCAGGGATTGCAGATCGCCCTGGGCGAGCAGTTGACGTGGGCCGAGGTCAGCAGAGGAAGGGGGCGCGCCCTGCCGGTCCTGTTGCTGGACGGGTTCGACGACATGGTCGCCGCGAGCGGCGTCAGGCAAACCGACTACCTGCACCGGATCACCCGGTTCCAGCAACACGAGCAGGACCTGGGGCGGCCGGTGTGCGTGCTGGTCACGAGCCGGTTGACCACCGCGGCGAACCTGCACATCCCCCAGGGCTGTGTGGTGGTCCGGCTGCTCCCGTTCACCACCGGGCAGATCAGCCAGTGGGTGCACACGTGGAACGCGGCCAACCCCGGCCACGTCGCGCTGCCGCTGGACGACCTGCTGAGGTACTCGGACATGGCCGAGCAACCGCTGCTGCTGCTGCTCCTGATGCTGCACCACCTGGCAGGCCGCTCGATCGCGGAGACCGGCAGCAGAGGTCAGCTGTACGAGCAGCTGTTGTCCGGGATGTCCCGCGGGCCGGACAGCGAGTACGAGCTCGACAAGCTCGGGGTCACGGCGTTCGCGATGTTCAACCGCGGCCGGCAATGGATCACCCGGGACGAGTTGGACCACGACCTGTCCACACTGCTGGGCTATGAATCGCCGCCCAACGCCAACGCGCTCACGCCCGGCGAGACAACGCTCGGCAGCTTCTTCTTCGTGCAGGAATCCCGCGTCACGCGGGACATGCGATCGTCCACCTTCGAGTTCCTCTTCACGTCGTTCGCCGAGTACCTCCTGGCACGCCTCGTCTGGAACACCCTCGAAACCCTGCAGAGAGAGCTCGAAGCTCGCGCGCGGCGCAGAATGCACGTCGATGATTCAGAACTCCGCGCGCTGCTCTCCTTCTCGCCGCTGGCCCGATCGCGACCCGTCATCGGATTTCTGAGGGAGATGGCCAATGCCAGCGGGCACCGCGATCAGCTCGGCGAACTGCTGCGGGGGATCTTCGTCACGGCCGACAGCTACCGGGTCGCGCTGTCGTACGAACCGGTGCGCTTGTCCATGCCCAGACGACACGCGGTGTACGAGCTGAACCTCCTCACCCTGGCGGCGGTGATCTGCGACAGGGTCAACCTGGCGGCGTACGGGATCACCGACTGGCGCAGGACGATGGCGTTCTGGGAGTCACAAGTGTCCGAAATGGACTGGGTTGCGGTCGTCTCGCAGCTCGGCGTCGAGGACCACGACCAACTTGTCCTCGACAGCGGGACGCCGTTGCCCTCGTTGCTGCAGAGCGAGGGTCCCGTCGCACCGCCGGAACCCGAGCCGGAACCCGAACCGAGCGGCGTGTTCATCAGCTATCGGCGAGCGGACTCGGGTTTCGCCGTCCGCAGCATCGCCGACCGGCTCAAAGACCACTTCGGCGACGACAACGTCTTCATCGACGTCGACTCGATCGAACCCGGAGTCGACTTCGTCGACGAGCTCTCGGCGGCGCTGCGCAAGTGCGAGGTGCTGCTCGCGGTGATCGGCAACAGCTGGCTGTCCGCCCACGGGCAGCGTCTGCACGAGGACGACGACCAGGTGCGGATCGAGATCGAGACCGCGTTGCGGCGGGGCATCAGGGTGATTCCCCTGCTCCTCGAAGGCACGGAGATGCCGAGGGCGATCCAGCTGCCGGACGCCTTGCGCAAGCTCGCTTCCCGCAACGCCGTGCAGGTCCGCTACGACACGCTGCGGCAGGACATGAGCCACCTCGTCGAGGCGTTGGAGAAGGTCATGCGGCTGCCGCAGTGATCACCCACCCGGCGATCCAGTCGGGACCCGGTGTCACCATGGGGCATGACTGAGCACCGCCACACCGTCCTGGAAGGCACCCGGATCCGCCGCACCACCAACCCGGACGCCGGTCAGGTCGAGGCGGCCGTCCTCACCCTGGCGCGCGAAAGTTCCGTGGTCCTGTCCGAGTACCACGACGACAACACCTACATCCAGGTGTGGCAACGTCCGGACGGCCTGTACCAGCTGGAACACCGGGCGGGCTCGCCCCTCGAACACTTCCGGACGATCACGGTGTCCGCGGACAAGGTCCACGCGGCCTTCACCGCCTGGCTGCACGAAGAGGACGACTGGACCGGCGCGTTCACCTGGAAGACGATCAGCGAGCTGTTCTAGTCCGCAGCGGGTTTCAGCGACAGGTAGGCCGGCCGCAGCAGGTCGACGAGGTTCGCCGAGCGCACGGTGATCGGCACGGCGTCCAGCTGGTCGAGCACCGCGTCGGCGCGCACCACCGCGGTGGGGTCGCCGAGGTTGAGGTTCGACGTGGTTTGCCGCTGCCAGAACGTGTCCAGGCACTTCGTCAGCGGCGGCGCCTCCTCGCGGGCCGCTGCCGAGCGGGTGGTGCCGCGCAGCGTGCGGAGGCGTTCGAGGAGGTCCTCACGGCCGCGGCCGCGCCAGGCGAGGATCTCGAACGGGTCGTTGTCGAACGACTCGGCCAGCAGGTAGCAGGTGGCGGCGAGGTGCTTGCACGGGACTTCCCAGTCCGGGCAGGTGCAGTCCATCGTCAGTTCGCGCTGCGTGGCGGGAAAGAGCTGAAGTCCCAGCGACGCGAACAGCGTCTCGATGTCCGGAGGCATCTCTCCGGCCAGCAACTTGGCCGCGTACAGGGCTTTTCCGGCCAGGGCCTGCTCGATGCGCTGCCATTCCTGGGTGGTGAACGACTTGATCGCGATGCGTGTCTTGTACGGGGTCGGGCGCGAACCCTGCACCAGCGCGATGACCATGCTGGTGGACAGGGAAAGCGACAACACCTGGCCCTGCCGCGCGTAGTTGCGGCCGCGGGTCAGCCGGCCGCCCATGCCGAACGACTCGAGCACCTCGATGAAGCGGCGCGACCACCAGGTGACGCCGATGTCACCGCGCTTGCTCGTGGCCTTGATGCCGTTGTCCACCTTGATGGTCTTGCCGTAGCGCGGGCGTTCGCCGGACCAGTGCTCACTCACCGATGGCCTCCCCGGACAGCGTCAGCAGGTCGCGCAGCTGGGAGGTGGACAGCTCGGTGAGCCAGTTCTCGCCCGCTCCCACCACCAGCTGGGCCAGCGCGCGCTTCTCCTCGATCATGGCGTCGATGCGTTCTTCGAGGGTGCCGATGCAGACGAACTTGCGCACCTGCACGTTGCGGCGCTGGCCGATGCGGAACGCGCGGTCGGTCGCCTGGTCCTCCACCGCGGGGTTCCACCAGCGGTCCAGGTGGATCACGTGGTTGGCTGCGGTGAGGTTGAGGCCGGTGCCGCCTGCCTTCAGGGACAACAGGAAGAGCGACGGCCCCGAGCTGTCCTGGAAGCGTTCGACCATGCGGTCACGGGCGGCCTTGTTCGTGCCGCCGTGCAGGAACATCACCTCGGTGTCGAAGCGCGCTGCCAGATACGGCACGAGCATGCTGCCGAACGCGGTGAACTGCGTGAAGCACAACGCCTTGTCGCCCTCGGCGAGCACTTCCTCCAGCACCTCCTCCAGGCGCGCGAGCTTGCCGGACCGGCCGGCGATCCTGGAACCGTCGCCGAGGAAGTGCGCGGGATGGTTGCAGACCTGCTTGAGCTTCGACATCGTCGCGAGCACCAAACCCTTGCGCCCGATGCCTTCCGCCTCCTCGATCTTCTCCAGCATGTCGTTGACGACCGCCTGGTAGAGCGAGGCCTGCTCGGTGGTGAGGTTGCACAGCTGGCGCATCTCGACCTTGTCCGGCAGGTCGCTGATGATGCGCGGGTCGGTCTTCACCCGGCGCAGCACGAACGGGTTCGTGATCTTGCGCAGGCGGGCGGCGGCGTCCTGGTCGTTGTGGCGCTCGACCGGGACGGCGAAGCGGGCGCGGAACGTGTTGACCGTGCCGAGCACGCCGGGGTTGGCGAAGTCCATGATCGACCACAGCTCGGCCAGCCGGTTCTCGACCGGCGTGCCGGTCAGCGCGACGCGGTGACGTGCCTTGAGCTGACGTACTGCCTGGGACTGGCGGGTCGCGCTGTTCTTGATGTTCTGCGCCTCGTCGAGCACCACCCGGTCCCAGGTGAGGTCGCCAAGCGCGTCGGCGTCGCGGGCGGCCAGGGCGTAGGTCGTGAGCACCAGATCGTGGCTCTCGACTGCCTCGCGCAGCGCGTCGCCGTCCAGGCGGTCCGCGCCGTGATGCACGTGCACCGACAGTTCCGGGGTGAAGCGGGCGGCCTCGCGTTGCCAGTTTCCGACCACCGACATCGGGCAGATCAGCAACGTCGGCGGGCGCTTGCCGTGCGAGCGGTTCAGCGCTTCGAGTGCCAGCAGCTGAACGGTCTTGCCGAGCCCCATGTCGTCCGCGAGGCACGCCCCCAGGCCGATCTTGTCGAGGAAAGCGAGCCACGCCAGGCCGCGCTGCTGGTACGGACGCAGCCGCGCGAGGAAGTTCGCCGGTGGCTCGACGGGTTCGATCTGCTCGTCGGCCTTGCCGGACAACAGGTCACCGAGCCAGCCGTCGGCCTCGACCGAGATCAGCGGGAGCGGCAGGCTTTCGTCCTCCTCGGTGAATCCACTGTGGAGCATGACCTCGGCCGCGGTCATCTGACCGCCGCCGCGCTTGAGAAACGCGAGCCCGGCGGCGAGCCGCTTCTGGTCGACCTGCACCCACTGGCCGCGCACCTTCACCAGCGGCACCTTCGCCCTGGCCAACTCGGCGAGCTCGGCGTCGGTGAGCGCGTCCTCGCCGAGGGCGAGCTCCCACTTGTAGTCCACAATGGACTTCAAGCCGATCTCGCTCTCCTTGGCGACGGTTCCGGCCGTGCCGCGGCTCTTCGTGCTGAGTTTCAGACCCAGTTTCGTCGTCTGCTGCCACCACGACGGCAGCAGCACGCCGAAGCCGGCCTGCGCCAGCACCGGTGCCGCGGTCAGGAACCGGTACGCGCCCTCCGCGTCGACCTCCATCTCGGCCGGGTGCGACCCGCGCAGCGCCTCGTCGAGGTCGGGGTGCAGCCTGCTCGCCCGCCCCAGGTCGGCCAGCAGGTGCTCCTGCGGTGCCGGGATCCAGCGCCGCAGCACACCGTCGTCGGCGAACCACACCTGCGCGGCGGGCACCAGCACGCTCGGCTCGTCGACGGCCTGCAGCAGGAACTCGATCGCCCACTCGTCCTCGTCGCGCTGCTCGGGCGAGCGCAACCGGAAGCACGTGCGCACCGGGCTCTCGTTGCCCGCGCTCTGCCGCCACCGGTCGAGCTGTTCGCGCAGCTCGTAGAGCTCCACCGGGTCCGCGTCGAACGCCGGCTCGCCGGTGAGCGCGGCGAGCCACGCCTCCGCGGTCGTCTCCCGGCCACGTCGCTTCGGCGCGAGCCCCGTGCCGTCGAGCCGGTCCCGGACCTGCTCGTCGACCGCGGTCGTGAGCGCCGCGCGGACCAGTTCGGCCGGGTCGCTGACGATCTCCTCGCACCGGCAGGCGGGCGGCATCGCGGCCTGCAACGCCGCGAACCGCGCCGAGTCCGTGCCCGACAGCACCGGCACCCACCGCGCGACGGCCTGGTCAGCCGCGACCGACGGCAGCACACGACCGCGGTCGACGAGGTCGGCGGCGAACCCTGCCACGTCGAACACGAACCGCGCGGAGTCACTCAGCCGCACCTCCGCGGCGGGTTCCGGCCTGGCGGTGAACCGGATCGTGGGCACGCCCCACTGCCGCAGCTGCACCTTGCCGCGTTGCGCCCGTCCCGTTGCCAACGGGTCGCGCACCAGTTCCGGCGAGGCCATCGGCCCTGATGAGAAGGACGGCAGCAGCAACGCCCTGGTGATCGTCTTGGGTGCTTCCTGACCGAGCGCGGCGGCCAGCGACTCGGCCGTCGCCGCGAACGGGTGCGGTGCGTCCCGTCGAGCGCTCTCACTGCGTGCGGGCAGCACGGAGTCCTCGGCCCACAGCGCGAGGACGCCGTCGGTCGTGCACAGGCCATGCAGTACGAGCACCTTTGAACCCTATGTGCTCACATTGGTGCCATGGTCGAAGACTCCCCTGTCGTGCTGGACGGTCAGTCCCTCGGCGCCGACGACGTGGTGCGCGTGGCGAGATACCACTCCCCAGTGGCTCTGCACGCGGACGGCCTCGCACGCCTCGACGCGTCGTGGCGCGCCAGCCAACGTCTCGTGGTGCGACGACAGGTGTACGGCCGCACGACGGGCGTCGGCGCGAACCGCGACCAGATCATCAGCACTGAAGGCTGGGCCGAGCACGGTCTGCGTCTGCTGCGCAGCCACGCGGGCGGTCTCGGCGGCATGCTCCCCGAGGAACAGGTGCGCGCCATGATGGTGGTGCGCCTCAACCAGCTCCTCGCGGGCGGCGCGGGGGTGCGCCCGGCCGTGGCCGACGCCCTGCTCGCCGCCCTGAACAGCAGCTGCTACCCCGGCGTGCACGAGTACGGCGCGATCGGCACGGGTGACCTCACCGCGCTGGCCGAGACCGGCCTGACGCTGCTCGGCGAGCGCTACTGGCTCGGCTCGACGCAGACCCCGGACCCGATCGAGCTCGACTCTGGCGACGCGCTGGCGTTGATCAGCAGCAACGCCCTCACCATCGGCATGGCGGGCCTCGCCTGGCAGGACGCGCACCAGCTGCTCAAGGCCACCCACGTCGTCGCGGCGCTGTCGTTCCTGGCCGTCGACGGCGCGGTCGAGGCCTACGACGAACGCGTCCACCTCGGCCGCCCCCACCCCGGCCAGGTAGCGGTCGCCGCCGAGATGCGCCGCCTGCTGGCCGAGCCGTCCCGCCCGCCGGCCCGCATCCAGGACCCGTTCGGCTACCGCTGCTTCCCGCAGATCCACGGCCCGGCCGTGGACGCCGCCACCGACCTCGGCCGAGTCCTCGACGTCGAGTTCAACGCGGCCGCCGAGAACCCGCTGATCGTCGCCGACCAGTTCGGCCCGGACGACGACGCCGCCTACCACCACGGCGCCTTCCACAGCGCGTACCTGGGCCAGGCCCTCGACCGCCTGCGGTTGTCGATGCTGCACACCGGCCACCTGTCGACGGCGCGCCTCACCACGCTGGTGGAGCCGAACTTCACCGGCCTGCGCCCGTTCCTGGCCGAGGGCGTGCCCGGCAGCTCGGGCGTGATGATCCTCGAGTACAGCGCCAACTCCGCGCTGGCCGAGGTCCGCACGCTCGCCGAACCCGCGAGCATCGGCAACGCCGTGGTGTCGCGCGGCCAGGAGGAGAACTCGAGCTTCGCCTTCCAGTCCGCCTCCCAGGCCCTGCGGTCGCTCAGCGCGTTCCGCCTGGTGCTGGCCTGCGAGGTGGTCGCCGCCGTCCGCGCCCTGCGCCTGCGCGGCGTCACCCCGGAAACGCCGGCCCTGCGCGCAGCCTTCGAGACCGCCGAGTCGAAGCTGAACCCGGAGATGTCCGACCGCCAGCTAAGCCCGGACGTGGAGGTGGCGTCCGCGCTTCTAGACGACTTCGCCACTTTTTAGGGCCATTGCGCGAAATCCCGGCCTTGATCTCCACCTTACTTGAGCTTCTACGGTGAGTGTGACCAAGTTGATCGAGGTGGGGATGTGGTTGTGGTGCGTGCTGTCCGTGTGCACGAGTTCGGTGGGCCCGAGGCACTTCGCCTGGACGAGGTGCCCGAACCGGTGGCAGGCCCTGGACAGGTGGTGGTCGGCCTGACGGTCGCAGACGTGATCCTGCTGGACACGCTGCTGCGCCGCGGCTGGGGAGGCGAGTTCTTCCCGCGCCACCCGCCCTACGTCCCAGGCGGAGGCGGCGCCGGACACGTGCTGTCAGTAGGCGAAGGCGTGGACCCGGCCTGGCTGGGCCGCCACGTCGTCGGCCGCGGCCAGTCCGGCTACGCCGAGCAGGTCGTCTTCGCGGCCGACGAGATCGTCGAGGTCCCGGAAGGCCTGAGCTCGATCGAGGCAACGGCCATGCTGCACGACGGCGCCACCGCGGTACTCCTCTCCCGTCGCACGAAGATCGCCGAAGGCGACTGGGTCCTGGTGGCGGCAGCCGCGGGCGGCGCAGGTTCACTGCTGGTGCAACTGATGCGCGACGCCGGCGCCCGAGTAGTCGCCGCGGCCCGCGGCGAACGCAAGCTGGCACTGGCCCGCGAACTGGGCGCGGAACTGACCGTCGACTACTCACTCGACGGCTGGCAGGACCGGGTCCGCGACGCGACGGGCGGCGTCGCCGTGGCCTTCGACGGCGCGGGAGGACCACTCGGCAAGGCCGTGTTCGAGACCGTCGCCACCGGCGGCACCTTCATCACCTACGGCAGCTCGGACGGTTTCGCCGACATCGACCCCGACGTGGCAGCCGCAGCCGGGGTGCACGTGGACAACGTGCTGGCGGCAGGAGCCCCCGCCCCGGCGACCGTGCGCGAAGTCCTCACGGAGGCGCTCACCCTCACCGCCGCCGGCCGCATCCGCCCGGTGATCAGCGCGACGTATCCGCTGGCGGAGGCCGAAAAGGCGCACCGGTCGCTCGAAGAACGGGCTACGCTCGGCAAGTCGCTGCTGCTCGTCTAGCCGGGAGTTTCACCCGATCGAGGCGTCCTGAAACAGCGTTACCAATCCCTCGCATAACGAGGAAGCGCGCGGGCCGGCGAACCGAAGAAGCACCGCCGACTTCCAGGGCTGACGACTGCCGGGTTGCGCCGCCATCCCCGGTACGGCGCAACCCGGCTCAACCGTCAGCCGCCGGCCACCCGGCACGACCCGGCTCAGCCCAGCCCGACCCGGCACGACTCAGCCCGGCACGACCCAGCCGGACCCGGCGCGGCTCAGCCCGCCCCGCCCTGGCCCAGCCCGACCCGGCCCAGCCCGACCCGGCCCAGCCCGACCCGGCACGACCCAGCCCGACCCGGCACGACCCAGCCCGACCCGGCACGACCCAGCCCGACCCGGCACGACCCAGCCCGACACGACCCGGCTCAGCCCGCCCCGGCACGACCCAGCGCAACCCGGCTCGGCTCAAGTCAGCCGCCCGCCACCGACGGCAGGATCTGGATCTCGGCGCCGGCCGGGAGCGGGGTGGCCGGCCCCGACAGCCGGCGGCACTCCTCGCCGTTGACGTAGAAGTTCACGTAGCGGCGCAAGGTGGCGCGTTCGTCGCGCAGCCGGCGGTCGAGCCCGGGGTAGGTGTCGGCGAGCACGTCCAGAGCACCGCCGAGGGTGGCGGGCTCGGGGACGTCGACGTCCACGTGGGACGCGCCGTCGGTCGCGGCGCGGAGGACGCCAGGGATCAGGACCGTCACCTTCATGCCGGCACCTCCGCCGGCGCGGTGCGCAAGGCTCCGGGGAGCAGGACCGTCACCTTCACGTGGGGAGCACCGCCGCTCGCACCGACATCACGTCCGGCAGGTGGGCGGCCACCTGGTGCCAGGTGTCGCCCTCGTCCGGGCTCGCGTAGACCTCGCCCGAGCGGGAGCCGAAGTAGACGCCGGGGACGGGGGCGTCGTCGGTGCACATCGCGTCGCGCATCACGGCGGTCCAGAAGTCGTCGGGCAGGCCGGTGCCGAGGGCTTCCCACGACTGGCCGGCGTCGCGCGAGCGGTAGACGCGGCACTTGCCTTCCGGTGGGAAGCGGCGGCCGTCGGCCTCGATCGGGAACGTGAAGATCGTGTCCGGGTCGCCGGGGTGCACGACCATCGCGAAGCCGAAGTCCGTGGGCAGGCCTTCCGCGATGGACTGCCAGGAGTCGCCGCCGTCGTCGCTGCGGTACACGCCGTGGTGGTTCTGGGCGTAGAAGCGGGAGGGCGAGGCCGGGTGCTGGGCGACCTTGTGCACGCATTGGCCGAATTCCGGCCACGGGTCCGGGAAGAAGTAGGCCTTGATGCCCTTGTTGCGGGCCTCCCAGGACTTGCCGCCGTCGGCTGTGCGGTAGACGCCGCCGGTCGACATCGCGACGAGCAGGCGGTCGGGGTCCACCGGGTCGGGCACGATCGTGTGGACCGCCTGGCCGCCGAAGCCCGCTTCCCACTCCGGGCGGTGCGGGTGGTTCCAGAGGCCCTCGACGAACTCGAACGAGCGGCCGCCGTCGGAGGACTTGAACAGCGCGGACGGCTGGGTGCCCGCCCACACGACTCCCGGCTGGGACGCGGGGGCCGGTTGGAGTTGCCACACGCGTTCCAGCGCGGCGCCGTCGACCGGGAACGCGATCGGCGGCGAGGAGGACTCCTCCCAGGTGGCCCCGAGGTCGTCCGAGATGGACACTCCGGGGCCGAAGTGCGGTGACGCCACGCCGGCCAGCAAACGCACGCCGGAGCGGGTGTCGAAGGCGACCGCGTACACCTCCTGCATCGCGTGGTGCGGTCCGTCGACCTGCCAGTTCACCCGATCCTCGCTGCGGGCGAGCCACAGCCCCTTGCGCGTCCCGATCGCCACGACCACCGTCATCGCAACACAGCCTCCCAAGCGCCGAATGTGATGCGGAGCACGTTACGCCGGGGGTCTGACAATTTCCGGCCGCCGGAGAATCCCCACGTAGACCGACAAGTTACTCACTGGTAGCGTCCGAACGGAGACGAAGGAGGCGCCAGTGCTGCTCGACCCGAACCACTACGACCCCGCCCACCTCGACGACGAGACCCGCCGCCTGCTCAGGGCGACCGTCGACTGGTTCGAGGCCCGCGGCAAGCGGCAGCTGATCGCCGACGCGCAGGACAAGGTCTGGTACACCGAGTTCCTGGACTTCGTGAAGCAGGAGAAGCTCTTCGCCACCTTCTGCACGCCGGCGAGCGTCGACGGCACCAAGCGCTGGGACGCCGCCCGCAACGCCGCGTTCAGCGAGGTGCTCGGCTTCTACGGCCTGCAGTACTGGTACGCCTGGCAGGTCACGGTGCTCGGCCTCGGCCCCATCTGGATGAGCGGCAACGAGGAGGCCAAGCAGAAGGCGGCGGCACTGCTCGACAGCGGCGCGGTCTTCGCGTTCGGCCTCTCCGAGAAGGAGCACGGCGCCGACGTCTACAGCACCGACATGATCCTCACGAAGACCGACGACGGCTACCGGGCGAACGGCAGCAAGTACTACATCGGCAACGGCAACGTCGCCGGCATGGTCAGCGTGTTCGGCAAGCTCGCCGACTCCGACGAGTACGTCTTCTTCGCCGTCGACAGCCAGCACGAGAACTTCAAGCTGGTCAAGAACGTCGTCGACAGCCAGATGTTCGTCAGCGAGTTCCGCCTCGACGACTACCCGCTGACCGAGAAGGACGTCCTGCACCGCGGCCCCGACGCCTTCTCCGCCGCGCTGAACACCGTCAACGTCGGCAAGTTCAACCTCTGCACGGCCAGCATCGGCATCTGCGAGCACTCCTTCTACGAGGCGATCACCCACGCCCACAACCGGATCCTCTACGGCAACCCGGTCACCGACTTCCCGCACGTGCGCCAGAACTTCGTCGACGCCTACGCGCGCCTCACCGCGATGAAGCTCTTCGCGGACCGCAGCGTCGACTACTTCCGCAGCGCCAACGAGAACGACCGCCGCTACCTCCTCTTCAACCCCATCACCAAGATGAAGGTCACGAGCGAGGGCGAGAACGTCATCGACCTGCTCTGGGACGTCATCGCCGCCAAGGGGTTCGAGAAGGACACCTACTTCACCCGCGCCACCGCCGACATCCGCGCGCTGCCCAAGCTCGAAGGCACCGTGCACGTGAACCTGGCCCTGGTGCTGAAGTTCATGCCGAACTACCTGTTCAACCCCAAGGCCTACGACGAGGTCCCGACCCGCCACGACGCGACGGACGACGACTTCTTCTGGCACCAGGGCCCGGCGCGCGGCCTCGGCAAGATCCAGTTCCACGACTGGGAGCCGATCTACACCGAGCACGCCCACCTGCCCAACGTGGCGCTGTTCCACGAACAGGCGAACGCCATCAAGACCCTGCTCGCCACCGCCGCTCCCGACGAGAACCAGCAGAAGGACCTCGACTTCCTGCTGAACCTCGGCCACCTCTTCACCCTGGTCGTCTACGGCCAGCTGGTGCTGGAGCAGGCCAAGATCACCAAGACCGACGAGAGCGTGCTCGACCAGATCTTCGACGTCCTGGTCCGCGACTTCGCCGGCTACGCGACCGCCCTGCACGGCAAGCCGAGCAGCACCGAGGCCCAGCAGCAGTGGGCGCTCTCGCAGATCCGCAAGCCCAACGTCGACCAGGCTCGCTTCGACGCCGTGTGGCAGCAGGTCGTGGCGCTCTCCGGTCAGTACGAGATGCGCCCGTAACGCACCCAATCGGGACGCAAGGGGGCAAAGCGACGAGCTTTGCCCCCTTGACGTACGTGTTCCACAAACGTTTACATGAGACGCCGCCGCACTCCACAGCCAAGGGAGCGCGTGCACGTGGACCACCGCAGATGGCGTACAGCAGCAGTAGCCGTCCTCATCGCCGCCGGCACCCTCATATCGCCTGCCCAAGCCCAAACCGCGCGCAAAGACGACGGCCTCGCCCTCACGCCGCCGATGGGCTTCAACAACTGGAACACCACGCACTGCCGCAACGACTTCAACGAAGAGATGGTCAAGGGCATCGCCGACATCTTCGTGAACAAGGGCCTGAAGGACGCCGGCTACGAGTACGTCAACATCGACGACTGCTGGGCCCTCCCGCAACGCGACGCACAGGGCGACCTCGTCCCCCACCCGGTCCGCTTCCCCAACGGCATCAAGGCCGTCGCCGACTACGTGCACGGCAAGGGCCTCAAGTTCGGCATCTACACCTCAGCGGGAACCAAGACCTGCAACAAGGACGGCGGCTTCCCCGGCGGCCTGAACCACGAGGAACAGGACGCGAAGCTGTTCGCGAGCTGGGGCGTCGACTACCTCAAGTACGACAACTGCAACAACCAGGGCGTGGACGCGAAACTCCGCTACACCAAGATGCGCGACGCCCTCCACGCCACCGGCCGCAAGATCGTGTTCAGCCTCTGCGAGTGGGGCCAGAACAAGCCGTGGGAGTGGGCGAAGGACGTCGGCCACCTGTGGCGCACCACCGGCGACATCAGCGACAACTGGAACTCCATGGTGTCGATCGCCAAGCGCAACATGGAGCTCGCCGACTTCGCGGGCCCCGGCCACTGGAACGACCCGGACATGCTGGAGGTCGGCAACGGCGGCATGACGGACCTCGAGTACCGCAGCCACTTCAGCCTCTGGTCGATCATGGCCGCACCGCTGCTGATCGGCGCGGACCTGCGCAAGGTCACGCCGGAGACGTTCGAGATCCTGGAGAACCGCGAGGTCATCGCCGTCAACCAGGACAAGCTCGGCGTGCAGGGCAAGGTCATCCGCAACCAGGGCGGCAACCACGTCCTGGTCAAGCCGCTGAGCAACGGCGACAAGGCGGTGCTGCTGTTCAACGAGAACGACAGCGCTGCCAACATGTCCGTGACAGCAACGGAACTCGGCCTCACCAAAGCAGGCGGCTACCAGGTCCGCGACCTGTGGGCCAAGACCACCACGCACACCGCCGGTTCGATCAGCGCGGCACTCCCGCCGCACGGAAGCGCCATGTTCCGCGTCAGCGCGGCCCAGAACTGGTACCTCTACCCGCCCGCCATCACCACGGCCGCGGACGGCCAGGTCCTCTACCCCGGCGCGCTGCCGATCGTGCAGCCAGGCAGGTCCGTCACCTACACGACGTCGGTGAGCAACACCGGCCGCCTGCCGATCGCCCTGGTCCAGGCCACCCTCCAGGTCCCCCAGGGCTGGACCGCGAAGGCGACGTCGAGCAGTTTCAAGGCGATCCTGCCGGGCGAGAAGACGTTCAAGACAACCTGGCAGGTGACGGTCCCTCAAGACGCGGCCTCAGGCCGGTTCCCGGTCAAGGCGAGCTTCACCTTCCACAGCCCGCACGAGAACAACCCGGTGACCAGGCAGTACTCCACCGAGGCACTGGTACCCGGCGCGGCACCGAAGGGCGACCTGTTCGTCAGCGACCTGAAGTGGCTGCGCAGCGCCAACGGCCACGGCCCGGTCGAGGTGGACACCACCAACGGCGAGGCCAAACAGGGTGACGGCGGCCCGATCACCATCCGCGGCAAGGTGTTCACGAAGGGCCTCGGCACGCACGCCCCCGCGCACGTCGAGTACTACACCGGCGGCAGCTGCTCGAAGGTGACCGCGACCATCGGCATCCAGGACAACAAGGTGAACCCGCTGAGCCTCGTGAGCTACGAGGTGTGGGCCGACGACAGGAAGGTCTACGACAGCGGACCGGTCAGCGGCACGGACGCCGCGAAGTCGTTGGAGGCCAACGTCTCCGGCGCGACCGTCACGCGCCTGGTCGTGCTGGACGGCGGCAACGGCAAGTCCTACGACCACGCGAACTGGGGTGACCTGAAGATCACCTGCTAGTCCGGCGACTGGTAGCGCTCCAGAGCCGCGATCATGAGTTCGAGCCCGAATTCGAACTCATGATCGTGGTCGTAGGTACCCAGTTCGTCGATCACCTCCGCGGACAACGGAAACGCCGACGTGTCAATGTCCTCGTACGGCGACAACGCGATCCCGCCGAGCTCCGGCGAGGTCGCGACCTCCCTCATCAACGTGCCCAGCAGGTAGGACACCATCGCCCGCATCATCCCGACGGCGATCTTGCCCCGGAAGCCGGCTTTGTCGAAGTTCGTCAGCGCGGCCTCGATCGTCCGGAACCCCGCCTCGGTGCTCAGCCGCCGCGTCGCCAGCATCACGAACGCCCGCGGGTGTTGCAGCGCCAGCTCCCGCACGGCGCGCGCGTGGGCCCGGATGTGGTCGCGCCAGTCGTCGCTGTCGACGTGGTGCGGCCGCGCCTCCGCCATGATCCGCTCGGCGGCGAGGTCGACCAGCACGGCCTTGTTCGGCACGTGGTTGTACAGCGACATCGTGCCGGCGCCCAGTTCGGAGGCCAGGCGCCTCATCGAGACGGCCTCCACGCCCTCACGTTCGATCAACCGCACGGCCGCATCCACGATGCGCGCGCGGGTCAGCGGTTCACGTGAGGAGGACACTGGCGGAGACCATACGACGTGGAGTAGCTTCCCTGCGACGTACGGCGTACGTAGGAGGGTCGGCCGGCATGACCGAGTCCAAGGCGCTCAGAGCGCTGCGCGAGGCGATCGTCCTGGAGCACATGGAATGCCAGAACGACTTCGACTTCGACACGTCTCTGAACGCGTTTCCGCACCCGCGGTACGAGATCATGGCGTCCGGCCAGGTGCTCGACGGCGTGGACGAGGTGCGCGCGTACTGGCAACGCACCATGGCGACGTTCCCGGACCAGCGCAACAAGGTCATCGACGTCCACCACGCCGATGACGCGGTGGTCGTCGAGTTCGAACTGTCGGGAACGCACCTGGGCAGCCTCCTCGGTGAGGAACCGACGAACAAGTCCTTCAAGGTCCGGATGGTGGGTTTCTTCCTGTTCGAGAAGGACGTCCTGGTCTGCGAACGGGTGTACGGCGACAGCGCGACCGTCATGAGCCAGCTCGGACTGCTCGCCGCCCCCGACGAGTACACCGGGCCCTACTGAAAGACCACCCGCACCTCGCCGACGACCTGACCGCCCCCGAGCACCGGCACCGACAGGTGTTCCTTGGCGGGTGACACGTCGTAGCCGAGCTGCGCCAGCGCCGTCAGCCCGATCGCCGTCGTGGCGCGGGGATTGCCGTCGAGCACCTTCACCGCCACCGCGTGCCCGGCCGCCGTCGCCAGCACGAGCACACCCTCGGCGCCGCCCTTGGCGACCACACCCGGCAGCAGCTGCATCACCACGGTGTTCACGTGCCCGGTTCCACCGACGTACTCGGGAAACTTGCGCATGGCATCGGCAACGGGCGTGCGCACCAGGCCTTGCATCGCACGCGCCAAGCCGTGCAACGTCAACCCGAACACGGGCGCACCGCAACCGTCGATCGCGGTATGCGCGACGGACTCGCCGGACAGGTCCTCCACCGTCCGCAACACCAGCTGCTGCAACGGATGTGTTGGCTCCAGATAGGTCTGGGTGGGCCACCGGGCGGCCACGCACGCCGCCAGCATCGCCGCGTGCTTGCCGGAACAGTTCATCCGCACCCGAGACGGCTCCGTCACCCGCTGCCGCGTCGCTTCGTCCTCCGGCCAGGACGGCGGGCAGCGCAGCAACCCCACCGGCAACCCGCCGAGCAGCTGCATCACCAGCTCGACGTGCCGGTTCTCCCCCGTGTGCGACCCGGCCGCGATCGCCAGCGCGGGCCCCGCGAGCGGCGCCCCGGCGGACAGGCACGCCAGCGCCTGGAACGGCTTCATGCACGATCGAGGCAGCACCGGATCCGTCACGGCCCCAACGGAAACCCCGGCCTCACCGGACGGCAGCAGCCCGACGACGCTGCCGTGGTGCAGGCTCTCCACGAATCCGTTCCGCGTGACCTCGGCGAGCAGTGCGGGCACGGGAAACCTCCAGGCGGTGCGCCAGCCTGGACAACGCCAGGTTGACCACCAGGTAGATGAACGCCACGACGATGAAGGTCTGGATCAGCAGACCGTTGTAGTTCGCGAGCACCCGCCCGTTGAACAACAACTCCGTGTAGGACACGACATACCCCAGCGAGGTGTCCTTCAACAGACTGACAGCTTGGGTCACCAGCAACGGCGTCATGTGCCGTACGGCCTGTGGCAGCACCACGAACCGCGTCACCACACCGTCCGCCATGCCCAGCGACAACCCGGCCTCGCGCTGCCCCCGATCGACGGACTCCACGCCCGCCCGGAAGATCACCGCGTAGGACGCCGCGTGCGACAACGCCAGCGGCACCACGAGCTTCCAGAACAGCGGCAGGTTC
Source organism: Lentzea miocenica (assembly GCF_033949945.1). NCBI lineage: Bacteria > Bacillati > Actinomycetota > Actinomycetes > Pseudonocardiales > Pseudonocardiaceae > Lentzea > Lentzea miocenica. The sequence goes on from NZ_JAXAVW010000024.1 coordinate 149,925, forward strand.
ACACCGAACGACGGCAGCACGAACAACATCACGTACACCAGCAGCAGCACCGGGACCGTGCGCATGACCTCGGCATAGGCGCGGGTGAACCGGTTGGGCCGCAACGCGAGCAGCAACCCTCCCGCCATCGCCAGCACCCCCGTCGCGAACGCCGCCACCACCGTCGACCACAGGCCCCCGAGCAGATAACGCCACACGGGCCAGGTCAGATACGGCTGCCACCGAACCGGGTCGAGCTGCCCGTTCGCCGCGAACTGCCGCAACCCCAACGCGACCAGCCCGGCGAGCACCAGCGCGGACACCACCGAGACCCAGAACACCCCGCGCCGGAAACGCGGTCCAGGAGCGTCGAACATCAGGCCAGCCGCCGTTCCAGCACCCGCGCGCCGAACCCGATCCCGGCCGCCAGCACCAGGTAGCAGAGCCCGGCACCGGTGAAGACCAGCAACGGCTGGGCGAGCTCCAGGTTGATCCGTTGCGCCGCACGGGTCATGTCCACCACCCCGACGACACCCGCCAGCGCCGTCGCCATCGTCAACGCGATCGCGATGTTCGCCAACGGCTGCACGACCCGGCGTCCGGCCTGAGGAAGGATCACGTGCCGCAACGACTGCCGGAACGACAGCCCCAACGCCCGTGCGGCCTCGCCCTGCCCCGAAGCCACCGAATTCACGCCAGACCGCAGCGCTTCCGCCACGAAAGCGGCCTCGTACAGTGCGATCGCCGTGAACGCCGTCCAGAACAACGGCATCTTCAGCCCCACCTCGGGCAGGCCGAACACGAACAGCACCAGCCAGGCCAGCAACGGGATGTTCCGCCACACCTCGACGTAGACCGTGCCGACCCCGCGCAGCAACGGCACCGGCACGATCCGCAGCACCGCGACCAGCAGACCGACGATCACCGCACCGGCGAACGACAGCAGGGTCAGGGCGATGGTGTTCAGAAAGCCTTCGAGGACCAGGCTCATGAGGCGATCGCGGGTGGCGCCGGCGCGTCGCCGGTGACCACGGTGCCGATCGTCTGCTTCCAGACGTCCTGCCACACCCCCGACTTGCCGATCTCCCGCAGCCAGTCGTTGACGACCTTCGTGAACTCCGCGTCACCGTGCTTGATGCCGATGCCGTACGGGTCCTCGGTGAACGGCTCACCGACCAGCTGGAGCTCGCTGTCCTTCGACGCGTCGGCGACCAGGATCGCCTGGTCCTGCACGTAAGCCTCGCCGCGGCCCTGTTTCAACGCGGTCAGGCACTCGGGGTCCGAGCCGAACTCGACGATCTTCGCGGTGGGGGCGGCATCGCGCACCGCCTTCACCCCGGGGGTGTTCGCGCCGACGATCACCGTCTTTCCCGCCAGGTCAGCGGGTTTCGCGATGCCCGACGTGCCCTTGCGCACGGCGATGGCCTGGCCGGACTCGTAGTACGGGCCGGCGAACGAGACGCGCTCCGCCCGTTGCGGGGTGATCGTGTAGGTCTGGATGATCACGTCGACGGTTCCGTTGGCCAGCAACGGTTCGCGGGTCTCCGAAGTAGCGCTGAGCACCTCGGTGTCGGCCTTGCCCACGAGGTAGTGCGCCAGCAGTTTGCCCAGGTAGGCGTCGAAGCCGGTGAGCTCGCCGGTGACCGGGTCGAGCTGCGAGAGCAGTGGCGCGTCCTGGGAGCCGCCGATGAGCAGCCTGCCGCGCTTCTTGATGCGGTCCACCGCCGAGCCAGGTGTCACCTGACCTGTGTAAACGGGCGCTTTGGCGAGCAGGGCGTCGATCTTGCTCCCGCCCGGCACCGCGGACCCACCGCCCGAACATCCGGCCACGAAGAGCAACACCGCTGCTACGAACAGTCTCCCCATGCCCCGAAGTTACTGATCGCGTTCGAGCGGGCACAAGATACGACAAAGCCGCTTGTCCAATAGTGGACAGGCGGCTTGTCAGATCAGATGCGCTGATCAGTCAGACTCAGACGGCGCGAACGCCCTGGGCCTGCGGGCCCTTCTGGCCCTGACCGATCTCGAACTCGACCCGCTGGTTCTCCTCGAGCGACTTGTAGCCGTTCGCCTGGATCTCCGAGTAGTGGACGAACACGTCGGCGCCACCGTTGTCGGGGGAGATGAAGCCGAAGCCCTTCTCCGCGTTGAACCACTTGACGGTGCCCTGTACTGCCATCTTGCTACTTCTCCTCTAACAGGTGCCGGATCGCGCTCGCGACCACCGGGTCAAGTCACCAGCGGCACCTTCTCCGGAACCTGGAGAAAACACTCACTCGCGACCTCGTTCCGCGAGCGGGGTAATCCACGAACACGAAACGTACGACCTTGGACAGTGAACCATGACCTCCCGCCCCCAGTCGAGCACTCGATCTCGCTGCTACCGTGAGATTCCAAACGACCCCCGCGGAGGTCTTCGTGCCGGAGCAGCCCACGTTGTCGATCACGGCCGCGATCGCGCCAGAAGTCGCTGGTGGCCTGCATTCGCTCGCCGAGAAGCACCTGGCGAAGGCCGGGCAGGAGGACCACCGGCGGACCGGCGACGTCATCACGAACACCTTCACCGGCACCTCCTCCGGCACTGTGATCCAGATCGGCAAGGTGCACGGACAGGTCAACGACAACCGGGGCCGGTAACCTGGTGGGTCGTTGACCCAGGGGGCCGTGCTTGACCGGCAGCGAACGACTGCTCTTCTTCTTCGTAGGCTTGGTGACCACGTTCGTGTTCATCCGCATCAGCGTGCGGTTGATCAGGGCGAAGGTGCGCTGGTGGCCGCGCAACATCGTGCACGGCGACACGCACGTGCATCACGTCGTGTTCGGCACGGTGCTGCTGCTGTTGTCCAGCGTCACGAGCCTCGTCATCCCGGACGACCTGCACGGCGCCAGGCTGGCCGCCGCCGCGGGCCTCGGGGTGGGCGCGGCGCTGGTGCTGGACGAGTTCGCGCTGATCCTGCACCTGCGGGACGTGTACTGGATGAAGGCAGGCCGGCTGTCCGTCGACGCCGTGTTCCTCGCGATCGGCCTCACCGGGACGTTCCTGCTCGGCGCGCGCCCGCTCGGCTACGACGAGGTGCTGCAGCTCAACCCGGAGACGACGCCGACCGACACGTTCACGCTCAGGGTGATCGCCATCGGCGTCAACCTGTGCTTCGCGATCGTGGCGCTGCTCAAGGGAAAGATCTGGACGGGTCTGCTCGGCCTGCTCGTGCCGGTGGTGCCCGCGGTGGGCGCCGTGCGGCTGGCCCGGCCTGGTTCGCCGTGGGCGCGCTGGCGCTACAAGGAGGGCTCGCGCAAGCTCACGCGGGCATACCGCAGGGAGGCGCGGCTGCGGCAGCCCATCATCCGCGCCAAGATCGCCGTGCAGGAGTTCATCTCGGGACGTCACGACCTGCCCGATCAAGACAGGCCGTGACGGCGGCTCATCACCCTCCGAGGATGTCCTGCTGCGCACAGGCCGCGGCGAGGTCTCCCGAGCACAGTTCCGCCGGCTTGACGATGCCCTCGGTCACCAGCGTGCGCACGCTTTCCTTCTTGATCAGCGTCGCGCCGAGCAGCACCGACTTGATGTCGCGCCGCGCGACGGGATCCCGCAGGTTGCCGGTGGCGAGGTCATCGGCACCCTCCAGGTCGCCGCGGGCGATCGCGATGGCCAGCCGGGCCGCGGCCTCGGCCTCGTCGCGCACCGGCTTGTAGACGGTGACGCACTGGTCGCCGCGCAGCACGGCCCGCAGACCGTCCACAGTGGCGTCCTGTCCGGTGACCGGGACCTTGCCCGCGAGGTTCTTCTTCTTGAGCACCCCGATGACCGCGCCGGCCAGGCCGTCGTTGGCCGCGACCACGCCGTCGACCTTGCCCGCGTTCTCGTTCAGGATCTGCTCGAACAGCTGCCCGCCGAGGTCGTTGTTCCAGTCGGCGACCGCCTGGGACTTCACGAGCTTGAGCGCGCCGCTGTCGTACTTCGACGAGAGCCGTGACTTCTGACCCTGGGTGAACAACGTGGCGTTGTGGTCCGTCGGCGCGCCCTCGATCTCGATGATCTGCGCACCCGGCTTGTCGCCGAGGCACGCGATCAGCCCGTCCGCCTGGAGCTGGCCGACGTTCACGCTGTCGAAACCGACGTGGTACTCCGCCTGACCGCCGAGTGTCACGCGGTCGTAGTCGATGACCGGGATGTTCGCGGCTTTCGCCTTCTTCTGCACCGCGAGACCACCGGCCGCCGACAACGGCGTGATCATCAGGACCTTCACCTTGCGCCGGATCATCTCGTCGGCGATCTGCGCGAACTTCGCCTCGTCGCCCTCCGCGTTCTCCATGAACGGTTCGATGTCCGCGTAGTTGAACGCCTGCGTGAGCAGGGGGCGATCTTGCTCTTCCCAGCGCGTGGAAGTCGTTCGGTCGGGAAGGATTACCCCGACGATTGGTTTGGGTCCACGCGTGGGCAGCGTCGGAGAGCCCTGACCTGCATCACCGCAGGCCGAGAGGAGAAAGAGCAGGCACGCCGACGTTGCCATTACCCGTCTTCGCATAATCGCGAAGTTCATCGCTTGAATGTTGTTAAGTCAAGATTTCTTCCCACCCATTACGCTCCGCTTCCGCTCGGCTACAGTTCGATTCCGTACGAAAGGCGCTGATGCGCAGCGAAATTTCGTGTCAGTGTGTCTGACTTGGGCGGCAATCGGGGGCCGCGCCGTGTTGTTGGATCCAGCCCTGACCGGGTGTGAGGAGACAGCTAGGTGAGAACGCGCAGAACCGTGATGGCGGTGGCGGCAACGGTGTCGCTGATCGCCGCGGGTACTTCGGCGGCGGGGGCCGCACCGGCCTCGGCCGCGGGCCAGCAGGACACCGAGTACACCGTCCTGATCGAGGACCCCGGAAACCGCGACTTCGCGATCGACGCCGTGCACGCGGCGGGCGGCGAGGTCGTGCGGGACAACCAGGCAATCGGTGTGCTGACCGTCAAGGCGCCCGCGAACGGGTTCGTGGAGAAGGTTTCCGCTTCGGACCAGATCGTCGGTGCCGCACGCACCAAGCCGATCGGTCACGCTCCCGTGGCGCAGGCGGAGAAGGCCAAGCGGGAGAACGTCGAGAAGGAGAACAAGGCAGCACAGGCGAACAAGGCGCCCGCGGAGTCGAAGTCGACGGCGGGCATGGACCCGCTCGACGGTGACCTCTGGGGCCTGAACCTCGTTCGCTCCAACATCGCGCGGGCCAAGCAGGCCGGCGACAAGCGCGTGTACGTCGGCGTTCTCGACACCGGCGTGGACGGTTCGCACCCGGACATCGCGCCGAACTTCAACAACGAGCTTTCGCGCAACTTCACCGTCGACATTCCGAACGACTCCGACGGTGGCGTGTTCGACGGCCCGTGTGAGTTCCGCGGTTGCGTCGACCCGGCCAACTGGGACGACGGCGGCCACGGCACGCACGTCGCCGGCACCATCGGCGCCGCTGCCAACGGTTTCGGCATCTCCGGTGTCGCGCCGAACGTGTCGCTGGTGAACATCCGCGGTGGCCAGGACGCCGGCTCGTTCTTCCTGCAGCCGGTCGTGGACGCGCTGACCTACGGCGCCGACATCGGCCTCGACGTGATCAACATGTCGTTCTACGTCGACCCCTGGTACATGAACTGCATCAACGACTCCACGGCGTCGGCCGAGGAGCAGCTGGAGCAGCGCACGATCATCGCGTCCGTGCAGCGCGCGCTGAACTACGCGCACCGCAAGGGCGTCACGCTGATCGGTGCCGGTGGCAACAACCACGAGGACCTGGGCAAGCCGCGGACTGACACCGTCAGCCCGAACTACCCGCCCGGCCACAACCGGCCGCGTCCGATCGACAACGCCACCTGCCTCAACCTGCCGACCGAGGGCAACCACGTCATCTCGGTCTCCTCGCTGGGCCCGTCGACCGCCAAGGCCGACTACTCGAACTACGGCCTCGAGCAGACCGCGATCTCGGCTCCCGGTGGCTACTTCCGCGACGGCCTCGGCACGCCGTGGTACCGCACCAACGAGAACCTGATCCTGTCGACCTACCCGCGCAACGTCGCTCTCGCCGAGGGCGCGATCGACGAGGCCGGCAACATCACCCCCGCCGGCCTGGCCGCGGGCGTGAAGAAGGCCGTGCAGGGCGACAAGGTCGGCTACTACCAGTTCCTGCAGGGCACCTCGATGGCCGCCCCGCACGCCGCTGGTGTCGCCGCGCTGATCGTCAGCCAGTACGGCAAGAAGGACAAGGGTCGTCCCGGCCTGACCCTCGACCCGGACAAGGTCGAGAAGGTCCTCTACAAGACCGCGATCCAGCGCGCGTGCCCGAACCCGCGCACTGTTTCGTACGTCAACGTGGGCCGCTCGCCGGAGTTCGACGCCACCTGTGAAGGTGACTCGAAGTTCAACGGCTTCTACGGTCACGGCATCGTGGACGCCTACGGTGCTGTCACCCGTGGTGGCCAGTTCCTGTAAGTCGTTGTAACGCAACAAAAGGCCCCCGGTGTCT
>NZ_JAXAVW010000025.1:0-148120 GCF_033949945.1 Lentzea miocenica
GTTCGACCCGGTGCTGGGCGCCCGCCCGTTGCGCCGGACGATCCAGCGCGAGATCGAGGACACCCTGTCGGAGAAGATCCTGTTCGGCGAGATCCAGCCGGGACAACGGATCCTGGTCGACGTGTCCACACCGGACGATGACGACGCGGCCTTCACCTTCACCGGCCTGACCAAAGTCGTGGCCGCCCTCGACTGACCACTGCGCCGTGATGTGTCCACGTGTGCTGGAAACCTCGGGTATGCCTAGACGAACACTATAAAAACCTATAGCGTTATTCACACAAGTTGGAAGACGCTGGAGGTGTCTGCAGTGAGCAACCTCAGGGAGACCTACGAGTCGCTGAACCTCGAACCCAAGCCCATCAGGCCGCACATTCTCGCGGCGGCGACCGTGGTGTTCGGTGAGGACTACTACTCCGGACGGCGGGAGACGATCAACCTGTCCGGTTTCGTCCAGCTCAACAAGTGGCCCATGCCGGGCTTCGAGCACCGGGTGGACGAGAAGGGCTACGCGGAGTTCGAGACCGAGCTCATCAGCGCGCCCGAGGTCGGCATCAAGGGCTTCAGCTACGAGTTGGACGACCGCATCCAGGTGCTGTCCAACCCGTTCCTGCCCAACACCGGCCACGTGCGCCAGATCGTGCCCGGCAAGAACTTCCCCGCCGAGTTCTACATCCGCCGGTTCGGCATCCTGGAGACGAGCACGCTGCGGCTCGCACACCGCAACGTCATCGACATCCACGGTGTCGTCGACCACGTCCCGCCGTTCAAGAAGCCGCTCACCGGCCCGTACCTGGGCAACCCGCGCGGCGACGGCCCGTTCGAGGTCGTGCAGGCACCGAACGTGGCGCGCGGCACGACACTGCCGGAGGCCTGGTACCCGGCGAACGACGAGAACGAGCCCGTCGGGATCACGCCGACCGTGTTCTTCGCGCCCAGTGCCGGACCGTGCATGTCCATGCTGGTCGACCCGTCGATGATCATGCAGGTCTCGCTCGAGGGCCGAGTGGAGCTCGAGGTCGGCGGTAAGACGGTGCGGGTCGACCTGGCCGGCGACCACAAGAAGGCGGCGGGCACCGAGATCCTGTTGTTCGGCCCCGAGAAGCACGCTGAGGGCAACGGTGTGCTGGCGCAGCTGGCCCGCGTCGCGGTGACCGGGCACTGCGAGGAACTCGGCGGCCGGGTCATGCTGCGGGCGAGCTGGCCGCGGGTGTCCGGCGGCACGCTCGGCGAGGGCACCGAGGACAGCCTGAGCCGCGTGAAGTACCCGAGCGAGCTGCACTTCGACGCGAACTTCGAGCTGCTCACGCAGAACGGCACGCTGTACTCGGCCAACGCCGTGCACGTCAACGGCAAGCTGAAGGACATGGAGGCCACCGGGACCGAACTCTCCATGGACGGCACGGACTCCGCGCTGGTCACGACCGACGACGAGGTCAAGGCCCGGCTGACCGGTGTCCAGCTGGTCATGCGCGACGCCTTCGTCGGCGAGCACGCGGCGGTCAACGTCTGAGTCCCTTGACACGCCGATCCGGAGCGACTTTAGTTAAAAGTCAGATAGTCATCGTTTCGGGTCGACCCGGTGCGGGTCAGATCGCGACGTTCCTCCCGGACATCACGTCCGGGAGGAACGTTCGTCGGGGGAGGCGTCCGTGGACCAGCGGCTGCTGTTGATGCATCAGGTGATGCTCGCGGACCGCCCCCGGTTGCATGCTTACGACCAGGCGCTCGCGTCGGTCGTGCGGGAGGGCGACGTCGTGGTGGACGTCGGCGCGGGGACGCTGGTGCTCTCGATGCTGGCGCTGCGGCACGGTGCCGCGCACGTGTACGCCATCGAGGCGGACCCGGCCATGGCCGCCGTGGCGGAGCAGATCATCCGGCAGAACGACCTCGGGGACCGGCTCACGCTCGTGCAGGGCGAGGCGCGCATCGCGAAACTGCCGCAGGCAGCCGATGTCGTCGTCTCCGAGATGATGGGCAACCTCGGCCCGGAGGAGCAGATGGTCGAGGTGCTGGGCGCGGTCGCCCGCCGCAACCTGCGCGAGGGCGGCACCGTGATCCCGCGCAGGCTCGTCACGCACCTGGCCGCCATCGAGTTCGACGACGAGGGCTGGGGGCTGTGGCGGGACGGTCCGCCCGGGCTGCCCGGCTACCGGCTCGACGCGGTGCAGCACGTCGTCGAACCCCATGCGCAGCTGCACTTCTTCCAGCGCGAGCCGCGTTTTCTCGCGCCGCCCGCGGTGCTGTCCGACGACGGCATCGGCCCCGGTTCGGTGAGTTCGCCCGAGCGGGAGGTACGGCTGCGGGTGCGGGAGAGCGGCTGTCTGCAGGCGGTCATCGGGTACTTCGCCGCGGAGCTCGCCGACGGCGTCACCCTGTCGAACTACCCGTCCTATCCCGGCTGCAACTGGGCGGTGTGGGTGTGGCCGTTGCGGCACAAGGAGGTTCGCGCCGGTGACGAGATCGTCGTGGGCGTGACCGTGCCGCGCGGCAGGGGAAGGGCCAGAGACGCGATGGAGTGGCGGCTGGACTGCCGCATCACCGGGCCGGGGAGGTGAGGTCATGCCGTTCGCTGCCGGCACCGTGCGGGACATCCCGGTGAGGGCGCTGAAACTGTGCGGTCTGACGTGGTCGGGGGAGTTCCTGCTGTTCTCCGAGGCCGTGTCGAACCAGATCATGGCGCTCGACCCCTACAGCGGGGAGATCGAGCACCGCATCCCGTGCCCGGAGGTGCGGACCGACCTGACGACGATCGCCGGCAGGCTGGTCCAGGTCGTCGGCGACCGCAGGGCGTTGCGGATGATCGACCCGGAGACGGCGGAGGCGGTCGGGGAGGTGCCGAACCCGAGACCTGGCAACGTGTTGTGCGGTCTCGAGGCCACCAGGCACGGCGTCTGGCTCGGCTACGAGGACCTGCGGCAGATCGACCTGCGCGACCCCGACGGCTTCGGGCTGCTCGACACGTTCCCGGTGTCGGGCCGCGTGGCCGGGGTGACCGTGTCGGACAGCTACCTGGTCTACGCCGACCACCAGGCGTCCACGATCAACCTGGTCGACATCGGCGAACGGCGTGAGGTCGCCGCGTTCTCCGTCGCGGGCAACCCGACCGGGATCACCTGGGACGGCAGCCGGATCTGGTACTGCGACTACACGACGCTGCAGCTGCGAGCCATCGAGGTGCCCGGCATCGTCAAGAGCTGACCCGCGGGGGAGGGGACGCACCCATGAATCCACTGAGGACTGTCGCACTGGGACTGCGCGCGGCCAGGGTGGTGGCCACCGTCGTCGTGTTCCTGGTGCCCGCACTGCTGGCCGGCGTGGCGGAGGCGGCGGTGCGCGGCCGCGCCGTCGCGTGGCGGCGGGCGGACCGCCGGATCGTGGCGCTGGTCATGGCGCTCGGCCCGGCGTTCGTCAAGGCCGGTCAGGTGCTCGGGACACGGCGCGATGTGCTGCCCGGCCACTTGTGCGACGCGCTGTCGGCTTTGCAGGACTCGGTGACACCGTTGTCCGCCCCGCGCGCCCGACGAGCCCTGCGGGAGGCCTACGGCGCCGACCTCGACGTGCTGTTCACCTCGGTGGACCTCGTCCCGGTGGCCAGCGGCAGCGTGGCGTGCGTCCACCGGGCACGCCTGCGCTCCGGCCGCGAGGTCGCGCTCAAGCTGCGCAGGCCCGGCATCGACCGGGTGATGCGGCACGACCTCGAACTGATCCGCCGCGGCGCCGCGCTGGCCGCCTGCCTGCCGGTGTTCCGCGGCGTCCCGGTGACCGAGGTCGTCGGGCACATGTGCGACGCGGTGCTGGGCCAGCTCGACTTCAAGCGTGAGGCCGAGAGCCTCGTCCGGTTGCGGGAGAACCTGTCCTCGGTGCCGCGGGTGTGGGTGCCGCTCGTGATCGGCGAGGCCTGCCGTCCGGAATGCATCGTCATGGAGTTCGTCCCCGGCCTCGACGTCGAGACCCCTGGCCGTTGCACGACCGCCGCACGCAAGCGGTTCGCCGCGTCCGGCCTCACGGCGATCTACCAGATGCTGTTCGTGGACGGGTTCGTGCACTGCGACATGCATCCCGGCAACCTCTACTTCACCGAGCGCGCCCAGGTCGTGGTGCTCGACGCCGGCTTCAGCGTGCGGCTCAGCGAACGGCTGCGGAGGCTGTTCGCCGACTTCTTCCTGAACATGGCCATCGGCGACGGTCCGAAGTGCGCCGCGATCGTCGTGGAGAGCTCCGCGAACGTGGGACCCGACGCGGACGTCGACGGCTTCCTCGAACGGATGGCCGCGCTGGTGCACCACAGCCACGGCCTGTCGGCCAAGGAGTTCAGCCTGATGGCGTTCGCCACCGAGATGTTCGACCTGCAGCGCGGGCACGGCATCCACGCCGCGCCGGAGCTGATCTTCCCGCTGTTGTCGCTGCTGGTCATCGAGGGCACGATCCGCGAGCTGGATCCCGACGTCGACTTCCAGGAGGTGGCCCGCCCGGTGCTGATGCGCGGGCGCTTCGGGGTGCGCTGACGTCATTCCCCGCTGGCCGGACTGTAAAACTACTGTTTATAGTAGTGACATGGGTGAGAAGCGGACCTACCACCAGTACTGCGGGCTGGCCTCGGCGCTCGACGTCGTCGGCGAGCGGTGGACGCTGCTCGTCGTGCGCGAGCTGCTCATGGGTCCCCGCCGGTACGTCGAACTGCTGGCCGACCTGCCCGGTCTCGGCACCAACCTGCTGGCCGAACGGCTGAAGTTCCTGGTGGAGAAGGGGGTTGTCGAGCAGGTCGACCTGCACGGCACCGGCTCCCGGCTGGCCTACCGGCTGACGGCGGTCGGCCAGGACCTGCGTCCCCTGGTGCTGGGGCTCGCCAGGTGGGGACTCGAGTTCGTCGGCGAGGTGTCCCCGCAGGACACCGTGCGCCCGCACTGGGGCTTCCTCGCCGTGGAGTCGATGCTGCGCCCGGAACTCGCCACCGCCGTCGACGAGAGCTACGAGTTCCGCGTGGACGACGAGGTTTTCCACATCGAGGTGCGCTCCCGCGTCCCGCGTGCGGTCAAGGGACCCGCCGTCGAGCCCGCGATGAAGGCCGTCACCGACGCGACGTCGTTCGTCCAGATCGGCGCGGGCAGACTCACGCCGCTCGCCGCGATGGTGATGGGGCGGCTGCGCCTGGACGGTGACATCGACGCGGTGCTGCGGTGCTGCGCGCTGATGGGGATCGACGCGGGCGCAGGCCGCACTACTGCCGAGGTACCTGCCAGCGCGACGAGTTGACGACGTCCTCGACGCGGATCGCCTTGAACCTGCGCGCGTCGAAGTCGCAGTACCAGATGCTGTAGCCGTCCCACGCCATGCCCGTCGGCCTGCCCTCGACCCGCACCGCGCCGATGATCTCGCCGGTGCGGGTGTCGACCGCGCGGACCAGCCCGGTGTCGAACTCCGCGTAGACCACGACCTGGTTGACGCAGGTGAGCCCGGACGGCCAGCCCTCGACCGGGATCTCGCGCCGCACCGTCATCGTCGCGTGGTCGCGCAGCTGCAACACGGCCGGATCGCGCAGGCACATCCACATGCCGTCAGCGGTGCTCTCGATCCCGGTCAGCCGGCCGCTCGGCGGCAGCACCTCCTGCCTGCCGGTGATCTCGCCGGTGCCGGGATCGATCAGCACGATCCGCTTGGGCCTGCCGCCGATCTGGCAGAGCAACCCGTCGCGGTGGGTGAGGTCGGCCCGGACGCGCTTGCACTCGAGTTCGCGCACCACCTCGCCGAACCGCGGGTCGATCGCCCAGATCCGGTTCGCGTCCTGGTCGGAGTGCCACAGCAGCCTGCCCGCGTAGGTGAGCCCGCACATGTACTCGCCGGGGCCGGGCAGTGAGCGCACGACCGGGATGGTCGTCTCCGGTGTCGTGGTCACGGCTCGTCGTCCTCCAGCCACACGTTCGACAGGTCGAACCAGCGGTCGATCGTCGGCATCGCGATGGCGTTGCGCACGCGGTGCCCGGACAGGTGCGGGATGGTCGGCGCGTGCACGAGGATCGGCACGATCGCGGCGTCGCGCATGACCTGGACGTCGACCTCGTGCCAGGCGGCGTGCGCGCGCCCGGTGTCGGTCTCGCCGAGCGCGAGCTCGATCAGCCGGTCGACCTCCTCGTTGCTGTAGCAGCCGTAGTTGCTGGTGCCCCTGGTCCGGTTGGTCTGGAACATCGGCTGCAGGAAGGCGCGCCCGTTGTTGCCGAACCAGTCCGGGGTCCACGACGGCGCGGTGAGGTCCCACCGGCCCGCCTCCGCGTTCGCCGGGTCCTGGAGGAACGCGTAGTAGTCGGCGTGGCCCATCGGGACGAGATCGACGGTGATGCCGGCCTGCTCCAGGTCACGCGCGTACGACTTGGCGACGTCCGGGTTCGCGTCCACGTCGCGGTGCACGGCGGTGAGTGTGAGCCCGTCGGGATAGCCGGCCTCGGCGAGCAGGGCACGGCACTTCGCCGGGTCGCCGCGGTCGCCGGGCGTGGCGTACAGGTCGAACGGTTCGTAGCCGTCGTTGCCCGGCGGGATGGCCGATCGGGCTGGTCGCATGACGGTGCCCGCGGCGAGCTTGTCGTAGATCTCCGCGATCGCCACCTTGTCGATGGCGTGGGCGATCGCGCGCCGCACCTCCGGGCGCCGCAACGCTCCGCCGTTGTTCGGGCCGACGGTGTTGAAGACCAGATACGGGTTCAGCGCGTAACCGAGGTCGTTGCCGGGATCGGTGGGGTTCGCGTCGTAGGGCTCGGTCACCGGGGAGGCCCAGGACAGGTCCGCCTCGCCCGCGATGATCTTCTTCCCGACCGCGACCGGGTCGGCCCGCTCCATGGTGACCTCGACGGCGTCGACCCACTGGTGCCGCACGTCGTCAGTGGCCTGGTCCCACACGGGGTTGCGCTCCACCCGCAACTCCAGCCCGTGCACGTAGTGAACGAGGCGGTACGGGCCGTTGGACCGGATGTCGGTGCGGAACTCGGGGCTGTCGGGCAGGTAGGCGTCGTACTCGGCGGGTGCGGCCGAGGCGAAGGGCATCGCGAGGATGTTCAGGAAGTCCGCGGCGGGCCGGACGAGCTCGAAGACGAGCGTCTCGTCGTCGAGCACGCGTATCCCGGCGATCTCGTTGCTGTTCTGGAACTCCGCCAGGTCGGCCGCGGTCGGATCGGGCCCGATCGCCGCGGCGTAGGCGTCGCGGAACTCGGCCATGCCCCGGACGGTGCTGGTGAAGTACCGGATCGCGCCGGCGCCCGCGACCGGGTTGCACATCCGCTTGAACCCCCGCACGAAGTCGTGCGCGGTCACCGGGCGCGGTGGTGTGGTGTCCCAGAGGACGTTGGGGCGCAACGTGATCGTGTACGTCGTGTGGTTGACGCTCAGCCCGGCGTTGTAGGTCGTCGGCAGCTCGGCCGCGAGGTCGGGGACCGGGGTGATCGCCCGCCAGTCCCGCAGGTCCCTGACCGCGGGATAGGTGAAGAGCTGCCGGGCGTAGAGCCGGATGATCTGATGGCCGAGCGCGTAGTAGGCGCACGCCGGGTCGACGTGGTCCATGCTGCCGGGGCCGTACAGCCGGAGTGTCCCGCCGCGCCGCGGCTCGCTGCTGCTCATGTGTCTGCGACCTCCAGGGTTCACGCCATCTCGTCGGCCAGCCCGGCCATGATCTTCAGCGTGCGGTCGATCTCGTCGTGGCTGTTGAACAGGTGCGTGCAGATCCGTGCCGCGTAGTGCATGTGCGGGGAGCCGGGCACCTCGAACTCGACCCAGCGGATCCAGATCCGGTGCGCGCTCTCCAGCCGGTCCACGAACGCCATGACCTTCTTGATGTTCCACGCGTCCTCTGGTGCGCGGAACGGCTTGAACGCGACGAGCGGGGCGTGCAGTCGCGTGTCGTGCAGTGGCGTGTACAGCGAGGACTCACCGAAGTGCTCGGCGACCCGCTGCTTGGCGTAGCGGCCGAGTTCCATGATCCGGTCCTCGATCCGCCCGCGGCCGATGGCGTTCCAGATCTCGCAGGCCTTCGCGAGTGCGGCCGCGCGGGCGATGCTGGCGCTGCCCGCGCTCTGCAGGTAGTCGCCCATGTTGTACGTCTCCACCGCGGTCTTGGTCCGCGCGGGCGTGTCACCGACGAGCGGGTACCAGGTGGAGATCACCGGCCAGAACCGGGGCAGTGGCAGGGGGTTGTGCTCGGGAAAAACCTTGTTGCGCGCGTAGAGCAGGCCCGTGCCCAGCGGCCCGCACTGGAACTTCGATCCCGAGCCCGCCATGAAGTCGACCCCGAGCTCGCGCAGGTTCACGTCGACCATCCCCGGCATCAGCGCGGCGTCGATCATGGTGATCACGCCGTGGCGCTGCGCCAGGTCGCACAGCTCGCGGATGGGCATCCGGGTGCCGGTGAACAGGGTGGTGGCCGCGAACGCCATCACCTTGGTGCGCGGGGTGAGCGCGGCCTCGAACGTGTGCACGACGTCCTCGACCGTGACGTCCGGACCGGAGGGCAGCGTGACCAGGTTGACCTTCACGCCGAACCTGTTGTGCGCCAGGTTGAAGTTCGACAGCACGGAGAAGCACTCGTGCGTCGTGGTGAGCACCTCGTCGTCCGGTCCGAGGTCGAGGCCCGCGATGATCCGGGCGATGCCCTCCGTCGAGTTGTGGCAGATGACCATCTCGTCCTGGTCGACGCCGAAGTCGGCGGCGATCTGCGCGCGGTACTCGGGATAGAGGCTCGGCGGGTAGATGTTCGCCAGGCTGCCGGTCCACTCCCTGGTCACGCGTTCGTAGACCTCGACGACCTCGTGCGGCATGGCGCCGATGGTGCCGGTGTTGAGGTGCGTGGTGCCGGGGTCGAGAGCGAAGATTTCCCTGATGCTCTCCCACGACGCGGTCGCGAGGGTGTCCGCGTCGAGTCGCACGCTCTGGGTCACGGTGGATCCCCTCCGTCCAGCAGACCAGGCGTAAAAGAGACTATCTGATTATTAAGTGATCTGGAAGTAGTCGTTGCTCGCGTACCAGTCGCCCCTGCCGCCCGGCAGGAGGTCCAGCACCGTCCACACCGGACTCAGCAGGTCGATGCCGCGCTCCGCGCCGTCGATCAGGTTGGCGGGCAGGGAGTACAGGTGCTGGACCGTGTCGCCGGTCTTGCGCAGCACGCTGACCATCGGCCGTTGCTCCTCGTCCGCGAACTCGGCGTTCATGTCCTCGTTGAAGCTCGTGCCGTGGCTGGACAGCACGCGGAGCCGGTCCCAGCCGCGCCGCCGTGCCCACTCGAGCAGCCGGTCCGGCGGCGCCTTCGCGACCACCACGAACGCCGTGTGCCTGGTCAGGTGCGGCGTGACGCCGTTGAAGCCGTCCACCCACATCGAGCACATCGGACAGGCCTCGTCGTCGGACGGCGCGAACATCAGGTGGTAGACGACGAGGGTCTCGTGCTCGCCGAACAGATCGGTCAGCCGGACGCGGTCCTGCGCGGCGGTGGCCTCGACGAACTCGTACTCGCCGAGCACCGGTCCCGGCGGCAGCGCCCGGCGGGCCGCGGCGACGGCCTCGATCTGGTCGCGCAGCCGCCGTTCCTGCTTGGCGAGCTCGATCCGCGCGGACACGTGCCGGTCGTCGGTTCCCTTGGGCCACATCGGGACCACGGCCTCGCTCATCGCACTGCTCCCTTCGTCCTGACCGCCTGGAACAGGAAGAACCCGGGGTCGTACCGGCCCGCGGCGAGCGCACGTCTTGCGTCGTGCGCGAGAGCACGTTCGCGGTACCGCAGCTCGCCGGGGTCGTCGGGCAGCGGGCCGAACCCGTTGACGGACGTGGACTCGAGCGTGAACCCGATGTCCGCCAGCACCGGCAGCATCTCGGCGAGCGTGTGCCGCGTCTCGTGCGGGTGCAGCACCTGGTCGCGGAACCACGACCGCAGGAACGTGTCGTCGTCGTCCGCCGGCGCGGCGCCTCCGTGGCGCAGCCTGCGGAACTCGGCGTACAGCGCGTCCTCACTCGCTCCGCGCCGGCGCATCCGGTCGAAGTGGGCGAGAAACGGTTCGCGGGCGTGCTCGTGGTACAGCCCGATGATCATCCGGCCGCCGCCGGCCACCATGGACTGTCCGATGTGGACCAGCCCGCCCACGCAGTCGTCGGTGTGGTGCAGGACGCCGAGCGAGGTCACGAGGTCGAACCGCGGACCTGGCCGGTAGGTGAAGAGATCCGCGACCTCGAACGAGACGGGCACACCGAGGAGATCGGCGACCTCGCGGGCGCGGTCGACGGCCACCGGGTTGAAGTCGACCCCGTTGGCCAGACAACGGTGGTGCAGCGCAGCCGCGATGGGGAGCCAGCCGGTGCCGCAGCCGACGTCCAGCAGGCGCAGACCCGGCCGCAGTGCGGTGACCAGCGGCGGATAGCCGCGGGCGGGATCGGCGCCGCTGATCAGCCCGGCCTGCGTCCGCGCGTCCCGCCGGTGGTTGAACGGCAGCTCGCGGTAGAACGCGAGCACGTCGGTCCGTGCGCCCGAGGTCACCGGTCTCACCCGTGCAGCTCGGCTGCCGGCGTCTTCCAGGAGATGGTGTCCTCCATGCACAGGTAGTCGATGTCGGTGTCGAGAAAGCACTCGACCGCGTCGTCCGGGGAGCACACGATCGGCTCACCACGCCGGTTGAACGACGTGTTCAGCAGCACCGGCACCGAGGTGATCTTCTCGAACTCGACGAGGAGCTCGTGGAACAGCCAGTCGTCCTCCGGCGTCACCGTCTGCACCCTGGACGTGCCGTCGACGTGGGTGCACGACGGGATCTCGTTGCGCGCCACGTCCAGGCCGCCGAGCCGCCGCACCGGATCGGCGAGCTCGAACGCCCGCGCCGGGTGCACGGGTGCCACCAGGGTCATGTACGGGCTGTCGTAGCCCGCGCCGGGCGCACCGAGCAGCGAGCCGGGTCTGCCTTCCAGCTGGAACCACTCGCGGGCGCGGTCTCTCGGCACCGCGGCGGCGAACGGCCGGAACGACTCCCGCCGCTTCACCCGCAGGTTGAGGATCCGCTGCATCTCGGGTGACCGCGGATCGGCGAGGATCGAGCGGCCGCCCAGCGCCCGCGGGCCGAACTCGAGGCGCCCGTGGAACCACCCGACGATCTTGCCGTCGGCGAGCAGCCGCGCGACGGTGGCGGTGATGTCCTGCGGTGGCAGGACGACGTGGCCGAGTTCGTGGTCGGCCAATGCGGCGCGGACGTCGCGGGTGCTGTACCGGGGACCGAGCCGGGTGCCGCTCATGCCGTCGGCTCCCGGACGGCGTGGGGCCCTGGCCGCGCCGCCGGCGTGACCGTGCCACGCCTGCAGCGCCGCACCCACCGCGCCACCGGCGTCACCGGGCGCGGGCGGAACCCACACGTCGTCGAACGGGCCCTCGCGCAGGATCCGCCCGTTCGCGACGCAGTTCAGCGCGACCCCACCGGCGAGGACCAGTTTCGCGCGGCCGGTCTCGCGACGGGCGCGCTCCGCCAGCCGCAGCAGCATTTCCTCGGTCACGAGCTGGATCGAGGCGGCGATGTCGGCGTGCACCTGCGTGAGCTCGGCACCGGGCGCGCGCCGTGGCCCGAACAACCGCTCCATCGCCGCCATGTCGTACATCCGCCGGTCCACGTGGTAGGTGAACAGCGACTCGTTCACCGCGAAGGAGCCGTCCCCGTGCGGCCGGACCACCGCGTCGGTGATCGTGTCGCGGAACCGGGGCTCGCCGTAGGGAGCGAGCCCCATGACCTTGTACTCGCCCTCGTTGACCTGGAACCCGAGGAAGTGGGTGAAGCCCGAGTACACCAGGCCGAGCGAGTGCGGGAACCGGAGTTCGGACAGCAGCCGCAGCCCGGTCTCCGGTGAGCCCTCGCCGATCGTCGTGGTGGAGAACTCGCCCACGCCGTCGGTCACCAGGACGGCGGCGTCGGTGAAGGGCGACGGGTAGTACGCGGAGGCGGCGTGGGACAGGTGGTGCGGCACGAACACGAACCGCCGGTTCCACCTGGCCCGTGTGCCCCTGCTGGGGGACAGCGCGAGCAACTGGTCGCGCATCTCGCCCGGCGACCAGAACGACTCGCGTCCCCACTTCGTCAGCACCTCGGTGAAGTGCTCGCGACCGGCCGGGTAGGTCCTGATCGCGGTGGAGAGCACCCTGGCGAGCTTGCGGTGCGGTTTCTCGTAGAACGCCACGAGGTCCACGTCGTCCATTGTGGAGTTCGCCGTCTCCAGGCACGTGCTGATCGCCCGCGCCGGGAAGCTCGGGTCGTTCTTGAGCCGGGAGAGTCGTTCCTCCTCGACCGCGGCGACGATCTCGCCGTCGGAGACGAGTGCCGCGGCGGAGTTGTGGTAGTGGCAGGAGAATCCCAGGATCAGCATGGGTCACGCGCTCTCGAGGTAGCGGTGGCGGTTCGACGACGGTCGCCACCGGCCCGGCGGGGTGCGCAGCCGCAGCAGGCGGGCGATCGGCCCCAGCGCGAGATACGCGGCCACCAGGACGCGTTCGAGCAACCGGCGTGTCATGACAGCGGGTAGGAGTCGTCGGGCACGCGGCCGTCGGTCCTCCAGCGCGACGGCCTGCCGGTCGGTGCGCCGAACCGCAGGGTCAGCAGGTAGACCTTGGCCAGCAGCCGGATGAACACGGCCGTCACCTCCAGTCGAGCCTGCGCTCGAGCTCGTCGGCCACGATCTGCTGACCCGCGTCGTCGAAGTGCGCGACGTCGATGAAGATCGTGGTGTTGTCGTAGCCGTCGGCGAGCCAGTCGTTGGCGTCGTAGAACCGGATGCCCGCTTCCTTCGCGCCCGTCTCCAGCTCGTCGCGCAGCCGCTGGTGCACGACCTCGGTCGCGAGCCACCGGACGGCCTTGCCGAGCTGCACCTGGTCCTCCTCCCACCGCGACCGCTCGAGTTCGGTGAGCCGCTTGGTGGTCCAGCCGATCGACGGCTGCAGCACGTAGTGCACCCGCATGTCGAGCGCGTCCTGGAAGATCCGCCAGATCTTCATGGTCTGCACCGTGCGGTCCAGGGTGGCCCGCAACCGCAGCTCGACCAGTTCGGGCGGCAGCAGGTTGTCCTCCACCTCGGTGCGGGCCCACTCCTCGGCGGCCGCGGGCGCGCCGCTCACGACACTGCTCACGACGCCGCGCCCCTTGCGCACCAACCGGGTCAGCGGGCCGGGCGGCGGCGGAGGCAGCCGCATCTCACCGAGCACCGTGCCGCCGAACTCGGGATGCACCTCGGCCTCCCGCAGGCCGGCGTGCACGGCCTCGTTGAAACCGGTGAACAGCACGACGTCGGTGACCTCGGGCAGCAGATGACGCAGGGCCAGGTAGTAGGCGAGCTCCTGCTGGCATGCGGCCGCGCTCACGCCCAGGTTGAGGAACGGCCGCTGGGGCGTGGTCAGCAGCGCTGCCATCGTCTTGCGGTCCGAGGACGCGCCGATGCCGAACGCCACGCTGCCGCCGAGCAGCAGGCGGCACTGCTGGTACCGGGATCGAATGGTGCGCAGGTCGAGTGGAACGCCGTCGGAGCCGTAGTTCTGCCGGAAGCCGAACGAGTCGGTGCACACGAGCTCCGACCGGTAGTGCGGCTTGAGCGTGTAGGTGACGAACGGGTGAGGACTGAGGCCGAGGAGTTTGTACTCGGTTTGCATCGGCATTGCGGCCTCCCCGATCGTCACGGCGAAACACTTGAATTATATATAGCTATTGCGCGGCTTGTCCACCGTCACCGGGGGAGGCCAGGTACTTCGGGTCCGGTGTGGACACCGCGAGCGGCCGGCCGGTCTCCAGCAGGCTCTTGAGACTGCACACCAGCTGCGGCCATCCCTCGGCGATGCTGTCCAGCAGTGCGCTGCCCGGCTGGAAACCGTCGTGCGTGACGGTGAGCCGCACGTCCTCACCGACCGGCTCGATGTCGAACGAGAGCCGGCTCGGCGGCTCGCCCGCGAAGTCGTCCATCACGGTGATCCAGGTGAAGGACAGCCGCCGCGGCGGTGCGCACTCCAGCACTTCGCCGTGGTCCCACAGCCTGCCGTCCGGCCCGACCAGCCTGACCTGCGAACCGATCCGCCAGTCGGACTCGACCCGTGAGTCGAACCAGTAGTCCGGTGTCAGCTCGGGGTCGGTGAGCATGTCCCACAAGGTGCCGGGGTCGGTCCTGATGTAGCTGGCGTAGGTGAACGAGGTGGTCATGGTGCCTCCACGGGAGCCTTGCGCACCAACGAGATCAGCCCCATCGCGAGGACGACGACGATGGCGGTCACCAGCAGTGCGACGTTCATGCCGTCCATGAACGCGGAGTGCGCCGCCGCGACGATCTGGCGCATCGCGTCGGCCGACTGCCCGGCCATCTCGGGAACCCGGCCCTCCGCCACATGGCTCGCCTGGCCGAGCAGCGCGGTCGCGACCTCCGCCGGCGCCCCCTCGTCGGCGAGATGGCCGGGAAGCGTCGCCGTCACCCGGCCGGAGATGATCGCGCCGATGACGGCGATGCCGAGGATGTTGCCGCCCAGCAACGCGGTCTGGCCGAGACCGGACGCGACACCGGCCATCTCCACCGGCGCGTGGCTCACGATGACCTCGGTCGCGGTCGGGACGACGAAGCTCACGCCGAGGCCGGTGAGCGCCAGGAACGGCCAGATCGCCAGGTACGGGGAGGAGGCCGTGAGCTGCGACAGCCCGAACGCGCCGATCGCGACCAGCAGCATGCCCGCGAGCATCGGGACCTTCGGCCCGAACTTCTGGTTGAGACCGCCGCCGATCGGGGAGCCCACCACGAACAGGATGGTGACCG
Organism: Lentzea miocenica; assembly: GCF_033949945.1. Lineage (NCBI taxonomy): Bacteria > Bacillati > Actinomycetota > Actinomycetes > Pseudonocardiales > Pseudonocardiaceae > Lentzea > Lentzea miocenica. The sequence goes on from NZ_JAXAVW010000025.1 coordinate 14,782, forward strand.
GCAACAGGAACAGCGCCGCCTGCAGCGGCCGGTAGCCGTGCACGTTCTGCAGGTACAGCATGACGTAGAACCAGGAGCCGAACGACAGTCCGCCGGTGATCATGGTGGCCAGCACGCTCGCCGACACGGGCCCGGTGCGGAACATCGACAGCGGCAGCGCGGGCGCGTCGACGGACCGCTCGCGCAGCACGAACAACGTGCCGAACACCACCGCGAGCACGAGGCACACCAGGGTGAACGCGCTCGTCCAGCCGCGGAACGGGCCCTGCGTGATGGCGAGAACGAGGCTCAGCATCGCCGCCGTCAGCAGCGCGATGCCGGGGAGGTCGAGCGGGCGCGGCTCGGAGATCACCGGAGTGCGGCGCAGGGTCAGCAGGCCCATCACGAACGCGATCGCGCCGAGGCCGACGTTGATGAAGAACACCCAGCGCCAGGTGGTGACGTTGACGATGGCGCCGCCGACCAGCGGGCCGATCACGCCGCCGACGACGAACGCGCTCATGAACGCGCCGATCGCCATCTTCAGCTTCTCCGGCGGGAACACCAGCCGCAGCAGACCCATCGCGCTGGGCAGCAGCAACGCGCTGAAGGCGCCCTGGAGCAGCCGGAAGCCGATCATCTGGGTGATCGTCTGCGAGACGCCGACCAGCACGGACGCCACGACGAAGCCGACCAGTCCGATGAAGAACATCCGGCGGTGCCCGAACCGGTCGCCGAGCTTGCCGGCGGCGATCAGCAGCACCGCCTGGGTGATCATGTAACCGTTGGCGAGCCATTGCAGCGCGGGTAGTCCGGCGTTCATCTCGGCCGAGATCGCCGGGTTGGCCACGGTGATCACCGTGGAGTCCATCGCCTCCATCATGACGCCGATCGCGAGCGCCACCAGGACGAGCCACGGACTGCCTTGCCTGACGGTTGGTTGGTTGGCTGTGGTCCGATCCATCGTTCCTCCCCTGACGTCGCGAACGTCCCGGCTCAGTCCGGTGTCGCGCCCTCCGCACCGGGCACCGGCGGCTCGTCGGTGCCGCTTTCGGCCAGTTGCTTGATGACGGCGAGCCGGCGGTCCCACGCGGCGGCGCGCACGGTGATCCAGCGGGCGGTGGCGCTGAGCCGTTCCGGCCGCACGTGATAGCGGACCTCACGGCCGTGCTTGGCCCCCTCGACCAGCCCGGCCCGGTCGAGCACGGCGAGGTGCTTGACCACCGCCTGCCTGGTGACCGGCAGCACGGCGGCGAGTCCGGTCGCGGTGACCCCGCCGTTCGCGGCGACCGCCTCGAGGATCTGCCGCCGGGTGTGGTCGGCCAGTGCGCCGAACACGATCTCGACGGAGTCCTCCACCTCGTGCTCGAGGTGTTCAGGCATCTCGGCTCCTCGGCAGGCGGTTACACCGCGTCCTGTTCGGCGAGCTCACGGATCTCCTCGACCTTGAAGCCCCACCCGAAGCTGTTGCGCTGCGCGAGCCAGCGCTGCGGGGCGGGCGGCACGTCGACGGAGGAGAACCCGCGTTCGGTCACCCGCAGCCGGGTGCCCGCTCCGTCCGGCGTGAGCGTGAACTCGACCAGCGTGGCGTTGCCCTCGACGGGCTCCTCGCCGGGAAATCCGCTCGGCCACCAGAAGGAGAAGAACCGGTGAGGTTCCATCTTCTCGATCCGCGACGGGAAGACGCCGTTCTCGCTGTGGTCGAAGACGACGCGGCCGCCGGGGGAGAGATCGCCCTCGACGGGGTCGCCGTTGCCGAACCAGCGTCCGATCTGCTTGGGCTCGGTCAGCACCGCCCACACCCGTTCGACCGGCGCGTCGATGTGGATCTCCTTGTCGATCTGGGCCGGGGGGCTGATGTCGTTGGAACGCATCCGCGTGGTCGCCTTTCTGCGACAGGACCTCGTCATCCGAGCGTGGCACACCGTGACGGAATGCGCAACCACATGGTTGCGATCATGGAATCGCGAGCTCGGAGGGGAGCAGTGGTTCGGTGAGCAGCCGCCGGAAACGGCCGGTCACGACCTCGCCGTCGTCGTGCGGTCCGAGCCACCGCGAGACCAGCCGCGCTCCTTCGATGTAGCTGACCGTGTACGCCCGCCACAGCGGGTCGGTCAGGAACCTCAGCATCTGGCGGGCCCGCTCCTCCGGCAGGAGCAGCCAGCGGCCGATGTACTCGGCGACGTCCTCGGGGTCCGCGCCCCGGTCGTGCAGCATGATCGCGGCGTCCTGGCGCACGGGCAGCAGCAGCGACCACGGGCGGAGCACGCGTTCGAGGAGCTCCCCGTCGATCCGCACGCCCTGCTCGGCCAGCGCCCGCTCGGTCCACCCGCCCCAGCCGTTGCCGAGTGACGCCCAGAGCGCGCGTTCGGCGGCGCCTTCGGCGAGCAGGCACTGCGGTGTGTTCACCAGCGAGATGGTGTGCTCGGCCTGGCCGCGCTCGCGGACGAGCACCGCCTCCTTGAGGCAGTGCTCGGCGTGGTGTCCCGGATAGGACTCGTGCGTGGCGAGCAGCGGAAGCGCGGCGAGGTTGCGGCCGGCCTCCGCGTTGAGCGTCACGGTGGAGCGGAAGTCGCCGTGGTAGCGGTTGAACGCGTTCCAAGGCTTGTCGCGCACCACCTCGTATTGCACGTGTTCGCGTTCGGGCAGGCCGTAGGTGGAACGCACGATCGGTCGCAGCTCGTCGGAGACCGCCTGTACGGCGGCCCGCAGTCGGGCTGCGGGGATCGTGTTCTGCTCGTGGAACAGTTCCAGGCGCCCGCGCAGATCGCCCTTTCCCGGCAGCAGTTCGGCGATCTCGCCGTGCGCCTGCGCGTAGCTGTCGGTGTCACCGGGGGCGATCTCCACCCCGAAGTAGGCCTGCACCTCGTCGAGGAACGCCGTGCTCTCGCCGGCCAGCAGCCGCGAGGTGCACCGCATGGCGGTGAGCTGCGCCAGCAGGAAGCGCTGCCGTGCCGGGCCGAGGTCGCTGTCGGCGACCCGCCGGGTGATGTCCTCGGCGTCCGCGGCGAGCTGGGCGGGTGCCGGCAGCGGTTCGGTCTCCGCCCGGCGGGCGACCTCCGCGTCGCCGAACCAGCAGTCGACGTAGCCCTCGACGTGCCTGCCGATGCGCAGGCCCAGCAGGAGGTAGTCGCGCACCTCTGGCTCGATCATGACACCTCCGGCGAGATAGGTCGCTATACGTTCTTGAACATAACGGGTTGCGAGCGCGGGCGACAAGGGCGCAGGATGGGGAAGCACTTCATGAACCGGTAGCTACGCGGGGGTGGTGGCGATCCAGGTGCGCGTCCGGCTCGACGAGGACTTCTGCCGCGAGGTGGCGGAGGTCTACGAGCATGCGCCGTTGTTCGCACCGGATCCGGAGCTCGCAGTCGGGTACGAGGCGTTCCAGCAGGAGAGCAGACGGCAGTTCGAGTCCGTTGTGGACAGTGGCATCCGGGTGGTGCCGTGGCGCGGTGCCGGACAGCCGTACCGCGACTCCGCCGACCTGCGCGCACAGGTGCGCGAAACCGGTGTGCTGAAACTGTTCCTGACCAGTTCGGGGCACGGCCCAGGGCCCAGCACCGCGCCCCACCCGCTGCGCCGCCTCTCGGGTGTCGTCGCCGACGGTGTGGAGCTGACCCACAACGACGTGTTCCGCGTGGTGCACGACATCCACGGCCATGTGCTGGGAGGACACGGGTTCGGGCCGCGCGGGGAGTTCCTGGCCACCCGCGGGCACATGAGCACCTTCCCGGAGCCGGCGCACACCGTGCTGTTCACCGAGCAGATCGGGCAGATCTGCTGGTTCTTCTACGGCCCGTACGGCCATCTTCCCGCACCACGCCGCCCGTACGCCGAACAGAAGGTCTTCGCCTACGAACGCCGTTTCCTCGACCACTTCCACAGTCTCTTCGACCACGGGGAGCCGTGATGAGCCTGCCGCTGACCGTTCGCGAGGACTTCCCGCTGCTGTGCGGCGCGGGCGCGCCGGTGTACCTGGACAACGCCGCCACCACGCAGAAACCGAGGTCCGTGCTCGACGCGGAGATCGGCTACTACACCACCTCGAACAGCAACGTCGGCCGCGGCTACCACTCGCTCGCGCTGGCCGCCACCGAGTGCTACGAGCACGCCAGGTCCGCGGTCGCGGACATGATCGGCGCCGGGGCCGGGGAGATCGTCTTCACCATGAACACCACGGACGCGACGAACCTGGTCGCGGACACCGTCGGCGGCCGGATCGTCGGTCCCGGTGACCAGGTGGTGGTGAGCGGCATGGAGCACAACAGCAACCTCCTGCCGTGGCGCAGGCTCTGCGAGGCGAAGGGCGCGGAGCTGGTGGTCGTCCCGGTGGGGCCGCTGGGCAGGGTGGAGCTCGCGGACTTCGCCGCGGCGATGGGCCCGCGCGTGCGGATCGCCGCGGTCGCGCACGTCTCGAACGTGCTCGGCACCGTGAACCCGGTGCGGGAGATGGCCGCCGTCGCTCATCGGCACGGCGTCCTGGTGCTCGTCGACGGTGCGCAGGCGGTCGCGCACCTGCCCGTTGATGTGCGGGATCTCGACGCGGACTTCTACTGCTTTTCCGGGCACAAGGTCTACGGGCCGATGGGGATCGGTGTGCTGTACAGCCGGTCTTCGCTGCTGGAGGACATGCCGCCGTTCCGCGTCGGCGGCGGCACCGTGAAGGGCGTCAGCACCACCGAGCCCGTCCGCTACGTCGGGGCGCCGGCCAGGTTCGAGGCGGGCACGCCGAACGTGGCGGGAGCGGTCGGGCTGGCGGCGGGACTGGACTACCTGCGCGGCCTGGGCTGGGAGGCGGTGCGGGCGCACGACGCGGAACTGGTCGAGGCGACGCTCGAGGCGGTGGCGGATCTCGGCAACGTCGACGTCGTCGGCGATCCCGGCGATCTCCCGTGCGGGATCGTGTCGCTCTCGGTGCGGGGGATCCACCCCTACGACGTCGGCGCGCACCTCGACGCGCACGGCGTCGCGGTCCGCTGCGGCGTGCACTGCGCCAGCACGTTCCTGGACGACCTCGGCCTGGTCGGCACGGTGCGCCTCTCGTTCGCGGTCTACAACACGGTCGAGGAGATCGAGTACGTCAGGTCCGTGCTCAAGACCGTGCAGCCGGGCACGTGGACCACGGATCACCCCACCACGCGTTTCCTCTGAGAGGTGTCATGACTGCGACGGAGTTCGACCCGGTCCGGTTCAAGGAACAGCAGCGCGACAGCTGGAACGCCATCAGCGAGGGCTGGTTGTCCATTGTGGACAGCTTCGAGTGCGGCGCGGCCGTGATGACGGCGCGGCTGCTCGAGCTCGGCGGTGTGCGACCCGGCATGCGGGTGCTCGACGTCGGCACCGGCGTGGGCGAGCCGGCGCTGAGCGCGGCGGGCGTCGTCGGCCCGACCGGCCGGGTCGTCGGCGTGGACATCGCGCCGGACATGATCGCACTGGCGCGCCGCCGGGCGTCCGGAGTGGACAACGTCGAGTTCTTCGTCGGTGACGCCGAGTCGCTCGACTTCCCCGCCAACGCGTTCGACGTGGCGCTGAGCAGGTGGGGCCTGATGTTCGCGCCGGACCGGCCCGCGGCCTACCGCTCGCTCGCGCGTGTGCTGCGGCAGGGAGGCGTGCTCGCCGCGTCGGCGTGGGGACCACCGGAGACGGCACCGATGATGTCGCTCGGCTTCCAGGTGCTGGTGCGCCGGCTGGAGCTCCCGGCGCCACCCCCGGCAGCGCCGGGCCCGTTCAGCATGGCGGATCCGGACGAGGTGACGGACGGCCTGCGTGCGGCGGGGTTCACGGACGTCTCGGTGACCGAGTTCGAGGTGCCGTTCAGCCTCGACTCCGCCGAGGCCTACGTCGCGTTCAACAAGGCGGTCACCCCGCCGTTCATCAGGGGCATGCTGCGCGAGCGCTTCGGCACGGACGACGACGAGGAGACCTGGGCCCTGATCGGCGACGCCGCCGCGGGACATCGGGGTGCGGACGGCCGGATTCTGCTGCCCAGCAAGGCGTTGTGCCTGCGGGCGGTCAAGCCGTCCGGGTGCTGACCCCGGTGCGGTTCGACACGAGGCTCGTCCACTCCGGGTGGGACACGCGCACGGGTACGGGTGATGTGGTCGCACCGGTCCACGTCGCGGTGACCTACGACCGGTTCGCCGAGGATCCGCCGCGGTACTTCTACGCGCGCGGTGAGAACCCGACGCGGGAGGCGCTGGAGGCGTGTCTCGCGGCGTTGGAGGACGCGGAGTTCGCGCTGGCGTTCGCGTCCGGGCAGGCGGCGGGGGCGGCCGTGCTGTCGCTGCTCGGTCCTGGTGACCGCGTGGTTGCCTCCGACGACGTGTACGGCGGCACGCACGCGTTGTTCGAGATCTGGCGCAGGTACGGCGTCGTCGTCTCGCAGGCCGATCTCGCCGACCCGCGCGCCGCCGAGCGGGCGTTGTCCCCGCGGCCGGCGCTGGTGTGGGTGGAGACGCCGACGAACCCGCTGATGAAGATCAGCGACATCGCCGGGCTGAGAGCGCTGGCCGGGTCGGTGACCATCGTCGTGGACAACACCTTCGCCAGTCCGGCGCTGCAGCGGCCGATCGCCGAGGGCGCGGACATCAGCCTGTACAGCACGACGAAGTTCGTCGCGGGCCACTCCGACGTCATCGGCGGGGCACTGGTGCTCGACGATCCCGATGTGTACCAGCGTCTTGCCGCGCACCGCACCGTCACCGGCGCCGTGCCGGGGGCGTTCGACTGCTTCCTGGTCCATCGCGGCGTGCAGACCCTCTCGGTGCGGATCGCCCGCCAGGTGGCCAACGCCCGCGCGCTCGCCGCGGCACTGGAGTCCTCCCCGCTCGTGGGCGCGGTGCACTATCCGGGGCTGCCGTCCCATCCCGGCCACGAGGTGGCGGCGCGGCAGATGACGGAACCGGGAGCGATGCTCAGCTTCACCTACCGAGGTGACGTGGAGAAGCTGCTCGCCTCGACACGGCTGTTCACCGCGGCGGTGAGCCTCGGCGGAGTCCGCTCGTTCATCGAGTGTCCCGCGCTGATGAGCCATCGCCCGATACCGCGGGACGTCCGGCTGAGCGCCGGGCTCACCGACGACCTGATCCGTGTCTCGGCCGGGCTCGAGGACCCTGCCGATCTGGTCGAGGACCTGTGTGCCGCGCTGGAGCGGGGGAGGAGCTGATCGTCATGACCGGACCTGTGTGGCTCGACGGCGGTGTCGCCACGGAGCTGCGTCGCGCCGGACTCGCCGTGCGCGCACCGTGGTGGACGACGCGAGCGCTGCTGACGGACGCGAACCGGACGGTGCTGCGCGGCATCCACGAGCGGTTCGTCACGGCCGGCGCGCGGGTGATCACCGCCGCGACCTTCCGGTGCAACCTGCGTGCCTTGCGCGCCAACGGCCTCGACGCCGCCGGCCTCGGCTGGATGGTGCACGCCGCGGTCGGCGTAGCGCAGGCCGCGCGGCTGGCCGCGGACGTGCCGGGGGTGGAGGTGGCCGGGTCGATGGCGCCGGTGGAGGACTGCTACCGGCCTGATCTCGTGCCGCCCGACGACGACCTGCGCACCGAGCACCGATGGCTCGCGACCGAGCTTTCCCGCGCCCGCGCGGACCTCGTGCTCGTCGAGACGATGAACACGACCCGAGAGGCGGTGATCGCGGTGGAGGAGGTCAGGGCCGCCGGCCTCCGCGCGTGGGTCAGCTTCGTGTGCGAAGGAACGCGGCTGCTGTCCGGCGAGGACCTGGCGGCCGCGGCCCGGCTCGCCGAGAGCGCGGGCGCCGAGGCCGTGCTGGTCAACTGCACGACGCCGGCGGACACGACCCGTTGTCTCGAAACGCTGGCGGGCAACGGCCCCGGTGTCTTCGGAGGATACCCGAACCTGGAGGACCGCAGCGGGGTTCCACAGTGGACGGACGTGGACGAGGTGCTGCCGTCCTCCGCGACGCCGGAGGAGTTCGCCGCGTCGGTGCGGTACTGGGTCGAGGAGCTCGGTGCGAGCGTGGTCGGCGGCTGCTGCGGCTGCACTCCGGAGCACCTGGCGGCGGCGGTCAGCGTGGTGCCGTCGGTGGGTGTGCGTCTGGCTTGAGTGAGCGGGCCGCGGCGTTGATCTTGGCGAGCGGCTTGCGGCGGGTGGTGGGCGGTTGCACTCCGGAACACCTGGCGGGGGTGGTCAGCCTGGTGCCGCCGGTGGGTGTGCGTCTGGCTTGAGTGAGCGTGCCGCGGCGTCGATCTCGGTGAGCAGCATGCGGCGGGTGGCGGGCGGTTGCACCCCGGAGCACTGGTGGGGGTGGTCAGCGTGGCGCCGTCGGTGGGTGTGCGTCTGGCTTGAGTGAGCGCGCTACGGCGTCGATCTCGGCGAGCAGCCTGCTGCGGCTGGTCGGCGACTGTTGCGGCTGCACTCGGGAACACTTGGTGGGGGTGGTCGCGTGGTGCCGCCGGTCGGTGCGGCTTGGTGCGGCTGCACCCCGGAACACCCAACGGCGGCGGTCAGCGTGGTGCCGTCGGTGGGTGTGCGTCTGGCTTGAAAGCCCGTGCTACGGCGTCGATCTGGACGAGCAGCCGGCGGCGGGTGGCAGGCGGGCAGAACGCGGCCCGCACCGCGGCGCGGGCGAGTTCGGCGGGATCGAGCGCGAACTCCTGTTGGCAGATCAGGTACTCCTGGACGAGTGTCGTGCCGAACATGCCGGGGTCGTCGCTGCCCAGCGCGACCGGGACACCCGCCGCCACGAGCAGCGGCAGCGGGTGCGCGCTCAGGGTGGGCACGACACCGGTGCGCAGGTTGGAGGTGGGGCAGACCTCCAGTGCGACCCCGTCGCCGGCGAGGCGGTCCAGCAGCGCAGGGCTCGTGGCCGCGCCGATGCCGTGGCCGATCCGGTCCGCGCGGAGATCGGTCAGCGCGGACCACACCTCGGCGGGGCCGGTGGTCTCGCCCGCGTGGGGCACGCTGCGCAGCCCGGCGGCGCGTGCGGTGGCGAAGTGCGGCTGGAAGAGACGGCGCGGCACACCGTGCTCGGGGCCGCCGAGGCCTAGCGCGACTGTGTCCGGGGGTCCGTGGCGCAGGATCCAGCGCACGGTGGCCTCGCCCGCCGCCGGGCCGTCGTCACCGGAGATGTCGAAGATCCAGGCGATGTCGACGCCGTGCCCGCGTGCCGCCTGCCGGCCGGTGTCGAGCGCCTCGGCCAGCTCGCGTTCGCCGATGCCCGCCTTGAGGTGGGACAGCGGCGTGACGGTCACCTCCGCGTAGCGCACGTTGCCCGCGCTCAGGTCGGCCGCCAGGCCGTCGACGAGGGTGACGACGTCCTGCGGTGTCGTCACGAGCCGGTTGACCGCGGTGTAGACCTCCGCGAAGTGGTCGAAGCCGGCGAACTCGTAGTACCTCGCGAGCGCGGCGGGGTCGGAGGGAACTCCCCGGCCGGGATGGCGTGCGGCCAGCGCGGCGACCGTCGTGCGACTCGCCGCGCCCAGCAGGTGCACGTGGAGTTCGGCCTTGGGCAGAGCCGTGACGTAGGCGTTCACACCGATCGGCTCACGGACGACATGGCGAAGTCGCGCACCCTGAGCGCGGGCATCGCGGTGCGGAACTCCTGGTCGCCCCACTCCCTGGGCAGGGTTCGTTCCGTGTGGCTCATCGCGTCGACCCGGCCGAGCAGCTCGACCGGGCTCTCGTTGAACCGGAAGTCGTTGCAGGCACCGGAGATCTCGCCGCGGTCGATCACGTGCACACCGTCGCGGGTGAGACCGGTGAGCAGCAGGCGGCGGGGGTCGACGTCGCGCAGGTACCACAGCGAGGTGAGCAGCAGCCCGCGCCGGGTGTCCGACACCAGGTCCTCGAGTGTGCCGGTGGCGTGACCGGACAGCACGAGGTTGCCGGTCTCCGGCGTGAGTTCGGCGCCCGTCTCGCGGGCCGAGTGTCTGCTGTGGACCAGTGCGGTGAGGACGCCGTCGGTGATCCAGTCACTGCGCCGCAACGACATCCCGTTGTCGTAGACCGATGCCGCCGAACCGCCGCGCGCGATGGTGAACGGTGCGCAGGTGAGGCCGGGCTCGGCCGGGTCGCTGTACAGGGTCAGCGGGACGTCGGCGAGCCGTTCGCCGACGCGGGTGTTCTGGCCGGGCTTGCTGAACACCGAGACACCGTGCAGCGCGTCCCGTGCGGCGGACGAGAGGTGCAGGTGCGTCATCAGATCCGCGACGCAGGACGGCGAGAGGATCACGTCGTAGCGGTCGGGCGGCAGTTCTGTCCGGCGCTGCGACCAGTCCAGCCGGGTCTCCAGCAGCTCGCAGCACCGCAGCAGGCCGGGTGCGCTGAAGTCGGTGACGTCGAGACCCGTCCAGCTCGACCTGGTCTGCTCGTGGTCGCGGCCGGTGAGGTCCAGCACGCCGGTGGGCTGGGTGTGCCGCAGCCGCAGGCCGGTCGACGTCGCCAGCCACGTGGTGCGCAGCTCGTGACCGGCGTAGCCGAACAGCCGCGTGCGAGTCGCGCGCGCCCTTCCGAACGCCTCGGACAGCTCGTCGACGAGCGGGTCCAGCGTCGTGATCGACGTGCACGGTGGTTCATCGAACCAGTGCGGTGAGACAACGGCGCTACGGGGCAACGGATGCGCGTCCGGTGCGGGTGGCACCCGCCGTGCCGCGGCACAGGCCCGTGTCACGACATCGCGGATCACCTCGTCGTCCAGCGCGCCTTCCTGCGACACGATTCCGGTCCCCGCGTCGAGTGCGATGACCGTGAGGGTGCGGGACCGCACCTCACCGTTGCTGGTCAACGAATTGTCCGCCCAGCGCAGGTGCACCGACGAGACGTCGTCGACGATCACGATTCGCTCGCCCGTGCCGGGTGCGGCCAGCGCCGTCTCGGCGATCTCCTGCGGGGCCTTCACGCTGCACCCGTGTTCACGACCCGAACGCCGGCGAACAACGCGGCCGGGCAGCCGTGGCTCGTCGCGGCCGCCTGCACCGGCTGGCCCTTGCCGCACAGGTCGGCACCGAAGACCTGGTACGTCTCCCGGCCGCCCACCGCGGACAGCGCGTTCCAGAAGTCCGGCGTCGCCGACTGGTAGGCGACTCCGCTGAGCTGTCCGGCCAGCTGCCCGCCGGAGATCCGGTACGCCTGCTGCGCGGTGAACTGGAAGTTGTGCCGCCGTGAGTCGATCGACCAGCTGTCCGCGCCGGCGAGGTAGATGCCGTCCGTCACGGTGGAGATCAACTCCTCGGTGGTCGGCCCGCCGTCCGCCGGTGCGAGCGAGACGTTCGGCATCCGCGCCAGCACCGGACGCAACGCGGACTCGGCGAACGCGCATCCGGTCGACCTCGCCGCGCCCACCACGGCCGCCGTCCGCCGATCGGTCTGCACGCCGACGAGCACGCCGTCGCGCACCAGGTCCCACGACTGCGCGGCCACCCCCTCGTCGTCGAAGCCGACCGTCGCGAGCGCGTGCGGCGTGGTCCGGTCGGCCGTCACGTTCATCAGGTCAGAGCCGTAGCGAAGCGACCCGACGTCCTCCGGACGCACGAATGTGGAACCCGCGTAGGAAGCCTCGTGTCCGAGCGCCCGGTCGAGCTCCGTCGCGTGGCCGACCGACTCGTGCACGGTGAGCCAGAGGTTCGAGGGCGCGATCACCAGGTCGTACGTGCCCGCGGTGACCGGCACTGCGCATTGCTTGCCCTCCAGCAGTTCCGGCAGCGCGGCGAGTTCGGCGTCCCAGTCCCAGCCGTCGCCGGTGAGGTACTCCCACCCGCGCGCGACCGGAGGCCCCTGCGTCCGCACCGACGCCACCGACCCCATCACCGTGACCTGGGGATGCACCCGCACCCGCTGCTGCGTGGCGGTGGTCCCGTCGAGATCGGCGTAATGCTTGCGTTCCTGCACCGCCACCACCCCGGCCCGGACGTGCTCGACCACCCGCGCCGCGAGCAACCGCGCACTCCAGTCCGCGAGCAACGCCACCCGCGCGGATTCGGGCACCTCAAAGGGATTGAGCCGAAAACCCGACGACCACTCGACCTCGCCGTGCGCAGGCTCGTCCACCGGCTCCGCCTCCCGCGACCCGATCTTGGCGCAGTGCCTGGCCATCCGCAGCGCCCGATCCACGACGGACCGCGCGTTCCCGCCATTCCCGTCGGCCGCGAAACCCCAGGCACCCTCGTGCCACACCCGCACGGACAGTCCTGCCTCGACGCGGTCGTGCATCGACCAGACGACGCCGTCGAGCAGGAGCAGCTCGGACTTGCGCACCTCGTCCACCCGAACTGATGCGCACCGGATGCCCGCGCGGCGGGCGTGGTCGAGCGCGGCGGCGGAGAAGCTGCGAACGTCCATGAGGTAACGCTATCGATTTGTTAAGTGATCTGCCACCGTTGTACGTGCCAGCACCAGCAGGGGCGCCGCGCTCGATCGCGTCGGCCACGCCCTGGTCGCCGCGGCTGTCCACCAGTGCGCGCAGGGGAGACTCCGGCCAGTCTGGTGAACGCGACAGGTCAAACGGCGCTTGGTTTTCCGGCTCCGGCATACTCCCGGAATGCCGGAGGATCTCTCGCTCACCGACCGTCAACTGGGCCTGCGGGCGAAGTTCCTGGCCGCGCCGACGGTGCCGGCGCCCCCGCCCTGGCGCCCAGCCGACTCCCACGTGATCGCTGTCGGCGGACTGCTCGGCGTTGGATTCGCCACTGATCCCGGCAGTGGCCGCGACCTGCTGCTGGTGGCGTCCACCCGCGGGCTCGGCCTGTTCGACACCGTCACCGGTGAGCGCCTGGCCCGCGACAACGAGCCTGATTCGGGCTGGCCGGACGACAACGACCTGACGTGCCAGGGAATCGGGCCGATCGCGCGGCGTCGTGTGCCGATGGCCGGGCAGGAGGGCGGTGGTCTGCACACCGGCGCCGAGGGTTGGTCGGTGGACGTCGCCAGCCCGGACTGGCCGAACGAGCGCGTGCTGTTGTCGACGGGGAGTCCCTACACCGGTGGGGAGCACGGCGAGACCTGGTGGCACATCTACCATTCGCGCTATTCGGAACTGCGTGCTGCCGGCTTCTCCCCGTCCGGGATGACGCTGGTGGTGGCGACCAGCAGCGACGTCAACCTGTGGACCAGGGCCTGACTGCACACCGGAAACCTGGACGGCGCGCGGAAAGCAGGGCTCCGGACGTCCGGAACCCTGCTTCGTTCCGCGTCTCCCACCGGGAAGCGGGAGATCACCACCAGCCGGAGCAGCGGCCGGTGACGCTGTCGCAAAGCCGGAACGAGATCTTGCTGACGTCGTTGTAACTGCCGGAGTAGGCCGAGTTCTTCACGACACCGTCCTCGCGACGCTGCAGGTACGTGTGCGACGGCAGGGATGACGGGCCGTTCGTCCACCACTTGCCGTCGTGGTCGTTGCCGTCCCAGTTCCACGACTTGCACAGCGGCAGCGTGCCGCCCTCCGGGCCCCTCAGGTCCGCGCACTGCTGTGCGGCCGAGGCGGGGGAGGCGGCGAGCAGGCTCACACCGGCGGCGACGACGATCGCGATGCCGATTTTCTTGGCAGCGTTGAGAAGCATGAGAAACCCCAGTTCGGTTGAGTGGAGATCAGGCGTCGATCACGCGGGCGACGAACTGCCAGCCCTGCTCGCCGCCGCCGTTGGCGGACCACTGGATCACCTTGGCGCCGTTGGCGGTGCTGCCGCCGGAGGTCGAGGCGACCTTGCCGCTCTTGTGGTTGACCAGGTAGCCGTCCGACGGCGTCCACATCTGTTCGAAGCCGCCGTTGCAGCTCCACTGGATCAGCTCGGCGCCGTTCGCCGTGCTGCCACCGCCGGAGACGGACAGGCACTTGCCGCTCTTGCGGTTCTTGAGCTGGTCGCCGACTCGGTACCAGAGCTGCTCGGAGCCGTCGTTGCAGCTCCACTGGATGATGTTGGCGCCGTTGGCCGTGCTGCCGCCGTTCTCGACGGACATGCACCGGTTGCTCTTGTAGTTGACCAGGTTGTAGTAGGTCGCCGCGGTGGCCGGCGGCGCGACCGCGACGGCGGTGGCGGCACTTGCGAGACCAGCGAGAACAATTCTGCCGAAGCGAGACATCGAAACCCCGGGTTGCGTGGTCGGGCGGGTCGCTCGGAACGCTATGAGCGAGCGCTGACACCGCGCTGACACGCGAGCGAGGTCGAACCCGATCGGCCCGTCGGCGACAATGGTCGAATGGCGGGGGCGGAGCACGAGAAACCAGCCGGTGCTGTCCACAACGAGGTCTCCGGTTCGGCGGACAGCGTCGTGCAGATCGGCACCGTTCTCGGCGACCTGGTGATGGGTGATCGGACCAAGCCGTCACCCGCTGCTCCGTTCATGGCGCCGCGTCCACCGGCCAACTTCACCGAACGCGTCCACCTCGGCGACCAGCTGCTGGAGGCGTTGCTGGAGCCCACCGCCGGTGGGGGCCGCCCGGTGGTGCTGTGCGGCCTCGGCGGATTCGGCAAGACGTCGATGGCGACCTGGGCCTGCCACCAGCCCGCCGTCCGCGAGCGTTTCTCCGACGGTGTGCTGTGGGTCGAGCTGGGCCGCAATCCGTCCGAACAGCGGCTCGCGTCGTTGCTCAGCGACGTGACGGCACTGGTGGCCGGCACCGCACCGCGTGTTTTCGCGACTGTTCCCGCCGCGGCGGAGGCATTCCGCGACGTCCTCGCCACCCGCCGGCTGCTCCTCGTCCTGGACGACACCTGGGCCGGCGATGCGGTGGATCCGTTCCTGAGTGACGGGCCGCAGTGCGTCCGTTTGGTGACCACCCGCAACCGCGGTCTGGTGGACGGCACCAGCGTGACCGTCGACGCGCTTGATGACGAGGAAGCTCGGGCGATCTTGAGCGTGGACCTGCCGGACGACGCGGCGGCACACGTCGGCCCGCTGGCCGCGCGGGTCGGACGGTGGCCGCTGGCACTGACGATGCTCGGCGGCACCCTGCGGAGCCTGGTGACCCAGCACGGCCTTCCCGTCGCCGAAGCGGTGCGCGGTGTGGTCACCGAACTCGACCGGCACGGAATCACCTCCGCGGACCAGCTTTCCGACGTGGAGCTGCGCCGCGGCATCGCGACCACCCTGGAGCTGAGTCTCGCGGACCTCGCCGATTCCGCCGGTGCGGCCAGCGTCGACCGGCTCAGGTCGATCGCGGCCTTCCCGCAGGGTGCGTTGGTTCCGTTCGCCTGGCTGGAGCAGCTGTGGCAGCTCGGCGCCGTGCACACGCGGATCGAATGCGACCGCTTCGTCCGTCGTTGCCTGGCTTCGGGATCCGCCTCGGGGATCCGGTTGCACGACGTGACCCGCGAGGCGCTGCGCGAGAACCGTTCACCGGAGATGTCAGCGGTCAGCGCGGCTTTGCTGGCCTGTCCGAACCAGGGATGGCACGTCCTGCCGGAGAGCCCGCTCGCCGACCAGCTCGCGTACCACCTCGTCCAGGCAGGTCGCGCTGACGAGCTCGGCAGCCTGCTGCTCGACATGCGGTATCAGGTCGAGCGCATGTGGACCGGCGGACCTCTGGCGTTCGAAGCCGATGTCACCACGTACTCGACCGTGTGTCCGGCCGATGGTCACACCGCGACACTGGCTTCGATGCTGCGGCAGGAGGCTCATCTGTTCGTCGGTCATCAGAACCACCGCGACCTCGCGCTCACCCTGCACAGCCGGCTGGTCAGCCGTCCGGAGCTGCTGGAGCGCACGTCCCACGTCCCGGAGGTGGTCGGCGAAGGCGGATGGGCTCCGCTGCGTCCCTTTCCCGACTGCGTTGACAGTGCTGCCCTGGCCAGGGTTCTCGCAGGGCACCGCGGACCTGCCGCGTCCATCACGTGCCATCCGGACGGGCACTTGATAGCCACCGCCGGTTCCTACGACACCACCGTCCGGATCTGGGACACGCGGACCTGGAGCGAGACGAACGTCATCGTCGTACCGGACGCGGCACTGGACACGCTGCGGTGGAGCCCGAACGGTGCGTTCATCGCCGTAGTTGGCCGGACAAGCCGATTCCGGGACGACAGTGACGAGTGGTCACAGCTGTTCACCGTCCTGATCTTCGACGCGGGCACCGGCGACGAGGTGACCGCCTTCGGATCACGCGGTCGTTCGGCCGGCAGTCCGGTGGCGATCGCCTGGTCCCCGGACTCCTCCAGCCTCGCGGTCTCCTCGACGGAGGAGGTCGGGCTGTGGCCGGTCGTGGGCGGTGAACCGGTTCGCCTGAAACCTCCTGCGGCGAACGGGCCCGCCCACGTCATCGCGCTCGACTGGCACGGCGAGCACGGCCTCGCGGCCTTGTCGACCGACCGGCGCCTGCTGTGGTGGCGGGATCCGGTCTCTTCGTCTGACGTGATTGCATGGCGCCACGAGGATTTCCTGGGCGTGCGTGTGAGACTTGAGTGGCGGCCCCGCGGCACTTCGCTTGCACTGTCCACACGCGACAGTCTGATGATCCTGGACCCGCGCGGTCAGACCGTTCTGTGGAGCGAATCGCCTGCAGAACTGCTGATCTATCACGCCGCAGGATGGTCGCCGGACGGTCGGTCTCTCAGTTCGTACCGCAGTGACCGGCACCGGGCGGCGAGTCTGGTGACGTGGCGGGTCCCGCCCGATCCGCGGCTGGAGGCGGGGGAGGTGGACCTCGTCGGCAGGATCGACTGCGGCATCGACGAAAGCATGCACGACGACCTCGTGTGGCTCCGGTCCGGCACGATGGTGGCCACGGCCGGTGCCCCCGTGGTGAAAGTGTGGCGGCCCGAGAACTCGGCGGAGCAGGACCCGAGTGGACGCGCGCTCGACGCCGTGCGCTGGAGTCCTGATGGGCGGCAGCTGGCTGTTCGACGTCACGGCCAATGGGCGCTGATCGATCTCGACAGGCCGGACGAACCACCGCGGCAAGAACCTTCTTATCCCTTCGGGACACCTCCAGTTACCAATGACCGTGAACGGGCGGAGGCTGCCGGGATAGAACCCGCGATGTACGAACTGCACCCCGTGGTCGAGTTCGCCTCCAGCGAGTCGCAGCGCGCGGTCGCGTTCTGGTTCGGTGCCATCAAGATCCTGCGCACGGGCCAGCGAGAACCTGTGCGCGCCTTGGAAAAGCCGGCCGCGACGAGGTGGGCTTCGCTGTGCTTCACCCCGGACGAGTCCCGCCTCGTGTCCCTGGCGGAGGACAGTGCTTACACGGCAGCGGAAATCATCGTCTGGGACCTCGCCACCGGTGAGCGGGCAGCCACCGCGCAGTTGAGCGCGGAAGACTTCGAGCTGAGTTCCACAGCGGACAAGCTGACAGCAAGCGACCACCACGTGGCGGTGGTGACGCGCTCCGGCCTGCTCGGCCTCTACGAGATCGAAGGGCTTCGTCCCGTGGGCTGGATCAAGGTCAACGGTCGTCTGCGGGACGCCTCGTTCGATCCCGATGGGAACCGGCTCGCGGTCGTGGGGGACGCGGGTCTGTATCTCCTGCGCGTTCCGCGCAACCGAGGTGGAGCCTGCTCCACCTGACACAGGGAAGCCTGCGGTATCGGCGAGGCCGGCGAAAACAACCAGACTCGGTGCCATGACAAAGGAACTGAACTCCTCGTCCACCCGCAACCGGGCGCTGCTCGCCGCGCTCCTGGTCGGCAGCCTCGCGGCCAACATCACCACGCAGGCCCTCGGCCTGAGCGTGTTCATCAGCGCCGCCTTCGGGCTGGTCGTCCTCGCCAGCGGCATCGCGCTCTTCTTGAGCTACCGCAAGAACCGCGGGTGATCACCCGCCCGGCACGGCGCGGTTCACAGTGGACGGTGGAGGCGTTCAGCGATCGAGGCGAACGCCACTGCGCCAGACGGCACGCGTGTTGAGGGTGTCCGAGATCGTGGTGGTGGGGTCTCCGTCGACGAGGAGGAGGTCGGCGCGCAGGCCTTCGGCGATGCGGCCGCGGTCGGTCAGCGCGAAGCGGCGGGCCGTCGTGGCGGTAGCGGCGCGCAGGGCCTGTGCCGGCGTGAGTCCGGCCCGCACCAGGTACTGCAGTTCGTGGTGGACGCTGGCGCCGTGGGCGAGGCCGCCGAGGAACGGCAGCGGAAGGGACGCGTCGGTGCCCACCAGGACGTCGACGCCGGCGTCGCTGAGGACCTTGATGGTCGTCAGGACGTCCTCGATGTCGCCTTGCGGGTAGCGGTTGAAGCTGGAGCGCAGGGTCTTGTCCCAGTCCTCGTCCAGCCGGGAGGCGACTCGCGGGTCGTCGGCGAGCTCGTCGCCGGTGATGCCCATGAGGGAGGCGTTGAGGACCGCGCAGGGCACGACGAACATGCCGGCGTCCTTGACCATGGCGATGATCTCGTCGGTGTGGGGCTCGACGAACAGGTGCGCCAGGCCGTCGATTCCGGCTTCCACCGCCATCCTGGTGGCGTCGATGGTCAGCGTGTGGGCGACGGTGAGCGCGCCGTACCTCCTGGCCTCGGCCACGCCCGCGTTCAGGGTGGCCTGGTCGATCATCGGAAGACCGGGGTGCCCCTCGACACTGCCGTCGTCGATCATGAACTTGACGTAGTCCGAGCCGTGAGCGAGCAGCCTGGGGATCGATGCCGCGGCGCCCTCCGGACTCGTGGCGTCCGGCTGGAACGGCGGCTCGCCGGTGGGCGGACCTCCCTCGCCGCCGGGGTTGAAGCCCGGCGGGAACAGTTCGCTGGGATGGCCGCCCGGAGGCGTGAGGCCGAAGCCTGCCGAGCGCACGTCGGCGACCGCGTCGTTCTCACTGATGCCGGTACGCCGGTCGCGCGTGTTGACGCCCTGCATCTCCAGTTCGGTGGTCACGCCGAAGCGGAGCGCCAGCGCGAGGGATTCCGGACTGGTGTGCACGTGGGCGTCGATCAGGCCCGGCAGCAGTGTCGCGCCGGTCCCGTCGACCACTTCGGTTCCGGCGGGTACCTCCCGTCCGATCCGGACGATCTTTCCGTCCTCAACGGACACGTTGGTGACGCCCAGGATCTTTTCGCCGTCGAAGACCCTGGCGCCGGTGATGGTGGTCGTGGTCATGGCCTGCCTTGTTCGTGGTGGGTAGCACCACCACTGAAGCACATACCTTAAGCTATGTAAATACGGAAGGTATGAAGATGCACTCCGGTTTGCAGTTGCTAGAGTGGATGGATGAGCAACTCGCCCCGGCCTGGGGCCGGCGACGGCGAAGGCCTGCTCGACCAGGTCGGGCCCGCACTGTCACGGCTGCGTCGCAGGACGTCCGCCGGACGTGGGGACCTCACCCGCAACCTCGTGCTGAACCTGGTCCACGAGTGTCCAGGCGAGATGACGGTGGGCGGCGTAGCAGCCGAGATGGGGGTCGCTCAGCCCGTCGCCAGCCGGACGGTGGCCGCCTGCATCGCGGACGGCCTGCTCAGGCGTGCCGTCTCGCAGGAGGACGGCCGCCGCACGGTCCTCGAGCTCACCGACGCCGGTGAGGCCGAACGCAGCCGCTTCGCCTCCGAGCAGCGCGAAGTCTTCGAGCTCATCACGACCGCGTGGACGGCCGCGGAGCGCGACCAGTTCGCACGGTTCCTGATCCGCTACAGCCAGGACAGTTCGAACTGGTCGAGCCGGCAACGCCGCCAGAGCACCCCCGGCGGAGGCGCTGACCACTGAGGGCTAGAAGGCGTCCTCGGTGAAGTCGCTCGGTGCGTCGTCGTCGAAGTCGCCGCGCGACGGCCTGGTGCGCTGCTGGCCCGCCGCGACGATCTCGTCGAGGTTCTGGCCCTCCTTGATCGCCGTGTACGCCCGCTTCAGCGACGGCATGCTGGTCTGCATCGCGCGTTGCACATCGGGATCGCTGACGGCCCTGCCGGACGTGATGTCCCGCCAGGACATCTCGCCGGAGTCGACCTTGCGCTGCAGGTCTTTCAGCGCGTTCGGCGCGTCCTTCGACCGTGCGAACTTCTCGATCTCGGCGATGTCGGCGGGGGACAGGTCGGCGCCGCGGGTCTGCACCTTGGACGCTTCGAGAGCGACCTTCTCCAGCCGCGCGCCCCTGGCGTCGAGATCCGCCTGCCACGCCTGCAACTGCTGACGAGCGCTGTCGTACGGGAACGTCATTTTCTCACCGCCTGAACTGGAAGTGGTCTTCTCCGACTAGCGCTCGTACTTCAACGCCTTGTCGTACCCGCTGTTCGCCTTGTACCCGCCCTTGGCCGCGCCCCACGCGCCGCTGCCCACGGCGGACATGCCGTCGCCCAGCTTCTCCTGGCCGTCCTGCCACGTGTCGACCACGTCGAAGAAGTCGTTGACGTCCCGCACGTCAGGGATCTTGGCCAGCGCGGTGCCCATCAGCTTGATGCCGTTGATCACGCCCTGGACGCCCTCGATGAGCGTCTGCATGGACAGGATGAGCTTGCGCACCTGGTCGACGATGTTGACCACGTCGTAGACCATCCACACGGCACGACCCCAGCCGACGAGCGGGATCCACGCCGTCATCGCGGCCTTCATCAGCTTGTCGCAGATCTTGTCGAGCAGCGTCAGCGCGAGCTTCGCGGCCGACCGGCACGAGCTCGCCATGTTCTTGAACCGGTCACCGATGAACTTCGCGACCTGCGAGTCCCACTCGATCGCCGTGGTCCAGGTGCGGCGCATGCGATTCTCAAAGCTCTGCGCGGCGCCGCCGTCCCAGCTCGGCGAGAGCTCCTCGATGCCGTTGTTCACGTTGTGCCGCACGTTGTCCAGCGCCTTGGCGACCCGGTCCCACGCGGCGGCGTTCGCGTCGATCTTCTCGAAATCACCCGCCAGCGGCATGACCAGATCGCGCACCAGGTCGTCACCGGTCACCTGCTGGTAGATCCAGTTGACGCCCTGGATCTTCCACCCGGCGGCCTCGATCAGCTCCTTGACGGTCTGCCGGCCGGGCCGATTTTCCGGCGTGGCGCGCAGCGCGACATTCGGATCTTCAATGTCCAGGTAGCCGTTGCAGACCCCGCCGCTCATTCGCCCACCCCCAGGACCCGCCCCAGCCAGGACTGCGGCTCGGTCTTGCCCGCGGTGTCGATCAGGCAGACCGCGATCTCGTCCGCCTTCTCGTAGACATGCGCCGACTTCACCAACGACTCGGCGTCCTGGCTCATCTTCGTGTTCGCGGCCTCGAGCGTCTCGCCGTAGAGCTGCGCGACCCCGGTCACGACGGGGTCGAGCAGCGACAGCAGCCCGGTGAACCCGGACGTGTCCCCACCCTTGAGGATCGCGTGCTCCCGGATCGTCAGGAAGTGCTCGGCCTGACGTTCGAGCAACCCGCTGTAGCCGCGCAGCTCATCTGGCACGACGTGGAACTTCTCACCCATGGCGGACATGACGCCCGACCCCCATGTGCGGTTCCGTCGCATTCAGCCCAATAGGCAACTCGAATCACGTTCGTCCGCGACTGCCTGTCAGCCGGATCCCAGAGCCTGCAACACCGAGTGCTCACCGCGCCCGAGAGCCTCGACGTGGTCGGCCACGTTGAACGCGTCGCTCAACGTCGCTCCACCGTCGAGCAGGGCGATCACCCGGCGCTCGGTGTTCTTGACGGCCAGCGCGGCGTCGAGGAGTGACTCGACCCGCTGCGGGTCGACGACGATCAGGCCTTCGTCGTCAGCGAGAACCAGATCGCCGGGGTTGACCGCGACCCCGCCGCAGGTGACCGGAACCTGGAGTTCGCCGAGCTGCGACGCGGTGCCGGCGCGCGGCGTGACGAACCGGCTGTAGACGGGGAGCGCGCAGGTCGAGACGTAGGACATGTCGCGGTAGCCGCCGTCCACGACGATGCCGCCCAGCGACCGCGCCAATGCCGCCCGCGCGAACATCTCGCCGCCGAGAGCGGTCTCGCGTGCTCCGCCGTCGACGACGATCACGTCACCGGGCTCGGCTGTCTCGACCGCGCGCAACACGGCCAGGAAGTCCTCGCGGCATCGGACCGTGAACGCCGGCCCGAGGATCCGGGTCGCCGCGGATCGAGGGCGGATCGCGCTGTGCACGACCCTCGTGGTCCGGTCGGCGTCGCAGAGCGCGGTCGTGTCGACGGCGAGAAACCGTTCCAGCAGTTCGTCGTTGACTGGCATTGGGCGCGATCCCCTTGTGTCGGCGGTGGAACTTTCTCCACCATTCCACCTCGGGCCGGGCGGCCTCAGGCGAACCTGGGCGTGCCCCTTCGGGTGAAGGCGGAGGCGTTGTCGCGTGCCCAGTCGGCGAAGCTGAGCGCGGGCCTGCCCAGCAGGTCCTCCACGGTGCTGGTGGTGGGGCCCGGACTATCGGCGTAGTCCGCCAGCGAGCCGAGCAGGCGGGCTGGGACTTCCTCGGGCAGTCCTTGCGCGAGCATGCCCTGCCGCACCAGTTCGGGTGGGACTTCCTGGAAGGACAGCGTCCGGCCGACGGCGGCGCCGATGAGCCGCACTTTCTCGTACTGGTCCAGCGATTGTGGTCCCGTCAGCGTGTGGACCGATCCGGCGTGGGCACTGCCGCGGAGGGCCTGCACGGCGACCATCGCGATGTCGGTTTCGTGGACAGGGGACGTGGCGGCCTTGCCGTACGCGCCGCGGACCACCTCGCCTGCCTCGATCTGCGGTGCCCAGGCCAGCGCGTTGGCGGCGAAGTCCGCGAGGCGCAGGACCGTCCACTCCAGACCGGAACGGGTGACGAGATCCTCGGCCAGCTTGAACTGGGCGGCGAAGCGTTCTTCTCCCGCCGGGTGCTCCACGGTGGTGGCCGACAGCAGCACCGCACGCCGGACGCCCTGCTTGACGGCCAGCGCCAGCAGCTCCTCGAGACCAGGGCCGGTGGCACGCGGGCTGATCTGGATCGCTTCCACCCCCTCCAACGCCGGCTCGATCCACTGTGGACGAAACAGGTCGCCGTCGACGACCCCCTCGCCGCCGGGACCGCGACTGACCGCGGTGACGGCCATGTCCTTCTGCGACAGCAGTTTCATCACTTGCCGTCCCACGACGCCGTTGGCTCCGGTGATCAGGATCATGATGGTTGCTCCGTTTCGCTCGTTGTCATGCCCACAGGACGTCGCCTCCGGTCAGGTTGTGACGGACCGTGAGCGGCGTCACAGCTGGACGCGCGACTGGCAGCTGCTCCTATGCTCGGGTGCCATGAGCAAGCTGGGGGTGGTGGTCCTGCTCGTGCTGTGCCTTGGTGCCTGCGCGGAGTCCGGACCGACGAAGCAGGACGTCATCGCGAAGATCAGGGCCGACGCCGGCACCAAGGACGCGCCGGCGCAGGTCGTCGAGTGCGTCGCCGACTGGTACATGGGCAGGCCCGCGGCGCAGCGGCAGGCCTTCGTCGACGGTGAGGTCGCCGACCAGGAGCCGGACCAGGGCGTGCTGGACTGCCTGAAAGGCGCGGCGCCGTGAGATGAGAGTGCCGTGAGAGCGGGCTGAGAGACCCCGGCGCTTGGGTGAGGTGGGACCTCTGGGGGAGGTCTGCCTGTTGCGCTGGAGGTAGTCGTGAGGGCTAAGCGCTCGATAGCGATCCCCGTCGTGGGGACGTTGCTGGTCTCGTTGGCCGTGGCGATAGCCGTGGTGACACGGGAGGAATGTCCGGACAGCAGACCGGACGGGCCCGCGGCCCGTGCGGCGGCGAGAGCTTGTGGCGAGCCGGTGGACGTGGCGCTGCTGACCAGCGCCACCAGGCTCGTCGTGGCCAATCCCGACGGGACGATGACCGTCACCCAGCACGCCGCGCCACAGCGGGTGCGCCGCGACGACGGCTGGGTGGCGGTCGACACCGCGCTCGACCCGGTGACGGTCGCGCCCAGGGCGGCGGCGGTCGACCTGCGGATCGCCGGCGGGCCGCAGGAGCCTCTCGTCACGATCCAGGACGACGACAGGTCACTGGCATGGGGCCCGGCGCCGCAGGAACCGCCGAAGGTGGAAGGGGACACCGCCACCTTCGCCACCACGCGGATCCAGGCGTTGGCGGACGGGTTCCGGATCATCGTCACCGGCCAGGGCGCGCAGCAGGTGCGCATGCCGGTCGGCACCCGCGGGCTGGCCCTGCAGGAGCGCGACGGTGTGATCCGCGCGCTGGACGCCAAGCACCGCACCGTGTTCGTGGCCGACCAGGCCACGACGAAGGCGGGGCCGGTGCCCACGAAGATCGAGAACGGCGACGTGGTCTTCACCCTTCCCGACGGCGCGTGGGAGCTCACGCAGGTCGTGCGCCGCGGTGAGCAGGGCTTCGACGGCGCTGTGTTCGCCGGTGCCCGGATCGAGCGCGCGCGGCTGGGTGACCAGGACGTCTCCAGCACCGTCAAGACGGCGGTGGCGCAGCAGGTTTCCCTGCTCCCGCTGGAGAAGCGCGACCAGCCGCTCGTCACCACCTTCACGCCGGGCACGACCGCGACGCCGGTCGTGACGTCCACCGACTACCCGGCGGGCGAGCAGACCCACGGCGCTCCGAAGCAGCCGGGCAAGGTCGTCTTCGCCGCGCCGGGCGCCGTGGAGTTCCGCCACCGCTGGCAGAGCGAGGCCGAGTTCACGCGGGTGCCCGCACCCAGCGGCACCGTCGAGGTCAGCGTCGCGCCACCCGCCAAGGGCACGCAGGTGCTGGAGGTCAAGGCCGTCGACGCGGCAGGCCAGGAGTCGGAGCTCGCGCCGCACGCCACCCGTGTCGCCGCGCTGCCGGAGCCGATCGTCAAGCACGACAACGGTGTCTTCACCGCCGAGCGCGGCACCGCGTTCAAGTACCGGTGGAACACCGACTGGATCTTCCAGAAAGCCGTGGACGGCAAGGCGAAGCTGAGCCTCGTGCCGCCGACCGCGACGACCGTCGAGGTCGTGGCCATCGGCGCCGACCCGTCGGTCGAATCCGTCCCGGCCACCTTCACCACGGCCGCCGCCGGCACGCCGCTGGTCGCCTCGTCCGACTACCCGGCGGACGGCGTCGAGCACGGCGCCGCGGGCAAGGAGGGCACGTTCACCTTCCGCGCCACGGGAACGGACCCGGTCACCGGTTTCCGCTACCAACTCGACGGTGGCGCGGTCACCGACGTCGCCGGCTCGGGCAAGGCGCAGGCGAAGATCACGCCGGCCACCGCGGGCGAGCACGTCCTGACCGTGAAGGCGGTCGGCGCCAACGGCGAGGAGTCGCCCGCGGCGGAGCACCGCTTCAAGGTCGCGGCCGCCGCACCACAGGCACCCGCCGCACCGCAGATCGTCTCCACCGACTACCCGGCCGACGGCCAGCCGCACGGCGCGCCCGGCCAGGCGGGCACCTTCACGCTGAAGAGCCCTGCCGCCAACGGCTTCCGCTACCGCCTCGGCGACGGTCCGGTCACGACGGTCGCGGCCGCCGGTGAGGCGCAGGTCCAGCTCACCCCGTCGACCAGCGGCACGCACACGCTCACCGCGTGGGCGCTCAACGGCCAGACGTCCGCTCCGGCCACGCACACCTTCACCGTCGGCGGCCTGCCGGTGCCCGCACCGGACGCGCCGGTCGTGACGTCCACGGACTTCCCGGCCGACGGCCAGCCGCACGGCAGCATCGGCCAGGCGGGCACCGTCACCGCACGTCCGCAGGGCGGCACCGCCGCGGACGTGATCGTCCACCAGCTCGACACCGACGCGGCGCCGAAGGAACAGCCGATCGCGAACGGTGCGGCGCAGCTCTCCGTCACCCCGGTCCGTTCCGGCAAGCGCACGCTCACCGTGTGGTCCAAGGTGTCGGCGACCGGCGCGCTGTCCACGCCCGTCCGGCACGAGTTCGTCGCGGGCGCGCCCGCCGGACCGAGGGACTTCTTCTACGACGCCGCGGGCCAGCTCGCCGGTGTCGCGAACAACTCCGGTGAGGCGGCCGCCTACCGGTACGACGACAGCGGCAACCTCCTTGCCACCGAACGGTTCGTGCAGGGTGACGCGACGGTGTTCGCGATCGTCCCCGCACGCGGCCCGGTGGGCAGCACGGTCGAGATCAGCGGCATCGGGTTCGCCGCGCAGGGCACGACCGTGACGTTCGACGGCGTCACCGCGCCGGTCACCGCCGCGTCCGCCAACCGCGTCTCCGTCACCGTGCCGCAGGGCGTCAAGGAAGGCGTCGTGCGCGTCACGGCCAACGGCAAGACCTCGGTCGGCCCGCGCCCGTTCCAGCTCGCCCGCGGTGTCACCGCGCCCGCGATCACCGCCGTGTCAACGGATCGCGGCGACCCCGGCGACGTCGTGACGATCACCGGTACCGGCTTCGACCCCGACATCGCCCGCAACGTGGTGCGGTTCCACCAGACCGTGGCGCGGGTGCGCGAGGTGACGCCGACGAAGCTCGTCGTGCAGGTGCCCGACGCCGCTTCGTCCGGCCGGATCACCGTCCGCACGCCCGGCGGCGAGACCACCAGCGCGGCCGACTTCCTGGTCGCGCCACGGGGGTTCGTGACGTCCAAGCTGGTCTACGGCGGCAGGCTGCAGCTCGGCCAGGCCGTGAACCTGGACATCCCGGCGGGCAAGGCCGCCGTGGTGCTGGTCGACGGCAAGATCGGCGAGCAGCTGAACCTGAAGCTGGAGAACAACACCATCCCGGTGCGTTCGGCGATGTGGATGTTCACCCCGCACGGCGGCGACTTCGCCCGCCGCGCGCTCGGCGACCCGCTCGACCTGTGGGCGGGCAGCAAGCTGCACCAGGACCTGCCGGCGTTCAAGCACAACGGCACCTACACGATCGTCGTGGCGCCGGACGACGGGGTGGCGGGCAAGGTCAGCGTCACCCTGTCCAAGGACCTGACCGGCGACAAGCTGACCCGCGACGGGTCCGGTGTGCCGTTCGACATCCGGCAGGGCCAGCCGGTGAAGGAGATGCCGTTCACGGCGACCGCGGATGAGTGGATGAGCTTCGGCCTCACCGACATCAGCGAGCCGAACAACCACTTCAACGTCACCGTCGTCGACCCCGACGGCACCAGGCTCACCTGGCGCGCGCGGCTCGGCGACTACATCCCGACGATGGTGTTCCAGGCGAAGAAGACGGGCACCTACAAGGTGATCCCGAACTTCGACCCCAACCAGCTCGGCTCCGGCCGGGTCTGGCTGTCCAGCGTGATCGACGCGGGACCGCTGGCGGTCAACGGGAACCCGACCTCCTACCAGGTGCTGCGGCCCGGCCAGTCGGTGCGGATGCAGTTCCAGGGCACCGCGAACCAGCCGCTGGTGCTGGGCCACACCGACAACACCATCCGGGAGAACGGCCGTGCCGCCTACCCGGTCAGCATCATGTCCGAACCGGACGGTCAGCAGGTCGAACTGCGCGACGGCACGGCCGAGACGCGGAACCTGAGGATCCGCAAGACCGGCACGCACAACCTGTTCATCAGCGGCTGGGAGGCCGTCGGCGCGGCGAAGGCGTGGCTGTCGACCGTCGCCGAGGGCGGCAAGCTGCCGGTGAACGCCTCGACCAGGGTCACCGTCGACCGGCCGGGCCGCGAGATGTGGCTCGACTACGACGGCGTCAAGGACAAGCCGCTCACGATGGTGGTGCGCAAGAGCGTGCCGGGTGAGGTCGTCATCAGGCTCTACCGGCCCAACGGCACCACCCTGGTCGGCAGCGTCGTCGACGGCAAGCTCGACGTCCCCGCGCTGCCGGAGACCGGCAAGTACCGGATCTTCGTCGACCCCGGTTTCGCGGTCACCGGAGACCTGACGTTCCACCTGTCCGAACCCGCGGACCTCGGCACGCTCGTCCCGGACGCCGCGCCCGCGAACCCGAACATCACGGTGCTCGGCCAGAAGGTCATTGCCAAGATCGCGGGCACACAGGGGCAGCGGCTGACCATCGGCACGGCATCCGAGCGGATCCCGTTCCTCAAGTGGAAGGTGACCAAGCCGGACGGGACCAACCTGGACTCGTCGGGCAGCAGCGCGTACCAGTCCCACCTCGGCCTCGACCTCACCCAGCTGCCGGTCACCGGTGAGTACCGGGTGCAGATCGAGCCGGTCGACCAGGACGTGCAGCCCACGGGCGGCCAGCTCACGATCATGCTGAACTCGGAGACCGACGGCGGCAAGATCGAGTACGGGGGAGCGGCCAAGACCGTCACGTTCAACCGGCCGGCGCAGAACGGCAGGCTGACGTTCGACGGCACGCTGAACGACCTGCCGAAGCTGAGCATCAAGCGCAACATCGGCAACAACGGCACCTACTACACGCTGTACGCGCCGAACGGCACGGTCGAGACGACCAGGCGGTTCATCAGCACCGAGCCGTACGAGTTCTTCGCCAGGCTCAAGGCGACCGGCACGTACACGCTCGTCTTCGACCCGGCCAACAGCCCCGTCGGTTCGATCGACGTGTCCATCACCAAGCGGGCCACCGCGGCCCCGGTCACGCAGATCGATCCACCGGCGGTGCGGGAACCGGCCTGCCCGCAGATGGACCAGCGTCCACCCGCCGCCAAGGTGGGCGCCGCGCCGCAGGGCGGTGACCAGCCGAAGCAGGAGGAGCTGGAGAAGCCGACCTCGACGCCGTGCAGCTCGTCCAGCGGCTGGCGACCGGACGCCGCGAACCTCGGCGGCACCGACTGGAACACCCGCTACGACCCGCGTCCGGTCCGGGATCGCCCGCTGCAGTTCGCGGTCGGCTTCACCGGCGTGGTCGGCACGGTGCAGTCCACCGACGGTCAGCCGCTGGCCGGCGTGACGGTGAGCGCACGGGACAAGAAGGCGACCACCGACGCCGACGGCAAGTTCACGCTGATCGGTCTGCCCGAGGGCCACGTGTCGCTGCGGGTGGACGGTCGTACGACCGGCCGTGCGTTCGGCACCTTCGACATAGGCGTGGACGTGCGGCAGGGCCAGGTGCTCGTGCTGCCGCACACGGTGTTCCTGCCGGAGATCGACAAGAACTCCGTGGTGCACGTGCCCAGCCCGACGATCACCGAGACCGTCCTGACCACGAAGTCCATCCCGGGCCTCGAAGTCCGCATCCCGGCGGGCACGGTCATCCGCGACGCGGACGGCAACGTGGCCACCGAGCTGTCGCTGACCCCGATCCCGATCGACCGCCCGCCGTTCCCGTTGCCCCCGAGCAAGGTGCCGGTGTACTTCACCGCGCAGCCGGGTGGCGGCTACCTGTTCCCGCAGGGCGCGACGATCATCTACCCGAACTACACGAAGGAGGCGCCGGGCACCCGGACGCAGTTCTGGAACTACGACCCGGACGGCAAGGGCTGGCACGTCTACGGCCACGGCACCGTCTCGAAGGACGGCACGCAGATCGTGCCGGACGCGGACGTGAAGTTCTACCGGCTCACCGGCGCGATGACCGTCGTGCCGGGCCTCAACCCGGCGGGCAAGGCGCCGAAGCCCAACAACACCAGGGTCGGCGACCCGGTCGACCCGGCCACCGGCCTGTTGATCGACGAGC
The DNA here is from genome assembly GCF_033949945.1 of Lentzea miocenica. Taxonomy (NCBI): domain Bacteria; kingdom Bacillati; phylum Actinomycetota; class Actinomycetes; order Pseudonocardiales; family Pseudonocardiaceae; genus Lentzea; species Lentzea miocenica. The sequence continues at coordinate 44,066 of NZ_JAXAVW010000025.1, forward strand.
AGGTGGACCTGGTCGTCGACGACATCCTGCCGATCGAGGTCAAGCGCAGCTACCAGCAGGGTGACGCGTTCGTGCGCCCGTTCGGCGTCGGCGCCAGCTTCGACTACGGCGTCTTCCCGTGGGCGCCACTGGTCGACGGCTTCCCGACGTTCAAGGAGTTCGACCTCGTCCAGCCGGACGGCAGCAAGATCCACTACACCCGCACGACGCCGGGCCAGGACTACGCGGGCGCGCTGTTCACCGCGGACCCGACGCCGACGAAGTTCGACGGTTCGGTCGCGGTGTGGAACGACGCCGGCTGGGACGTGAAACTGCGCGACGGCACCATCTACGTCATCGGCGAAGAGGCGCCGCTGCAGGAGATCCGCGACAAGTTCGGCAACGCCACGACCATCACCCGAGCCGCCGCGCCACCGGGCGTCGACGGCAAGGTCAGGGCGAACGGCCCCATCACGCAGGTCACGACGTCCAGCGGCCGCTGGGTCCGCTTCAGCTACGACGAGGCGAACCCGCCGAAGGTGAAGTCCGCCGAGGACAACCTCGGCCGGCGCGTGACCTACACCTATCTCGCCACCGGCCACCTGGAAACGGTGACCAACGCGGAAGGCGGCGTCACCAAGTACACCTGGGACGCCAAGGGTCTGCTCAGCACGATCACCGACCCGCGTGGCACCCGGTTCCTGCTCAACACCTACGACGACAAGGACCGGGTCAAGACTCAGACCGCGGCCGACGGTGGCGTCACGAAGTTCGACTACACCGATGTCAACGGCGTGATCACCGAGACTCGGATGACCGATCCGCGGGAGGCTGTGCGCCGGTTCCTGTTCAACGACAAGGGACAGGTGATCAGCGACACCAAGGCGTTCGGCACGCCGTTCGCCCAGGAGACGACCACCGAGTACGAGGCCAACGGCGTGCGGGTGAAGTCCAGCACGGACGCACTCAAGCGCAAGACGACCTACGTCTACGACGCCAAGAGCTTCGTCAAGGAGAGCACCGTTCTCGCGGACACGCCGAACGCGCGCACGCAGAAGTTCGACCGCCTCGGTCCGAACGGTGAACTCACCAAGCACACCGACGAGTATCTGAAGGAGACGACCTACGAGCTCGACGCGCGTGGCGCGGTCAAGTCGACCACGAACCCCGCGGGTCGCAAGACCTCGTTCGACGTCAACGAACGCGGCCAGGTCACCAAGGTGACCGACCCGGCGGGCAAGTTCCGCGTCACCAGCTACTCCGGCACCGACGCGGTGCGGACGACGGACGAGCTGGGCAAGGTGAGCACGGCCGGCTACGACGTCCTGGGCCGCAAGGTCCGCACGGCCGACGCGGTGGGTGTGGTCACCGAGACCGCGTACACGGCGCAGGACTTCGTCGCCTCGGTCACCGACGGCCTCGGCCGGACCATGCGGTACGAGTACGACCGCAACGGCAACAGGTCCAAGGTGATCGACGCGCGCAACAGCGAGACCGTCTTCCACCACACCGCCATGGATCAGCTCCGCGCGATCACCGACCCGCTCGGGGTGACCACCCCGGACGCGGTGTACGACCGCAACGGCAACCTGGAGAAGGAGACCGACCGCCGCGGTGTCGTCGTCGAGCACAAGTACGACCCGCTGAACCGCAGGTACGAGAGCAGCTACGGCTCGGAGAGCAAGGTCACCAACACCTTCGACGCCGGTGACCGGGTGCGGTCCAGTGTGGACAGCGTCGCGGGCACGTCGACGATCGACTACGACGAGCTCGACCGGGTCAAGCAGGAGACCACGCCGAACGGTTCGGTGTCCTACGCCTACGGAACGACGGTGCGGGACCGCACGACGACGGTGTCCGGGCGTCCCGCGGTGCGGCACGTCTACGACGCCGCGGGTGACCTCCAGGAGATCCAGCAGGGCGGCACCGCGATCAGCGTCGTGACCCGCGACCGCTCCGGTCGCACGGAAAGGGTGGGCGCGCCCGGCAACGGAGTCGGGCAGACGTACACCTACGACGACACCGGCCGGGTCAAGACGATCACGTACCGGTCGGGCACCACGGCGCTCGGCGACCTCGCCTACGAGTACGACGCCACCGGCCTGCCGGTCCGGACCACCGGCGCGTCCTCGCGGGCGATGTTGCCCGAGCCGTACGGCCCGGCGACGTACGACAGCGCGAACCGCATCAAGACCATCGGCGGTTCGACGATCACCTACGACCCGGAGGGCAACCTGTTGTCCGACGGCGCGACCACCTACACCTGGAACGCCAGGGGAGAGCTCGCCACGGTCACGGGGCAGGGCACGTCGGCGTCGTTCAACTACAACTCCGACGGCCGCAGGCTGGGGCGCACGGTCGCCGGTGTGACCACCAACTACGTGTACGACGGCCAGAACCCGTTGCAGGAGAAGGTGAACGGGCAGGTCACCGCGAACATGACCGCGAGCGGTGTGGACGGGTTCCACCTGCGCGAGTCGGGTGGCACCACGCGCCGGTTCCTCACCGACGCGGTCGGCAGCACGGTCGGCCTGGTCGACCCGAACGGCACGGGTGCGTCCTACACCTACGAACCGTTCGGTCGCACCTACGCGAGCGGTGCGGGAGCGGACAACCCGTACCGCTTCACCGGTCGTGAGGACGACGGCACCGGTCTCTACCACTACCGGGACCGCTACTACAGCCCGGTGCTGCAGCGGTTCATCAGCGAGGACCCGATCGGGTTCGAGGGCGGCCGCAACGTCCACGCCTACGTGGACAACCAGCCGACCGTCCTGGGCGACCCGAGCGGCAACAAGCCCACCAACAACGGCAAGAACAACCGGGACAGCTGCTTCCTCAACAGCTTCGTCGCCGGCACGCCGGTGTTGATGGCGGACGGTTCCCGCAAGGCGATCGAGGAGGTGCGACTCGGCGACCAGGTCACCGCGACCGATCCCGAGTCCGGGAAGACGCAGGCACGGGAGGTCACGGCGACGATCGTCGGCAAGGGCGCGAAGCGGCTCGTCGACATCACCGTCGACACCGACGGGATGTCGGGGACGGCGACCTCGACCCTGGTGGCCACCGACGGGCACCCGTTCTGGGTCGAGAACAGGGGCGAGTTCGTCGAGGCGCAGGACATCCAGCAGGGCGACCGGGTGCGCACGTCGTCCGGTGAACTGCTCGGGGTCACGCGCCTGGGCATCCGCGCGGTGGCGGACCAGCAGGTGTACAACCTGACCGTCGCGACCGACCACACGTACTACGTGGTCGCGGGCGACAAACCGGTGCTGGTGCACAACGCCCGTCCGCCGCGTCAGCGCCCTGACCCGAACGCCAAGGGCCCGCACTCCACCTTTATGCTCGGTCCGGACGGCAAGGTGAAGAAGTACGCCACCTGGCAGGAGCAGTCGAACCCGCGCAACCCGGCCCCGTGGGAGCTGGAGAAGCGGTACGACCGGTGGGGCCCGTCGCACACGAACCCGGACGGCACTGTGGTGGACACTCCGCACCTGAACCTGCCGGACGGAACCGCGCGCGAGCCGGACCCTTGGGAGGACCCGAATGCCGGATGCTGAGAGCCCGTTCCAGTTCTTCCAGCGGTGGTACACCGAGCAGTGCAACGGCGACTGGGAGCACGAGTTCGGTGTGCGGATCACGACGCTGGACAATCCCGGCTGGCACGTGGTGGCCGACCTGGTGGACACCGATCTGGAAGGACGCACCCTCGACCGGTCGAAGGACGAACCGGGTGAGGGACGGTGGATCTGGGCATCGTCGGACGGTGAGCGGTACGAGTCGTCCTGTGATCCGCACTCGCTCGACGACGCGTTGAGCAGGTTCCGGGAGTTCGCGCTGCGACAGGTGGAGTGACCGCATGACGCAAGGCCGGGTTTTCCTGCTCTGGCACGTGCATCACGTGGCTGAAGATGAGAGCGGGGCGGTCAGGCACTTCGACCCTGACGGCGACTACTCGGCCCACGAGGAGGACGGCGACGATGTGAAACTGCTCGGCGTCTACTCCTCGCGGGAGAACGCGCTGGCCCGTGTCGAGCGAGCCAAGGAGCTCGACGGGTTCCGCGACGAGCCGGAGTGCTTCCACGTCGACGAGTACGAGCTGGACGAAGACCAGTGGACCACGGGGTTCATCACGGTCTGACGAACGGCAGAGGCAGTCGACCGCGGTGGCGGGCAGGAGCAAGCAAGTGCGCTTCTGCCCGCCACCGCGGTTCCTGCGTGGAAAGTCATCGGCAGTACGCCGGCTTCTTTCCTGCGGATCGGTCAGCCCTGGCCGAAGGGATCGTGGTGATGAGGATCGAGGTGTCCGCTGTCGGCGCGGGTGATCTCGTGTCGTTCCGCTGCTCGGCCGGTGCCGGTGCGGGCGTGTGGAAGTCGGAGGACCCGCCGGTGGCAGGCCAGGAGTACGAGGTGGAGGTGGACGTCGACGACGAGGTCAGCCCCCAGTCCGGTGGCGTCGCCGGGGTCCGGCTCGACGGCACGTCGGTGGTGCTCGGCGGGACGTGGCTCGTGACCGAGGACGGCGCGACCTACCTCGAGGTGGCAGGTTCGCCGGTGTCGGTGGAAGTGGCCGACGGTGACACGGTGCTCTCCGGCGAGGTGGTGGAGGTGGTCGCGGACAGGGCGGCGGTCCACCTGTTCCCCTGCGACGCCTGATGCGCGCTCATTCCCAGGGGCGGGATTCTCGCCCGCGGGTGACGCCGAGGACGACACGGACATCAACCACGAGGCCGCCTTCACCTGCTTCGTGCGCGAAAGGCCGGCGCTTCCACGGAAAACAGGGAAGCGCCGGCCTTTCGGAGTCGAGTCAGCTGGCCTGCAGAATCGCCGCGAACTGCTCCCGAAGCTCAGGCCCGGGATCCAGGCCGAGCTCCTCGCACAACAACTCCGAGACACTCCGATAAGCCGCCAGCGCCTCGGCCCGCCGCCCGCAACGCCGCAGAGCCAGCATCAGCTGATGCCAGAACCGCTCCCGCAACGGGTGCTGGGCCGTCAACGACCGCAACTCCGGCACCAGGGCGGCATGCCGGCCCAGCTCCAGATCGGCGTCGATCCGCATCTCCACCGCGTTGAGGCGCAGCTCCTCCAGGCGAGGCACCTCGGTTCGTTGCAGCGGAGGCGAGGGAATCCCCTCCAGTGCGGGACCGCGCCACAGCTCCAACGCGACCGTGAGCAACCGGGATCGGGCAGCGGGACCCGCGGCGGCCGCTTCCACGGTCAGCCGGGAGAACCGGGTCAGGTCGAGCTGCGACGGAGACAGCGAGATCGAGTAACCGCCGGGCGTGGTGCGGATGTGCGATTCGCCGAGTGCCTGCCGCAGCCGCATCACGTAGTTCTGCAGCGCCGCCACTCCTCGCTGGGGTGGCTGGTCGCCCCACACGTGCTCGATCAGCGTCGTGGTCGGCACCGTGTGGTTCGGTCTCAGCAGCAGTGCGGCCAGCAGGGTGCGGAGCTTCGCGGCGCTGATCGGCACCGGCGCGCCGTCCGCTCGCACCTCCACCGGGCCCAGGATTCCGAACTCGAACACTCTTCCCCCTGTAGTCACGACGACTCGACCATGGCGCGGCCGAGGTAGTCGTCTTCCGAACCGTCCACTCCCGGCAGCACGAAGAAGTAGCCGCCGCCGAACGGCAGCAGGTACTTCTCCAGCTCCTCCCCGGCGAGACGGCGTTGTGCGGCGGCGAAGCCCGTTTCAGGATCACGTTGGTAGCACATGAAGATGTGGCCCGGTTCGGTGACGAACGGGTAACCGCGGCGCAGGATCTTGTGCTTCTCCTCGGCGGGCCGGGCGCGCCGCACGTGCGAGTCGAGCATCGCGGGCAGCTCCTCGCCCGACTCCTTGCGCCTGCCGAAAACCCGTTCCTGGTCCTCTGTGGACTTGTGGTCCCACGTCGGCATCGCGAGCCTGATCAGTCGCACCACCTGGTACGTGCCGCCCTGGTAGCACGCGGGTTCGTCGTCCGCGACCCACACCTGAGGCGTGGCCGGGTTGCCTGCGCCCTCCTTGAAGCCGAACGCGTTGCGCTCCTCCGGCAGCTGGTGCCCGTCGATCCGCCAGCGAAGCGTCAGGCCGGGCACGCCGGCCAGCTGGGAGTCCACCTGTGCGGGTGTGTCCGCCAGTGCCTGCAGCAGAAGATCTCCGTGGCACCACTGGTCGTCCAGCACGTCGCCGGCGAACTTCGGCATGGTCGTGAGCCTTCGTGGCGCGCGCAGGCCGAACCTGTCGCCGAACAGCGACGCGCCGACGGCCACCGTCACGCCACGCGAAGTGACAGCGCGCAGTGTCGCGGTGAGCTCGGCGCGGGTGCGTGCGGTGACGTCGTACGCGGCCACTCCCGCGGCGGCCGGGTTCGGTGCCAGGACGCCGGGTTGGTGGTGGACGGGAGCGGCGGCGGGCATGGGCGCGTCGCACGCCGCCAGTCCCGCCACCGCCAGTCCCGCCAGAAAGGCGCGTCTGGTCAGAGAGTGAGCGTCCACCCGGCCAGCGATCCCTCGTCGAAGCTGAAGTTGTCGCGCAGGACCAGTTTCCACGTTCCGTTCGCGTCCAGAGTGGACAACGACAGCGGGAACGTCTGGTCCAGGTTGACCGCGGTGTCGGAGCTGTTCGCCTCGCGCAGCACGATTTCCGTTCCGCTCGGGGTGATCAGGCGTGCGGACAGGTCTCCGCGGAACGGGTGTTCGGCCTGTACTCGCACGGTGGCGTTGCCGGCGACCTTGCGCCCGCACGCCGTGACGTCGAGAGCGACGGTGATGCTGTTCTGGTCCGGCACAGCCCGCCGGGTGGCGTCGGAGACGGTGCAGACCGGCTGCGCGAGTGGTCCGGTGTGGAGGAACCTGTTGGGTGACTTCTGGGTGGTGGGTGGGTTCATCGGCGGTTCGAGCGTCGTGGGGTCCAGCACGCCGGTCACGGACCGGTTGAGGATCTCGGCGTGCACCTGCGCGGGCGTCAGGTTCGGTGACTGCGACAGCAGCAGTGCCGCGGCGCCTGCGACGTGCGGTGAGGCCATCGACGTGCCCTTGAGCACCACGGTCGAGTGGTCGGTGGCGTTGTGCGCGGACTCGATGGACTCGCCCGGAGCGAACAGGTCCAGGCACGGGCCGTAGTTGGAACCGGTGTCGCCGAACTTGGCCCAGCCTCTGGCGCGTTCGTTGACGGGGTTGGCCGCGCCGACGGTGATCGCGGCGGGCACGTTGGCCGGGCTCTTCGAGCAGGCGTTCGACTCGCTGTTGCCCGCGGAGACGACGTAGGAGATACCGGCCGCGATCGACGCCTTGACAGCGTTGTCCTCGGTCGTGCTCTGACCACCGCCGAGGCTCATGTTCACCACGGCGGGCTTGGCCGCGTTCGCGGTGATCCAGTCGATGCCGGCCACGATCTGGCTGATCGTGCCGCTGTTCTCGCAACTCAGCACGCGCACCGAGGCGACCTTGGCCTTGCTGGCGACGCCGAACGTCCTGCCCGCGATGGTGCCCGCGACGTGCGTGCCGTGGCCGGTGGTGCTGCAGTCCTGGCCGTTCCAGCCGTCGCCGATCGCGTCGAACGCGACGTTCGCCCGGCCCTCGAACTCTGCGTGTGCGGTGCGCACACCGGTGTCCATCACGTACACGGTGACGCCCTGGCCGGCCTGGTCCGGGTAGTCGTAGCGGTTGTCCAGCACGGTTCCGCGCTGGTCGATGCGATCGAGGTTCCAAATCGGGTTGGTCCGCACCGCGTCACCGCGCACGACCGCGTCGACCTCGACCCGTTCGACGCGCGGGTCGGCGGCCAGCCGGCGGGCCTGCTGCTCGGTGGCGGTCATCGCGAACCCCTGCAGCGCCGCGCTGTAGACGCGGTCGACCTGACCTCCATGACTCGCGGCGACGCCGAGTGCGTTGATGTGGCTGGATTTCTTCAAAGTGACCAGGTATTTGCCTGCGATCACTTCAGCCCCCGCCGGTCTGAGCACCTCGCCGACGGCCGCATGGGCGTCGGCGGGAAGGACCGTGGCGGCGAGAACCAAGGCAGCAATCAATCCGCGCATGCGAAACAAAGCCCCCAAAATGACTGGCGGACGTGACACGTCCGCACCCCCAGGTGTCGCGTGGCTCACGCGCCTTCGAGGCTGTCACGGCATAGGAAGTCCTTATACCGCCAAAAGGGGGGCTTGATAAGTGCGCTGTCGCACAAGTCCTGGGTGTGCAACTGAGGTCCATCAATGAGCGAAGAAGCAAGGGGCCAGAAATCTCCGGAATCCCCAGGAGTCGCTTTGCGCGAGGCCGGCTGATTCCTGAATGCGCATGAATTTCCGGTGCGGCCGGGCAGCGCCGCCGAGGGCGCTGCCCGGCCGGTCGACCTCGCTAGCTGGCCGCGACGACGGTCGTCTCGACCGTGCGCTCGTTGTCGGCCGGGTTGTTGTCGTCACGGCCGTCGAGGCGCACGCGCGCCTTGAGCGTTGCCTTGCCTCGTGCCGCGTCGTCCGCGGTGTAGGTGTACGTGAACGGCACCACCGCGGTGCTGTCCGTCGCCACGTGCTGGCGAACCGTGCCGACGACGTTGTAGTAGCCGTCCGGCCTGCGCCGGAGCAGCTCGACGACGACGTCTTCGGCGTAGCGGGTGTTGCTGACCGACACCTCGACCTGGCCGGTGTCGCCGACCTTGGCGGTGGCGGGCGCGGCGACGTTCGAGACGGTCACGTCGTGGGTCTCGACCTTCACCTTTTGGGTGGTGCTGCCGGAACGGCCGTCCGCCGTGCGTCCGGAGATCGTGACGTCGTATTCACCGTCGGCGGCGTACTTGTGGGAGACGGTCACCACGCCGTTGGTGTCTGAAATCGCGGCGTCGGGCGTGCCGTCGCCGAACTGCACCAGGCCACTCGTGAGCCAGCGGCCCGCCGGGTCACCCGGATCGACGTCGAACTTGACCTCGTCGAAGACGCCGGGCTGGGCCGGGCGCACCCACATCGCGTGGGGCTTGATCTCCGGCGCTTCGGTGAGTCGCAACGTCAGCTGTTCGCCGCCGTAGATGCCTTCCGCGACCCGCACGTAGTAGGTCTCGCCCGGGGTGGCCGCGAAGATCGCCGGGTTGTAGTTGCTGTGCAGGCAGTCCACTTCGGTCAGTGCGTTGAGCGCGGAGCCGCGGAAGACCGCGACGCTCGCGAGGCTGGTGCGCTGGGTGACCTTCGCCGAGACGAACCGGGCGCGGTCGGCGGTGTAGCGGAACCACACCGAGCGGGTGGCGGGGTACTGGCACCCCGGCTTGGGCTCGCCCGTCTCCACCGTGGCGGGACCGGTGTCGCCCGCGACGGTGGTGTCCATCGGCACGTCCGCCGCGGAGGCGAAGTCGTCGTTGGCGGACCTGGGCACGAGTTCGAGACCGAACCTCACCGGCCCGGCGAACTTCGTGTCCTGCAACAGGAAGTGGTAGGTCGTGCCCGCCTTCACCGCGAAGGTGTCCGAACCGCCGCCGTGCGGCTGCTGGCACGCGTCCGTCACCCACGTCAGCGCGCCGCGCTCACCCGTGTAGGCGGAGATGGCCGGCTTCGTGTCGTCCGGGCGGTCCGTGCTCATTCGTGCGAAGCCGTCAGCGGGCGCGGTGTAGCGGAACCAGACGCTGCTGGTGCTCCACGAGCAGCTCGACGGGTCGTCGTTCGCGGCGGTGCCTTCCCGAGTGTCCACAACGGAACCGAACGGGAGCGACGTGATCGCCGTGGCGTCGGCGAAGTCGTCGTTGGACGGTGGTGCCGCGTGGGCGGCACCCGGTGCCAGCACCGCGGTCAGTGCGACTACGGCGCTGATTGTCAATGCGCGCAAATGAAACCCCAGACTCGGTAGGCAGCCTCTGTGGCGGCCTCTCGTCTGCTGAAACGCGCGGTGCGGCATCGGGGATGGCTGCGGGGGAAAATTCGATCATCCGCCGCAGCGTCACTGCGGCCAACAGGAGGTCTCGCGTTACTCGGCGTCTTCCCGCGGTGTTTTGACGGGACCGGGGAAGAACATGTTGGTGGTGGCCTGGTAAAGCGCGTAGTCAGGGCGCTTGCGAAGGCTGTAGTACTCGGCGGGACGGGCGCCGGTGTGCTTGGTCAGCGTGACGTACAGCGTCCAGGAGGCGAGGAACAGGCCCAGCGTCAGCAGCACCCACACCAGCGGCGTCGTGTCGTGGAACCGGGCCGGCAGTGACGGCAGCGCGAGCAGGACCAGGGCGTTCCACTGCATCCATTGGAAGAAGTAGTTCGGGTGCCTGCTGTAGCGCCACAGCCCTTGATCGCAGGTACCGCGCGTGCCACGGGCGGCGAACCGCTGCTTCTGGCGGTCGGCCACCGACTCCAGCACGAACGACGCGGCCCACAGGGCCAGGGCGGCCACGGACCAGACGGACAGCGGCCGCTGGTGATCGGCGGCGACGAGGAACGCGGGGACGGCCAGCACCGACGCGTTCGCCAGTCCCTGCAACCAGATCTCGTACTGGACGGACCACGTCTCGTTGTGGAACCCCTGCCGCTCCCAGCGCCGCCGCTGGTACTGGTACCGGGGCAGCTCGACCTTGGGGGAGCCGGGCGTCCACCAGCCGTGCTTCACCGTCAGCACCAGGCTCCACAGTCCCATCCGCGCCCCCATGGCGAGGTAGGCGACCGCGATCGCGACCGTTGCCGCGTTGAGATCGTCGGCCGTGAAGACGGTGACCAGGCCGATGCCGGCCAGGCCCCACGGCCAGGCCACGTCGACGTACGACACGTGCCGGGTGAGGTACCCCGGGACGGCCGCCGCCAGGGTGAACAACACGACCTGCACCGCCAGGTTCCACCACGCGGGCCCCGCGGTGGCCGGGGCCAGCAGCAGCGCGACTCCGACCAGGGCGAACGGCAGCACTGCCCAGACCCGCCGCATGCTGTCCTCCTCGTCCAAACTGAGACATTCTGTCTGAATGTCTCAGTGAGACACTTTATACATGCTGTCTCACGCTGAGGCCAACGTGAACCTGGCCACCGAGCCCGAGGTCGATCCGGTCATCGCCCATGCGCTCCGGCAGTTCCTTCGCGAGAGCCGCATCGACATGGGCGACCTCGCCGCCGAAGCCGGTATCGGCCGGGCGACCCTCTATCGCCGGTACGGCGATCGCGACCGCGTCCTGGGCGAGGTGCTGTGGGTCATCACGCAGACGGCGTGGGCGCGTCTGTGGCAGGCCAGCCCGCAGCGGGGCACGGCCAGGGTCGTCGCGGTACTGGACCAGGCGATGCGCGACACCGTTGCCTCGCCGGCTCTGCGCGCGCTGCTCGAACGCGACCCCGAAACGGCGCTGCGGGTGCTGACCTCCCAGCAGGGGGTGGTGCAGCATCGCCTCGTGGCCGGACTGGCCGACCTCATCCGCGCTGCACGCGGCGAGGACACGTCGGAGATCCCGCTGACCAAACTGGCTTACGCCGTGGTCCGGCTCGCCGAGTCCTTCTGCTACTCCGACATCATCACCGGCGCCCCACCGGACATCGACACCGCCACGGACATCATCCGAAAACTTCTCGCCTGACGTCACCGGGGAAGCCGGGTGATCGGCTCCGCTACTCGAACACCCCGTAGCCCGCGAAGGCGTGTGCCCGGACGCCGTCCATGTCGAGCTCCACGCCGATGCCGGGAGTGTCGGGCAGCGTGATGTAGCCGTCCTTCACGATCGAGCCGCTCCCGTCGGGGGAGTGGACGTAGCTGTCCCACACCGCGCGCTCCTCGAGGGCGTGCCATTCCTGGACGAGGAAGTTGGGGATCGCCGCGCACTGGTGCGACGTGGCCATCGTGCCCAGTGGCGTCGACACCAGGTGCGGTGCGAAGGGGATGTAGTGCAGCTCCGCGAGGTTGGCGATCTTCTTGGCCTCGGCGAGGCCGCCGCACTTCGGCACGTCCGGCTCGATGACGTCGACGGCGCCGCGTTCGAGCAGCTCGCGGAATCCCCACCGCAGGTAGAGGTTCTCGCCGGCGCAGATCGGCGTGCGGGTCTGTTCGCGCACCCGCACCAGTGCGTCGACGTTCTCCGCCGGCAGCGGCTCCTCCAGCCACATCAGGTGGAACGGCTCGAGCTCCCACGAGATCCGGCACGCGCTCGGCACGTCGTAACGGGCGTGCAGGTCGATGGCCAGATCGACGTCCGGTCCGATCGCTTCCCGGACGGCCGCCACGCGCTCGACCATCGATCGCAGCTCGGCGGCGTTGATCGTGTGGTTGAAGTCGTCGAACTTGGCAGGGTGGTGCAGGTTGTCGATGTCGAACTTGATGGCGGTGAAGCCTTCGGCGACCATCCGCTGGGCCCGGTCGACGCATCCGGCGATCGAGCCCGCCGGGTCGTCGCCGTCGCCGCAGTCGGCGTAGAGGCGGATCCGGTCGCGGAACTTCCCGCCGAGCAGGCGGTAGACCGGCTGGCCAGCGGCTTTGCCCGCGATGTCCCACAGCGCGAGCTCGATCCCGGAGAGGGCGATCACGAACACCCCGCCCTGGGGGCCCGCGAAGACCTTGTGGCGCCGCAGCTTCTCCCAGCACCGCTCGACGTTGCGCGGGTCCTCGCCGATCAGGAGGGGCGCCAAGAAGTTGATCATTCCGACGACGGCACCCGCGCCGGCATCGGGATTGGCCTCGCCGAACCCGCTGATGCCCTCGTCGGTGTCGATCCGGACCAGGGTGGCCTGACCGTGGTAGGCCACCACTGCCGTCGTGACGTTCACGATCCGCATGGCTCTCCCGCCGCTGGGTCGTGCAGATGAACGGACTCTGTCGCCGTGTCCAACTTGTCCTATAAGCTGATGACATGCAAAGGGGACAAGAGTCTGCGGACGCTGTCAAGGTCCGGACTCTCCCGGTGCAGGTGGCGGCACACCTGACCCGGCGCATCGTCAGCGGCGACTTCGAGGACGGCCGGGCGCCGTCGGAGCTCGACATCTCCCGGGAGTTCGGCGTGTCCCGCGTCGTGGCACGGGAGACGCTCAAGATCCTGGCCTCGCTCGACATCGTCGACGTCGCGCAGGGCCGCCGCGTCGTCGTGCGCCCTCCGGCGGAGTGGGACTACCTGAGCCCGTTGCTGATCGAGTGGATGCCCGCGGAGATCGTGGGCGAACTGCTGCAGGAGCTGGACCAGATGCGCGTGCTGCTCGAGCCCGAACTCGCCGCGATGGCCGCGACCAGCATCACCGACGAGACGCTGGACCGGCTCAGGGAGGAGCTCGACCGCATGGCGGCGCTCGAGGGGGATCCCAACGCCTACCTCGAAGTCGACCACGAGTTCCACATGGAGATCTGCCGGGCGGCCGACAACCGCATCCTCGACCGGATCATGTACTCCGCCCGCTGGCTGGGCACGGCCAGCCGGCGCATCACCAACGAGGCACCGGCCGCGCTGCGCAAGGCCACCGCCGACCACACGGCGATCTACGAGGCGCTCGTGGCGCGCGACCCGGCAGGTGCCCGCGCGGCGATGCGCAAGCACCTGGCCAACAACTCCACGCTCCTCGCGGAAAAGGAGCGGCAGACCAAGCGGGCCGCCCGGCGGCGTTAGCGCACCGCACGGACCGGTTTGCCACACCGCCTCCACCTCACCAGTTCACCGTTCTTCGCCACATGAACGACCCGGCAGCGCGGCCCCCGTCTCGCTGTCCCGCCGGTTGCAACGTCGCCCCGTCGGTACGCGTCCGCTCGACCGGACGCGAGAGGAGTGTCATGGAAGAGAAAACGGGCTTGTCCAGGCGCACGTTCCTCGGCGTGAGCGCGCTGGGCGTGCTCGGACTCGCCGGGTGCGGAGGTGGCGGCCCCGCCGCGCCGCAGGTCGACGTCCAGGTGCCCCAGGCGCTGCTCGACCAGGCGGCCTCGCTGCGCGGCGGGTCGGTGGGGATGCTCTCGCAGAAGCTCTACTCCGAGGCCGCCAACCAGGCGCTGGACAAGTCGCTGCAGGTGTTCGCGCAGGCCACCGGCACCACGGTCCGCAACGACCTGGTCTCCGGCGACGCCGGTGACATGGTCGCGAAGATGGACGCCGAGGTGAAAGCGGGCACCAGCCGCGATTTCGCTTTCGTGAGCGATCGGCGGTTCGTCGGCCAGCTCCACAACCTCGGCGCCCTCACCGACGTCACCGACGTGGTCGACGAGATGCGCAAGCTCTACGGGGAGCCCGCGACGGAGGCGAGCACGTACTGCGTGTTCAACGGGCGCTGGTTCGCGATCCCCTACCACTTCATCGCGTCCGCGATGTACCTGCGCAAGGACTGGTACCAGGAGAAGGGGCTCCCGCTCAAGCCCCACTACACGTGGGAAGAGTTGCGCGACAACGCGTTGGAGGTCTCCGACCCGGCGAAGCGGCGCTTCGGCTGGGGTCTCACGGTGAACCGCTCCGGCGATGCCAACGGCTTCATCGCGAACGTCGTCAACACCTACGGCGGGGCCATCGCGGACAACACCGGCACGAAGGTGGTGTTCAACTCGCCGGAGACCGTCGCCGCCGTCACGTTCATCGGCGACATCTACACGAACCCGAAGTACACGCCGATGCTGCCGCCGGGGATCGGCAGCTGGACCGACTCGAGCAACAACGAGAACTGGCTGGCCCAGATCCTGGGGCTGACGCTCAACCAGTTCAGCGTCTACGCCGACTCGAAGACCAAGAACAACCCGGTCTACGCCAACACCCACCCGTTCAACGGCGCCACCGGACCGGCGATCGACAAGCCACTCGCGTTCGGCGAGTCCAACTCGTTCGTCGTGTTCAAGGGGGCGAAGAACCCCGCTCTCGCCAAGCTGGTGGCGAAGTACATGGTCAGCGGGAGCGCGCTGCTCGGTGTCGCGAAAGGAGCCCCGTGCCTGGTCAACCCCTCGTGGGACAAGGTGTGGGACTCCGACCCGTACTACACCAGCGGTGACCCGGCCTTCCCCGCGCTGCGGGAGCAGACCCGCACGCCGCTCCCGGTGGCCACCAGGACGGGCTTCAAGTTCCCCCAGGCGCCGAGCCCTGGTGAGCAGGCAGCCACCGCCGCCTACCTGCTCACCGACATGATGCAGTCGGTCATCCAGGGCGCCCGGCCGGCCGACGCCGTCGCCGCGACCCACGCCCGGATCGTCCAGATCTTCGAGCAGCAGGGCTACAAGCAGTGACCGTCCTGCGTGAGCGCCAGGCGCCGGTTCGTCCGGCGCCGGGCGCGTCGCCCTCGCTCACCACGTCGCAACGGCTGCTGGGGCGTGACTGGCGTCTCGCCGCGGTGTTCATCGGGCCCACGCTGGTGCTGGTCGCGGGCCTGATCCTGTTCCCGATCGTCAGCTCGGTCCTCACCAGCACCACGGAACGCCACGGTGCGGAGACGGTCTTCGTCGGGCTGGACAACTACCTCGCCCTCATCGACGACACCCTGTTCCACAAGGGCGTGCTCAACTCGTTCGTCTTCACCGCGTACGCCGAGATCTTCAAAGTGACCCTCGGCCTCATCGCGGCGTTGATGCTGCACCACATGCGCCGCGGCCGGGCGATTCTCGCCGGGGTGATCCTGCTGCCGTGGGTCGTGCCGACGGTCGTCACGGCCTTCACCTGGCGGTCCTTGTTCGACCCGATCTTCGGCAGCGTCAACGTCCTGCTCACCGACTCAGGGATCGGGCCCGCTCTCGCTGCCATCGGGCTCGTCGACAGATGGCCCGCGGAGTGGCTGTCCGATCCCGCGCTCGCGATGCCGGCGGTCATCCTGGTCAACGTCTGGAAGGGCATCCCGTTCTTCACGGTGACGTTCCTGGCCGGGCTCAAGGCCATCGACGGCGGTCTCTACGAAGCGGCCATTGTGGACGGTGCCTCGCCGTGGCAGCGTTTCAAGCACATCACGCTGCCAGGGCTGCGCCACATCATGATCGTGACGGTGTTGCTGTCGTCGATCTGGACGTTCAACAACTTCGACCTGATCTGGCTGATGACCCAGGGCGGACCGGGGGACGCCACCGCCCCGTACGTG
Source organism: Lentzea miocenica (assembly GCF_033949945.1). Lineage (NCBI taxonomy): Bacteria > Bacillati > Actinomycetota > Actinomycetes > Pseudonocardiales > Pseudonocardiaceae > Lentzea > Lentzea miocenica. The sequence goes on from NZ_JAXAVW010000025.1 coordinate 59,977, forward strand.
ATGGTGGCCTACTCGAAGGCCATCCAGCAGCTGCAGCTGGGCGCGGGCGCCGCGGTCACACTGGTGATGCTGCCGATCATCGCCGTCCTCGTGGTGATCCTCGTGCGGATGATGCGGCGCAGCGATCTGCCGGGCGCGGGGGACATGGGGCGCAGGCGGCTGACGCCTGCCCAGCGCAGGGCGCTGCCGTGGGTGATCGTCGTGGCCTCGGTGCTCGTGCTGGTGTGGGCGTCGCCGCACATCGTGTGGAAGGCCGCGCTCGTGCTGGGCGTGTTCGTGGTGCTCGCGGCCGCCGTCGGACGGGTCGTCTCCGTGCTCGCCACGCGCGGCAACCGGCTGGCCGCGCGCCTGGTCAGCGGCGCCGGTTCGGGGATCGCGCTCGTGGGTCTGCTGGGCTTCGTGCTCGCCCCGCTCTACTGGATGACCGTCACGGCCTTCAAGTCCGACAACCAGATCGTCGCGCGCACCGACGACCTCTGGCCGACCCCGTGGAGCACCGAGCAGTTCACCAACCTGTTCACGGGCAGGGCGTTCGGCACCTGGTACGTCAACACGATCCTGGTGTCGGTGGCGTCCACCGCGATCGCCCTGGTGTGCGCGGCGCTGGCCGGCTACGCGTTGGCACGGCTGAAGTTCCGGGGTTCGGAGAGCTTCACGGTGACGATCCTGCTCACCTACGTGATGCCGGGCGCGCTGCTGTTCATCCCGCTGTACCAGATGATGAGCGGGATCGGGCTCAACGACTCGTTGTGGGCACTCGTGCTCGCCTATCCGACGTTCACCCTGCCGTTCGCGACGTGGCTGCTCGTCGGCTACTTCAAGTCGATCCCGGCCGACCTCGAGGAGGCCGCGCTGGTCGACGGCTGCACGCGGTTCGGGGCGTTCATCCGGATCGTGCTGCCGCTGGCCAAACCGGGCCTGCTCGCGGTGGCGCTGTTCACGCTCACCAACGCGTGGAACGAGTTCCTGTTCGCCTTCGTGTTCATCACCAAGGACGGCTACAAGACGCTGCCCGTCGGCATGCAGTCGATGATCTTCGGTGACGTCGTGCCGCAGGGCCAGTTGGCCGCGGCCTCGCTGCTGATCAGCATTCCGGTGGTGGTCATGTACGGGTTCGGGCAGCGGTTCCTGACCGAGGGCCTCACCGCGGGCGCCGTGAAGGGATGAGCGAGACCCCGGCGATCACGGAGGAGCACGTCGCGACGGCGTTCCGGCCGAGCGACCTGCGCATCACCGGCCTGCGGGTGGCCAACGTGGCCGGCGTGCCATGCACCCGTTCACCGGCATCCAGGTCACAGCGAAGGGCGTCGAGCACCTGGTGTCCTATGTGGACATCGTCCGGTCCGTCGTCGGCTGTTCTTCGCCGTGACGACGTGCTGGGACGGCGAGTCGAGCCACGACCGGTTGTGGAGCTGAGCCCTTTGCTCAGCCCTTGCCCTGCTCGGCGCGCCACCGTTCGTACTCGGGCCGGGCCTCCTCCGACAGCGGGTAGTACCGCCGCAGGTCGCCGCCCTCGGCCAGCCGGATGCGGGAGAACTCCTCCCATTCCGCGTGCTCCTGAGCCACCGCCAGCACAGCGGGTGCGAGCTTGACCGGCACCACGACAGCCCCGTCGTCGTCGGCGACGACGATGTCACCCGGTTCGACGAGAGTGCCGCCGCACGCCACCGGCACGTTGACGGCCACCGGGACGATGCCGGTCTGGGCGTGGAAGTTCGGCGTGGCGCCCCGGATCCACAGCCCGAGACCGAGCTGCTTGGCCTCACCGATGTCGCGCAGGCACCCGTCGATCACCACACCGGCACCGCCGCGGCCCTTGAAGTAGGTCAGCATCATCTCGCCGAACACGCCGCTGCTCATGTCACCGCGCGCGTCGACGACGATCATGTCGCCGGGCTGGGCGTGGTACATGACGTGCCGGTGCAGCTGCTTCTCCGGCTCGGCGTACTCGTCGACGGGGTAGAGGTCCTCCCGCTTCGGCAGGAACTGCAGCGTCAGCGCCGGCCCGGCCACGCGCACGCCGGGAGTCACCGAGACCGGGCCGCGGATGAACGCGCTGCGGATGCCCATCCGGCTCAGCTCGGCGCTCGCCGTCGCACTGCCGATGGCCGCGAGCGCCGCACTGAGCTCAGCAGGCGGGCGGACGATGTCGTGCGTCTCGACCACGTCGGTAGCTCCCTCGGATCCGCGCTGACCGCCACTGTCGGAGAGTGTCGATGAGACCTGGATCCGAGCCTACTGTCGCGCCGATCATCCGCGTCAGTTCTTGTACATGGCTTCCAGCGCGGCGCGGCGGGTGGCGACTTCGTCAGGGTCGTCTCCGAAGACGAGCAGGTGCACGGTGGCCTGCTTGATCGGGTTGTCGGTGCGGCGGGTGTCGTGGCCACCGGTGACGAGCAGCCCTCCGCGCTGCAACGCGGGCCGGAGCGCGGCGAGCAGCGCGGCGATCGAGGCGGTGGTGGTGAGTTTCGTGGACTCCGACGGGCGGTCGAGGGCGTCGGGGCGGATGGTGTGCAGCGCCAGCAGCGGGATGGACCCGCTGGTGATGCGGAAGTTGAGGTCCAGCATGACGAGTCTGCCGTCGTAGGTCTGGGCGCAGTCGAGGCTGCACATACCGCGGTAGCCCACGTCGGCGGCGCGCTGGGCGATCGCGAGGCATTCGGTGAGCAGGTCGGCCGGGAGCGGGACGACGAGCCCGAAGCGGCCGCCGGTGTAGACGCCGTCGGCGTCGATGCGCTGGTCGGTGACGGCGAGCAGGCGGGCCCTGCCGTCTGCGGCGACGTAGAGCTGGATGCCCCAGTTGCGGTGGATGTGCAGGTACTCCTCGACGACGACCTCGGTGAGGACGTCGGTGAACGCGGGCAGGGTCACCGGCTCCCCGGCCCGGTGCAGGTACACGTCGAGGCTGGCGCCGTGGGCGGCGTTGGTGGCGGCTTTGAGAACCCAGGACTTCTCGACAGGCGCGGCTTCTGCGAGTTCGTCGACGGCGACGATCTGGCGACGGGCTTGGAAGCGAGGGTCGACGAACGTGCTGATGCTGGCCTTGTTGTTGAGGTAGCCGACGAGTTCGGCGCTCTTCACGGAGCGCTCGTCCGGGTACAGGGCGGTGGGCTGCGGGTATTCCATGGACAGGCGCAGGCCGTCGCTGAGGGCTTCGGTGACGCGCACGGCGAACTCGGCTTCGGTGCGGAACTCACGCGGGTCGGTGCCGACGGGCAGGCCGCCGTCGGCGAGGGCGGCGAGGAGGTTGGGCTCGGTGCCGCCAGCGCTGCTGATGACGGGGGTGTCGGCGGCGATGGCGAGGGGGCGGGCGGACAGGACGTCGCGGGTGTTCCGGTGCCTGCTCGACGGCACAGCCGGTTCCTGGGCGGGGCGTGCGCAGACGGCGATGTCGGGGCCGTAGATGTCGGTGAGCGTGCGGGGAGCGGCCAGGGCCGGAGTGAGCGCGGAAGCGATGATGGGAGATCTCCCTCGTGGGGTGGTGCTTGTACCCGGTCCTGGGCGTGGAGTGGTGCGAACTGACCGGGAGCGGTGAAACGCGCCTGGATGAGGCGGCGTCCGCTCCGGGGTGAAGGCGCGCGCCTCCGGGCGTGAACACGGGGCGTGCGTAGACGTCAACTGTCTCACGTTTCGCGGGGCTTGGGTGACGTCGGCCGCGTGAGAGCGGTGGTCAGCCATCCATGACGTGCTTTCTTCGTGCGCTCTAGGCCGTTCGGGCCACACGCCATCTCAAGATCACCGACAATGGGCCGGTGAGTTACTTCAGGTTCACCGGTCCCGGCGCGTGGTCCACGCCGGTCGACGAGGCCGTGCGGGACCCGCGCCCGGTGTTCCTGAACGCGTTGCCCGACGGGTTCACCGGGCACCGCCAGTTGGTCGGCGAGATCGACTCGTTCCTGGCCGAGCAGCCGTCCGGCTACCTGTGGATCGAGGGCGACGCCGGGACGGGCAAGACCGCGCTGGCCACGTACCTCGCTCGGGAACGCGGCTGGATCAGCCACTTCGGCGGGCGCGCGGACGGCGGTTCGGTGCGGGTCGCGCTGTGCGACCTGGCCGCGCAGCTGATCGTGCGCGGTGAGTTGTGGACCCTGGTGCCCGGCCGCCTGCTGCCGGAGTGGGCCGGCACACCTGGCGGTTTCGAGGCGCTGCTCACGCGGGTGGCGGGCAGCGAACCGCTGGTGCTGCTGGTCGACGGTGCCGACAGGGCGGTGACACCGGAGGGGCGGCAGCCGTGGGGATTGCCCGACGTGTTGCCGCCCAACGTCTTCGTCGTCGGCACCTACCGCACCGGCAGCGCGCCGCCGCGCTGTGACGCGGTGATCCGCATGGACGACCGCAACGTGGCAGCTCTGCGTTCGTACCACGCGGGTCAGCTCGACCAGTGGCGTGACGACGACGTGGCTCTGCCCGTGCTGTCCACGCTCGCGGTCGCTCGCGAAGCACTCCCGTTGGCCACGTTGAGTCACCTGTCCGGTGTGGACGAAGATGCCGTGCGGGAATGGTGTGATCTCCGGTTGCGGCCGTTCCTCACCGCCGGCACCACGACGTTCGAGATCTACGACACCGGCCTGCGCGAGATGTGGTCCGAGCTGCTGGGGCCTGCCGCGGTCGAGGCGCACGGCCGGATCGCCGACCACTGCCTGGCGCACCTCTCCGACGACTACTCGTTGCGGTACCTGGGATCGCACCTGTTGGCCGCGCGCCGCCTCACTGACCTGGAGGCCTTGCTGCGGGAGGAGAAGGACGGCGAGCTCGTCTGGTTCGCGGCACATCACGCGGCCGGCACGCTGGACGTGTACGCGGAGACGGTCGCGGTTGTGCGCGAGCACTACGAACGGCTCACCGACGAGGCGTTGCGGCGCGGCCGGCTCGCCCCGGTTCTGGTGGGGGAGCTGCACTACCAGCTCATCAGCGCGTCGCTCAAAAGCCTCACTCCCACCATCCCGCCTCGTGTGCTGGAGGTGGCGGCCGAGACCGGTGTGTGGGCGTGGCAGCGGGTGCTGGCCCACGTCCGCCACCTCCCGGACCCGGCCGACCAGGTAGCCGCGATGACGCTGGTGGCTCCGCACCTGCCGGAGAAAGAACGGCCGGATGTCGTGGCGCGCGCGTTGGCCCTCGTCGACACCTGGGACGAACCTGCGCGATGGCAGGCTGTCGGCGCGCTGGCGCCGCACCTGTCCGAGGAGCAGCTCACCCGCTACTTCAGGCTTGTCATCGCACGATGCGACAAGGAATCCGGCCTCACCGCGTTCTGCCGGCTCGCGCCGCACCTGCACGCCGCCGGCATCGACCGCGCCCTGGCCGTGGCGAAGTGGCTCGACCACCAGGGTGAACCTGGCCCGCTGGCGGCACTGGCACCGCATCAGCCTGCCGACGGACCGTCCACGTCGGTCACCGAGGACGCGACCGCCCAGCCCTCGCTGACGCTGGACGCCATCGCCGCCCTCCGTTCCGAATCCGAACGTGCCGACGCACTCGCCGAAGTGGCGGGAACGCTCACCCCCGACGAGTTCGCCCGAGCACTGCGGATCGCCGAGGCGATCACCGACGGCGCCGACCGCGGCCGCGCCCTGGCCGAACTCGCAGCCACCCTCCCCGACCCGGAAACGCGCGCATCGCTGACCGCGTCAGCCCTCACCGCCGCGACCGGGATCGCCGGCAAGGTGATCTGGACGAAGACCGCGCTGGCCGCCCAGCTTCCCGCTCCCGCCCGCGACACCGTGGTGGACGAGCTGCTCGCCACCGCTGGAGCCACCCGCAACGAACACCTGGTGCTGCCGGTGGTCCGCCTGCTGACGGACGACCAGTGGGCTCGGCATCTCTCCATCGGCGGCGCGTGGGCGATGGAGCACGTCGCGCTGCACGGCCCGGCCGGGCTGCTCTCCAGCGTGCTGGACGAGATCTCCACCTGGAACGGCCTCTTTCTCGCCCAGACGATCGAGAAGATCGCCCACCGCCTGTCGCCGGCCGAGGCCCGCCGCCTGGCCACGATCGCCGCCGCTTTCGACGATGCCCAAGCACGGGGCCGCGCTCTGTGCGCACTGGGTCCGCACCTGCCTGCCGACGAACAGCGAGCAGCAGCAACGACCGCACTGGCGGCGCTGACGGAAAACCCGGCGCCGCCTGAGTTCTACCTGGCCGAGCTGCTGCCACAACTCTCGCTCGGCCAACTCGAAGAAGTGCTGGCGCTCACCCGAGATCTCACCGAGCAGCGCCGAGGCGCACAACTGCTGCGCGGCCTGGCCCTGACCCTGCCCGCCGACCGGATGCCCGACGTCCGCGCCCTCGTCGGCAAGCTGACCACCGAGCCAGACCGCGGCAGCGTGCTGAACGCGGTGCTGTCGCGCCTGCCAGTGGATCAGCAAACCCTTCTGTGCGAAGAAGAAGTCGAAGCCGCCACCACCAACAAGTACCCGTACACCATCCTCATGTGGCTGGCGGCCTACCTGCCGCACCACCTCCACGCGCGAGCCCTGGCCATCGTCCGTGCCCGCGGTCCGCTGGACGAAGCAGGCACGGGAGTGCTGCGAGACCTGGCACCCCATCTGTCCAATGCGGACCTGGAGGACGCCGTCGCCTTGGCGCGGACGGCGAAGCACGACAGCACCCGCGTGAAGGCGTTGGCGCACCTGCTGCCTCAACTCCAGGAACGCCGTCGTGCCGAGATCTTCGACGAAGCCCTCACGCCTGACCTGCCGCTCGACCTCGTCTCGCACCTGTCCGCAGGCGAACTGGCTCGCGCCTGCGACGTGCTGTACCTGCCGCGTGACACGGTGGCCAAGGCGTTGCTGGCACGCGCGGCCGAACTCGGTGAACACCTGTTGTACGCGCGGATTCTTCGCACGGTGTGGCAGGTCAACGACCGCAGCGGCTCTCTCGCAGTGCTGAAAGACGGTCTGCCGGTGCTGCGCGATCTCGCCGGACTGGAGTTCGGTCCGCTGTTCCTGGAGTCGCTCGACGACGTGCACAGGTGGTGGCCCTGAGCCCCCGGTGCACCTGTCACTCTTCTGCCGCCTCCAACGGCAGAACGACCTGGAACCGCGTGTCACCCGGTAGCGAGTCCACGCGGATGGCGCCGTGATGCTTGTTGACCACGATCCGCCAGGAGATCTCCAGCCCGAGTCCGGTGCCCTGTCCGACCGGCTTGGTGGTGAAGAACGGTTCGAAGATCCGGCTCTTCACCTCTGCCGGGATGCCGGGGCCGGTGTCACCGATCTCCACCACGAGGTGCTTGTCCTGCCTGAAGGTCCGCACGGTCAACGTTCCTGAACCGGCCATCGCGCTCAGCGCGTTGTCGATCATGTTCGTCCACACCTGGTTGAGCTCGCCGGCGTACGCGGAGATGCGGGGGAGCGTCCGGTCGTAGTCCTTGACCACCTGCACGTCCGTGAGCTTCCCACCGAACATGACCAGAGTGGAGTCGAGCAACTCGTGCACGTCGACCACCTGGAACGGCGCGCGGTCCATCTGCGAGTACTGTTTGGCGGCACCGACCAAAGTGGACACTCTGGTGGTGGCGTCCTCGATCTCGTTCATCAGCATCTCGGTCTCGACCGTGTACCTGAGCCAGTGCACGGCGGATCCGGTGACAGCTGCCGGGCACGACGTGAGTGATCCCTCCAGCCACTCCACGTCCAGTCCGGCCGCGACCAGGACGGGGGCGACGTCCCAGCCGCCGCTGATGTCGTGGTCGTCGAGCCAGTCGGCGACCTCGTCCTCGGCGTCGCTGGCCTCCAACGGACTGAGTTTCGGTGCCTTGGCGACTCGTTCGACCGCCTTCTCCTGAAGCTTGACCAGAGCCGGCAGCACTGCCGGGTCGATCGCTCCCTGCGCCAGAAGAGCGAGTTTGTGCCGCATTCCCGCGACCCGTTCGCGCAGCGCCGCGGTCGCCCGGACGGCGGCCGCGGCCGGATTGTTGAGTTCGTGGGTGAGGCCCGCGGACAGTGCGCCGAGCGCGGTGAGCCGCTCGTGCTGGCCCACCGTCGCCTGGGTGTTCCGCATGCCCCAGAACAGGCCCTCCAGCAGGTGCATCGCCATCGGGAACCACGCGCGGACCATCGGCCCGAACTCGTCCGCGTCGAACTGCAGCATCGACGTGGCGGTGATCGACTCGACGGTCATCTGGTAGGTCGGCTGGTCGAGCTCCAGGTAGGCCTGGGTGGCACCGAAGTACGAGCCGCGCAGGCTGCTGCGGCTCACCTCGACGCGTTGGCCGCCGATGTTGCGGCACAGGGCGACTGTTCCTTCGAGCAGCACGAAGAAACACGTCGCCGGCTCGCCTTCGGTGAGCACGGCCGTGCCCGACTCGCGGGTCTCGACGTGGCCGTGTCCGGCCAGCCAGTCCAGCTGGGTCTGGTCGAGCTTCTCGAACAGGAACAGTTCGCGCAGCTCAGCCGCGGTGAGCCGCTCCATCACGACCTCTCCAGGTAACGGTGGACCAGGGTGACCGCCATGGCACCCTCACCGACCGCGGAGGCGACCCGCTTCACCGAGTCCGCCCGGACGTCGCCCGCGACGAACACCCCGGGCACGTTCGTCTCCAGGTGGTACGGCGCCCGTTCGAGGTCCCAGCCAGGCGGTGAGCCGCCGAGGTCGGGGCCGGCGAGGAGGAAGCCGCGCTCGTCCCTTTCCAGCGTGCCGTCCAGCCAGTCCGTGCGCGGGGCGGCACCGATGAACGCGAACAACCAGCTCGCCGCGACGGTCGTCGTCTCGCCGGTCTTGTTGTGCAGCAACGTCAGCGTCTCGAGGTGATCCGCACCGGTGCCGCCGCAGACCTCGGTGTGCGTGCGCACCTCCACGTTCGGGATCGCCGAGAGCTGGTCGATCAGGTACCGCGACATCGACTGCTCCAGCGAGTCACCCCTCACCAGGATCACCACCTTGCGCGCGTGCCAGGAGAAGTAGACGGCCGCCTGCCCCGCGGAGTTCGCGCCGCCGACCAGGTAGACGTCCTGACCAGCGCAGTTCGGGCCTTCGGTGGTCGAGGCGCCGTAGTACACGCCCCGCCCGGTCAGCTCGCCGAGTCCGGGCGCGTCGAGCAACCGGTACGACACGCCGGTGGCGAGGATGACGGTGTGGGCGGCGAGTTCGGTGCCGTCGCCGAACCGCACGATCCGCGCGGCTCCCCGGCGCTCCAGGGCGACGACGTCACGGGTGGTGAGCAGCTCGACTCCGAACTTGACCGCCTGTCTGCGGGCCCGTTCGGTCAGCTGGCCGCCGGACACCCCGTCGGGGAAGCCCAGGTAGTTCTCGATGCGGCTGCTCGTACCCGCCTGGCCGCCCGTCGCGATCCGTTCGACCAGCACGGTGCGCAGCCCCTCCGACCCTCCGTACACCGCGGCGCCGAGCCCCGCGGGTCCGCCACCCACGACGATCAGGTCGTAGAACTCCGCCGACGGCTGCGTGCTCAGGCCCACTTCGGCGGCGAGCTCCGCGTCGGAGGGGTCGACCAGGGCCTTGCCCTGAGCCGTGACCACGACGGGCAGGGTCGTCCCGTCCTGGTGCGCCGCGGTGAGCAGGCAGCGTGCTTCCGGCTCGTCGAGCGCGTGCCAGCGGAACGGAATGCTGTTGCGTGCCAGGAAGTCACGTACCTCGTAGGAACGCGGCGACCAGCGGTGCCCGATCACCCGCACCCGCTGAGGTGGCTGCCGGTCGCTCACGGCCCAGGCCCGCAGCTGCTCGTCGAGCACCGGATAGAGGTTCTGCTCCGGCGGGTCCCACGGCTTGAGCAGGTAGTGGTCGAGGTCCACGACGTTGATCGCCTGGATCGCGGCGTCGGTGTCGGCGTACGCCGTGAGCAGCACCCGGCGTGCCTGGGGGAACACGTCCATGGCCTGCTCGAGGAACTCGATGCCGTTCATCTGAGGCATCCGGTGGTCGGCGAGCAACACCGCGACCTCCTCGCCGCGCAGTTTGATCTCGTGCAGGGCCTCGAGCGCCTGGGCCCCGGACTCCGCGCGCACGACGCGGTAGTGCTCGCCGTACTTCCGGCGCAGGTCGCGCGCCACCGCCCGCGACACGGCAGGATCGTCGTCCACCGTGAGAATCGAAGGCCGCGCGACGCGACCGGCAGTCGTCATGCGCCCAGTCAAACACCAGAACTTGTCGACGGCCGCAATCGAGGTACCGTCGGGCCGTGACCACTACCTGCGAACACGTCGCCGAGCTGGGTGCCGACCCCGCTCCCACCACGCCGGAGGGGTGTGAGGACTGCCTGGCCGCCGGCGGCAGGTGGGTGCACCTGCGCCTGTGCCTCAGCTGCGGCAAGGTCGCCTGCTGCGACTCGTCGCCCGCCAAGCACGCCTCGAAGCACTTCGCCGACGAGGGGCACCCGATCATCCGCTCGTTCGAGCCGGGGGAGACCTGGCGCTGGTGCTTCGTGGACGACACGGTCGTGTGACCTTCTATCGTTGAACGCCTTCCAGCAGAGCGAGGAACTCCGCCCGCGTGCTGTCGACGCGGGCACCCAGCTCCAGCACCGGTTGGCTCGTGCCCGACGACAGTTCCGCGCGGGCGACAGTCCGCGCCTCCTCGAACTGGCTGCGCAACAAAGCCTTCAACTGCTGGTCGAACGCAGTGCCCCGGTCATGCGCGAGCGTGGCCAGCTCGGCGGCCGTGATCATGCCAGGCATGTCGTGGCCGTCGTGCTGGTCACTCTCCTGCCTGCCGATCCGGGCGAGCAGTTCCCGGACCTGCGCCAGTTCGGCGCGGTAGCGGGTCTCGACCTGCCGGGCCACCGGGTGCAGCGCTGAGCCGGGGTTGGCCGACGTCAGGGCGAGAGCGGCCAGCGTGGACTCGTTCTGAGGTATCAGCAGATCCACGAACGCGAGGTCCGTGGCGGCGAGGTCCGGTGCGGGAGAACCGGCGGGCGGAGGGCTGCCGGTCGGTGTGCCACAGCCCGCCGCCGCCAGGACCACCGCGACCAGCAGGGCTCGCACTAGGGGCGGCCGTCCGGTCCGCACTTGACGATCCGGTTGATGCAGTCGCGGACGCGTTGCGCCATTTCGGCTTCTGGCCAGACGTTGAAGAAGTCGCCGTGCATCGTGAACCCCGGACCGGACGACAGCTTGAACCGCGCCGGGTCGCCGTTGGCCGGGTAGCGCAGCACCTGGCGCAGCTTCGGCACGGGCACGGGGTGGGTGGCCGGGCAGTCGCCGTTGACCGGGTAGGACATGTGGCTCTTGTGGTCCGCGGAGTCGAGGTCCTTGCCGTTCCAGCACTGCGGGAAGTCCAGGTAGGACTCGATCATGGTGCCGGCCGGGCAGGTCACGAAGTCCTTCGACGCTCCGACGTGACCGGCGTGCAGGCACGACCAGCGTGACGTCGTGGTGTTGTCCGGCGCGGTGGCCTTGGCGTTGCCCGCGACGATGCGCAGGCCGTACGGCAACGGCTGGATGCGTGCCGTCACGTCGTCGCGCACGCCCTCGCCGAGGTAGTAGAACGTCGTGCCGGTCGGCTCGACGGGCTGCCCGTCGACCAGCAGTGTCGGCACCCAGTACGACGAGAGGTCCACCTTCGGGCTGCACGTGCTGGTGGCCTTGCCCAGGCTGGTGACGTCCGAGTGGGCGTTGGTCGAGGTGTTGCCGAAGAAGCTGTGCATGTGCGAGGCACCGGGCAGGTTCGGCAGGACGATCGGGTCGTCCGGGAGCTTGTGCGTGAACGGGCACTCCGCGACGAACTCCGCGACGCGCACCGCGTTCGGCGGGATCGGTTCCTGCGGTTTCGGCGGCGCGACCACGGCGGCCTTCGTCGTTTCCGCCGTAGGCACGGGCGTGTCGGCCGGCGGCGTCGTGGTGCCCGCGGCTTGAGGCGACGAGGTCACGGCCGCGGCCGAGGAGGTCTGACTCGCCTTGGGCTGGGCGGGCGGGGTGAAGAACATCGCGTTCGCGGTCACCGCGGACGCCGCGACACCTGCGACGGCCAGTGCGGCGATCCACACGCGTCGTCGCAGCCGTGAACTGGGGACGTGGGCCACTGAAGGTCCTTTCGTGCGGGGAAGTCCGGGGGTCTTCTGACCAGGAGATGTCCGGCGCGCGCCGCGATAACGAAAATCTCGCCGATCTTTCCCGGACCCCCGGGACCGAGTCCGAGCCGACGTGAGCCCGCGGTGCCGGTTCACGCGCTGTCGCTCTCGTGAACACGTGCGCCGCGCAGGCCCGTGCCGGCTCGGACTCCGCGAAGGCGGGACGACTCAGCTGGGCACTTCGTCCAGGTACGCCTTCGCCTGCAGCGTGAACAGCTCGGCATACCCGGCCTTGGCCGCCATCAGCTCCTCGTGCGTCCCGTACTCGGCGACCTTCCCGTGCTCCAGCAACAGGATCCGCTCCGCCTGCCGCACGGTCGAGAACCGGTGCGAGATGTACAGCGTCGTCCGGCCTTCCGACAGTTCCCGCAGTCGCGAGAACAGGTCGTGCTCGGCCCGCGCGTCAAGCGCTGACGTCGGTTCGTCGAGCACCAGGATCGGTGCTTCCCGCTGGAACGCCCTGGCCAGCGCGATCTTCTGCCACTCGCCGCCCGACAGGCTGACGCCCTGGTCGAACCAGCGGCCGAGCGGGCTGTCGTAGCCCTGGGGCAGCCGCTCGATCCGCTCGTCCGCGCCGGCGCGGCGGGCCGAGTCCTCGATGTGCGGCCGGTCTTCCAGCCGCGTCAGGTCGCCGAGGCCGATGTTCTCCGCGGCCGTGCCCTGGTACGTCACGTAGTCCTGGAACATCGCGCTGATCCGCGTGCGCAGTGCGACGGGGTCGTACTCGCGGATGTCGACGCCGTCGAGCAGGATGCGGCCGTCGGTCGGGTCGTAGAGCCGGCAGAGCAGCTTGAACAACGTCGACTTGCCCGCGCCGTTGCGGCCCACCACCGCCACCGTCTCGCCGGGCCGGATCTCGAAGCTGACGTCGTCCAGCGCGGGCTCCTCGGCGCCGGGGTAGCTGAAGGTCACCGAGTCGAACTCGATGTGTCCCTCCACTGTGGACGGCATCGGCCGCGGTGAGGCCGGCGCCGTGATCTCCGGCTTCGTGTCCAGGAACCGGTACAGCGTGTCGAGGTAGAGGTTGTTCTCGTACATCCCCGAGAACGCCGTGAACAGCCCGGACACCGACGACTGCACGGACGCCGCCGCGGCCGTGTACAGCGCCAGGTCTCCCAGCGTGAGCCGTCCGCCGACCGCTTCCAGCGCGATGTACAACGTGATCGCCGAACCCGCGAGCGTGCTCAGCATCCCCCAGGACGTCGAGCTGATGTTGCGGTTGACCGTCAGCTTCCGCTGCCGCTCGTAGGAGACGGTGCCGAGCCGGCGGAACCGGTCGACGAAGTACGGGCCGAGCCCGAACAGCTTCGTCTCCTTGGCATAGGTGTCCGTCGTGACCAAAGAGGACAGGTAGTCCATCCGCCGCTTGATCGGCGACATCATGAAGGTCAGCCAGAACGCGCGCGAGCCGTACTTCGACTGCGAGATGAACGCCGGGATCGGCGCCACCAGTGCGACCAGGGCCAGCAGCGGGCTGATCGAGACGAGCAGCGCGATCATGCTGCCGAACGTGATCAGCGTCCGCAGCAGCCCCAGCGCGGAGTTCATCATCGACAGCGGCCGCGTCGGCGCTTCCTGCGCGGCCTGACGCATCATGTCGTACGACGTCGAGCCCTCGAAGTACGCGAGGTGCAGGTCGCTGGCGTGCGCCATCACCTGGTGGCGGATGGTCAGCGTCATGCGTTCCTGCAGCAGCGTCTGCGCGATCGACGTCAGCGCGCTGCTGATCGCGGCCGCGGCGAGCACGCCGAACTGGAACACCGCGATCCTCGCGATGTCACCCGTGGTGCCGGTGTGCTGGATCGCCGCGACGACGGAGTCCAGCAGCAGCTTCGCGATGTACGCGGTCGCGGTCGGCAGCAGCCCCGACAAGACCGTGATCAGCACCAGGAGGATGGTCAGGACCGGGCTGGCCTGCCACGTCAGCTTCGCGACCTTCGGCAGACCGCGGACGGTGCCCGCCACGGACGTCCTCGCGCGCTTCAGCCGGGAGCGCAGGTCCTTCGGTTCGTCGTCCTGCTTCGGTTCGGGAATGTCGACCGGTCCGGTGAGCCCGCTCTCCGGCACCGTGGTGGCGCGCCGCCGACGACCGCGCCGGCCCAGCATGAACTCCATGCCGCCCCCGCCGCCGGGGATCATCCAGCCTCCACGGCGCCGTGCAGGAAGAAGTCGACCACCTGGCGCGTGGTGGGCGCGTCGACGTCCGCCGCCAACCGGCGGCCGCCGAACAACAAGGTCAGGAAGAGGGCGGCGAGCTGCTCGGGCGGCAGCCGCAGCCGATCCTCTTCCGGCGTGAACAGCTCGACCATCGCCCCGCGGATGGCGGCCATCGACTCGCGGCGGCCGCCCTTCCAGGTGCCGCGCTGGTCCTTGCCCCGCTGTTCGGGGTCGCGGTGCCTGATGTCGCGGTGCTTGATTTGGCTGGACGCGTGCAACGCGCTCATCAGCGCGCTCATCCGCTCGAGGTGCGCGCCGAGCGCTTCGGCGGCTTCGACGAGCCGGTCCTCCAAGGGCTGGTCGACGGGGATCTCGGCGATCGCGTCGAGCACGTGATCGGGCCTCAGCGCCTCGGCCGTGCAGGCGTCGAACAGCTCGTCCTTGTCCTTGAACGCGCGGAAGACGGTGCCCTCGCCGATGCCGGCGGCGCGGGCGATCTGGCTGCTCGTCACGTTCGCGCCGTGCTCCATCAGGAGCGGCAGCACCGCGTGCACGATCATGGCGCGCCGGTCCTCCGCGCTCATGCTCGGCGCTCTTCGCCGGGTTTCGGATGCTGGTGTCATGCACCCATCTTGCGGAGTGAGTGCTCACTCCGTCAAACGGGTATGAACGGAGGCTGGTTCGTTCGAGTCATCCGCATTGCTGCGCGTAACGACCCGGTCGCTCGCAGAGACATCAGCCTTGGTGTCCGCGAGAGGTGAGGGTGTGCCGATGAAGATCGACCTGTTCAACGAGATCCAGAACCCCGGCCCTGCCTCCGAGCAGTTCCGGTTCCGCCAGGCCCTCGACCAGGCCCGCCTCGCAGACGAGCTCGGCTACGGCTGCTGGTGGCAGGTCGAGCACCACGGCGCCGGCGAGTTCAGCCTGTCCTCCGCGCCCGAGCTGATGCTCGCCGCCCTGTCCCAGCAGACCTCCCGCATCCGCCTCGGCCACGCCGCCGTGCTCGCACCCGGCCGCTTCAACCACCCGATCCGCGTCGCCGAACGTGCCGCCACCCTCGACCACCTCAGCGGCGGCCGCGTCGAGCTCGGCCTCACCCGCTCCACCATCCCCGAGTGGAACCTCTTCGGCATCGAGCCCGCCGACGCGCGCGCCCAGACCGCCGAGGCGTTCGAGATGGTGCCGAAGATGTGGACCACCGACCGCTTCTCCCACACCGGCGCGCACTACGACGTCTCCGACGTCTCGATCATCCCGAAACCCCTGCAGACTCCGCACCCGCCGCTGTGGCAGGCCGCCGCCTCCCCGACGTCCTTCGAGGAGGCAGGCCGCCGTGGCGTCGGTGTGCTCGGCACCACGATCTGGGAGTCCATCGACCGGGTCGGCCGCATGATCGACCTCTACCGCGCGGCCGCCGCCGAGTGCACCTCGCCGGTCGGCTCGTTCGTCAACAACCAGGTCGCCTACTTCACCTTCGTGCACTGCGCGGAAACCGACGAGCAGGCCATGCGCAACGGGGCAGCGGCCGCCGCGGCCTGGTACACCGTGACGGCGTTGCGCTTCTTCAACGCCGCCGCCGAGTTCGCCGCGACCATGCAACGCCACCAGGACATCCTCGCGGCCGGCGACGGCGGCCTCACCGGCGAGTTCCTGCGCGCCGAGGTGGACGCCGCCCCCACCGACGCGCAGCTCGTGATCGGCCGGATCATCCAGGGCGAGGACGTGCCGGAGGACGAGCTGTTCGAGGTGCTGTCGGCGCAGCAGTCGCTGATCGTCGGCAGCCCGGACACGTGCCGCAAGAAGCTGCGGGCCTACGCGGACCTCGGGATCGACCGGTTGATGTGCCTGCAGCAGATCGGGCCGATCGGCGCGGACGAGGTGATGACCAGCATCAGGCTGATCGGGGAGCTGATCCCGGAGTTCGACCGGTCCTGACCCGGCCGCCGGATCAGCTCGTGATGGCCACCGGGGAGATCAGTCGCAGGTCGTCGCGCAGCTGCCTGGCCATGTTCCAGCCGAGCACGCCGACGACCCGGCCCTGCGCGAGGTAGTGCGCCACGAACGCCGGAGCTGTTGCACACGAAGGCGATTCCCGTTCCCGCTCCCGCCGGATGACCGTGCGGCGAGCGGTAAGTGCGGTGCCGCCTGCCGTGAGGGCGATGTGTCTTCCTCTCCCTGTGGGGTAGCCGAACAGAGGAAAAGCGATGCCGGACGAGGAGGAGTCGTGTCGATCAACGCCGATGCCCAGACGGTCACGGGCACGAAGGACAAGGACTACAACATCATCTGGTTCGTGGAGGCCTGCCTGAGCAACGCTCTGCGGCTGGAGACCTACGTCCAGGACGCGGAGAAAGATGGTGACTCGGATCTGGCGGACTTCTTCCGCCGCGCGCAGGGCGAGAGCCGCAAGGGCGCCGAGCAGGGCAAGGAACTGCTCGCCCAGCGACTTGGCAAGTAGCGAACCGGAAGACCGGCCGGCCTGAACCTCCGTCCGAGGTTCAGGCCGGCCGGTCAGTGGGCTTCAAACAGGGGCTCAGGCCGGGATCGGGTTCGCCGTCAGCGCCGACGCCACGGCGTGCAGGTTGGCGGCCATGGTGCGGCCGGTGTTCTCGGACCACGCCTTGCTCGCGGTGGTGCACCCGGCCTTCGTCAGCTCGCGGGACGCGGCCACGGCGATGTCCGCGCGAATCCGGGTGGAGAGCAGGACGCTCAGGACCAGCAACCGGTACAGCGGTGATGGCGTGTCGGCGAGGCGGATGCCCGCCTCGCTCGCGTACGTGCGTCCCGCCTGGTCGAGCAGTTTTCGCACCAGTTTCCTGTTGTCGGCCACGCGACAGGGTTACCCGTCGTGCGCCACGTCATGTCGCGAGCCGAGTGCGGCCGTGTGCTGGTACCCGGACAGGAACTCCCGCGCGAGCCGGTCCCAGGAGTAGCGGGCGACGACCCGGTCGCGTCCGGCGATGCCGAACTGCTCCCGCTGTGTTTCGTTGGCCAGCAACGATCGCAGCGCTCTTGTCAGGGCGCGCACGTTGCGGGGAAGCACGTGCAGACCGGTCACCTGGTGCAGCACGATGTCCGGCAGCACTCCGACCTCGGTGGCGACCACCGGCACGCCGCACGCCATCGCCTCCAGAGCGACCGTCCCCAACGGTTCCCGCCACGGCGCGCACACCACGACGTCGGCCGATCGCAGCAGGGCGGGCATCTCCCCACGCGGCACGGCACCCGTGCACACGACTCGCTTCCGCATCTCCGACTCGTCGATGAGCGCGTGCAACTGATCGGTGGCCGGATCCGCGCGAGGACTGTCTCCGACGATCACCAGCTCCGCGTCGTCCATTGTGGACATAGCGGTGATGATCTCGTGGTAGCCGTTGCGGGGCACCAGCTCGCCGACCGCGAGCACCCGCCGGAGCGGACCGCGCTCAGCGACGGGACCATCCGGGTGGAACAGCTCCAGGTCGACACCACCGGGCACGACCGAGATCCGGGCGCGCTGCGCGCCCAGGCGGCACAACTCGGACACCTCGGACGAGCCGGCCGCGATGATCCGGGACGCGGTACGAGCGAGGAGTGCCTCGGTCTCGGCCCGGCGCGGCCAGGCCGAGTCCTGCCCGGTCCGGTGACCGGGCCTCGGGGCCAGCCCGTGACAGGAGTGGACCAACGGCACCTCGGCCCTGTGCGCGCCGATCACCGCGGCCAGTCCGGCCGTCCAGCGGTGCGCGTGCACCACGTCCGGCGGGCGGCGTTCCCACTCCTCGGCCAGTGCCTCGGCGAACGCCCCCAGGTGCGGGACGACGTCCTCCACGCCCAGCCGCCGCGCGGGACCCGCGGTCACGTGCACGACGTCGTACCCGCCATCGGCGCGAATCCGTTCGGGCAGCCCTGGGCCTTCTCGCCGGGTGTAGACGGTGACCTCGTGTCCCAGCTTGCTCAGCACCGCTGACAGCTCAGCCACGTGCACGCCTTGTGCGGTGTCGCCGGCCTGCGGGCCGACGTGTTCGGACACCATCGCGATCCTCATCGGGCGAGCCCTGCCAGCGCCGCCGCCAGAGTCGGATGGACCCGGAACACGGTGTCCATGCCGGCGTAGTGGAGAGTTCTGAGCACCGGCGCCCGATCCGCCACCACCCGCAGATCCGCCGTGCGGCGATGAGCGGCCAGCAGGGCGCCGATGCCGGAGGAGTCGAAGAAGGTCACCTCACGCAGGTCCACGACCAGCACGACGGGCGACTGCGCCAGCTGGGAGGTGAGTTCCGCACGCAGCAGCGGTGCGGTGCCGATGTCCACCTCGCCCGTGACGGCGATGACCGGAATTCCGTCCTGCCATGAACCTCGCACCGTGCAATTGGGCATGGCGCGGTCGAGTTGTTGCTCCAACACGGTGACTCCACTCTGTGGTGGTGGAACGTTCACCGAGCTGCTGGCTGAACCCGACGGGCGAACTGCTGAACCTTCTCTCCACGGTAGGGCTTGGCGGCCCGGACCACAACGCGGGGGAGAAGCGGTGCGTCGCTCCTACCGCCGGCTTCGCGGCGTGTCGCCGGAGGTCAGGGCTGGAGCAGGACCTTGATGGCACCCTCCTGCTTCTTCTGGAACATCTCGTAACCCCGCGGCGCCGCGTCGAGCGGCAGCTTGTGCGTCACGAAGGCCTCGGTGCCCAACGGGTCGTCGTCGGTCAGCAGCGGCAGGATGTCGTCGACCCAGCGCCTGACGTTGGCCTGTCCCATCCGCAGCTGGATCTGCTTGTCGAACATGGTCAGCAGTGGCATGGGGTCGGCCATCCCGCCGTACACACCGGCCAGCGAGATCGTGCCGCCCCGCCGCACGATGTCGATCGCCGCGTGCAGAGCGCTGAGCCGATCGATGCCCGCTGTCCGCATCAGCTTGGCGGCCACCGGATCCGGGAGGAAGCCGGTGACGTCCTGCGCCAGCTTCGCGACCGGTGCGCCGTGTGCTTCCATCCCCACCGCGTCGATGACGGCATCCGGGCCGCGGCCGTTCGTCAGGTCGCGGATGTGCTCGGTCAGCTGCTTGCCGTGCTCTTCGAGGTCGAGCGCGACCGCTCCGCGTGCCCGTGCCCGAGCGAGCCGTTCCGGCACGAGGTCGACGCCGATCACCGTGCCGGCACCGCGATGCCGTGCGATCCGCGCCGACATGTCACCGATCGGTCCCAGCCCGAGCACGACCACGCTGCTGCCCTCGCGCACACCCGCGTACTCCACCGCCTGCCACGCGGTCGGCAGGACGTCGGACAGCAGCACGAACCGGTCGTCCCGCGGGCCGTGCGGCACCTTGATCGGCAACGTGTCACCGAAGGGAACGCGCATGAACTCCGCCTGGCCGCCGGGCATCTGGCCGTAGAGCTTGGTGTAGCCGAACAACGCGGCGCCGGTGCCCTGCTCGCGCACCTGGGTCGTCTCGCACTGGGAGTGCAAACCCTGTCCGCACATGAAGCAGGTACCGCAGGACACGTTGAACGGCACCACGACGCGGTCTCCCACGCTCAACGTGGTGACCTCGGGACCCACTTCCTCCACCACGCCCATCGGCTCGTGCCCCAGCACGTCACCCTCGTCGATGAACGCGCCGAGCACCTCGTACAGGTGCAGATCGGATCCGCAGATTCCGGTGGACGTGATCCGCACGATCACGTCGGTCGGTTCCTCGAGCACAGGGTCCGGCACCGTGTCCACCCTGACGTCGCGCTTGCCGTGCCAGGCAACAGCCTTCATGGAGTTCCTCCCGCGGTTCTCGTTCTTTCGGCGTTGCCCCGAACCCGGCCGGGCAAACCGCGCCGAGGGATTTCGTTCGCGGCAGGCATCGACTGGTGAGGTTGCGGGAACACGCAGATCATGAACGGCGAACGACGAGCGGTGAACGACTTGCCCGTGGCGGGTGACCTGGGAGAACTGGCCGAGCTGGTGCGGAACCGGCAGCGGGACGAGGAGCTGTACGTGCGTTGGTCGAAGGGACCCGCGGCGGACCTTCGTGACGGCGAGCGCAGCCGTGACGAGCTCACCGGTGTGGACCTGCCCGGCCTGTCGGCCAATCCGCTGCGGGTCGAGCCGTGGTGGGGCGACCGGCCTGTCGAGGTCTGGCTGGCGCGCCGGCTGTACGACTACCAGCACCTGGGGGAGCGGCGTGGTCCGCAGGTGCGGCCGTGGGTGCTGGCGGGCCGGGAGCTGGGCCGTGGTCCTGACAACGAACCGCTGGTGGCCTGCCGGCGGCCGGTCGCGTGGGTCGCGGAGGAGGTGCTGGAGGAGGCGCAGCGGATCGTCGCGGCGCAGGGCACGGACTGGGGGCCGCTCGATCGCGGCGGTGGCGCCTGATGCCCGGCCCCGCGCCGAAGCCTTGGCCGTGAGCCCGCGGTCCATCGGGTCCGTGACGGCCTTCAGCACGGCGTCGAGCGAGCCGAACTCGGTGATGAGCCCGGCCGATGCCCGCGACGCCCGGCAGGCCGTCGGAATGGTCGCCGCGCAGCACGGACATGTCGGCGTACGCGGAACCGGCGTTCTCGACCTGCAGCGAGTACCTGGCCGCCAGTTCCTCCGGGCCGAGGTGGGCGGGCGCGCCGATGACGTCGTCCGCCCCGCATCACCTCATGGGTCCATCCCGCCGTCTCCGCCACGGCCTTCCGGCTCGGCTTCGTCCGGACCGCGGTGAGGGCCGCCGGGGTTCTCGTCGGCTACGGTGGGGCGGGTGTGCTCGTCGCCGAAGTCGGCGTCCTCCAGCATGCTCTCGGCCGTCACCGCGTCGAGCTCGGGTTCTGCTTCGCCGGGTCGAGCGTCGGTCATCGTTGCTCCGTTCGTCAGTGGTGGCGGATCCAGCGCAGCACGAGCCAGATCACCAGCAGCCCGGCGATGGCGGCGAGGCCGGAGCGGGCCGCGACCACCCGTTCCACATCGCTCTGGGCGTTGAGGTTGTCCTCGTCCTGCCGGCGGCTGTTCATCGATCTCTCCTCGGCCGTCTGTGCCATGTCAGTGCGCGGCGACCACGCGCACCGTTTCCAGTCGTGAGTCGGTGGGGTCGGGCAGGTACATGCCCGCATCCTTCCCGCTGCGGAGGTAGTCCACCACCGGCTGGGTGATCACTTCGCCGGGCAGCGCGGCGGGCACGCCCGGTGGATAGGGACTGATCGTCTCCGCGCAGATCCGGCCGACCGCCTTCTCGATCGGCACGTGCTCGGCACTGGCGAAGAACGCGTCCCTGGGCGGCATCACCTGGTCCAGTTCGAGCTCGCCCGGATCGGGGATCGCGACCGGCTTCGCCGTGGGCAGGTCCGCGCCGAGCGTGGCCTTGAGGGCGTCGACCAGCCGGTCGGTGGTCTCGGCATCGTCGGCGACCGTGATCTGCGCGGCGATCCGCCGGTGATCCGAGAGCCCGACGTCCACGTGGCACCGCGCACGCAACCACTCGGCGGCCGAGTATCCGGAGATGCCGAGGTCCCGCAGATCGATCACGATCTTCAACGGGTCGTGCTCGAAGGCCTTGCCAGTGCCGACGACGTCGTCGGTGGACACGATGCGCAAGCCGAGGTTCGCCAGCCGTCGCCGGGTGTCCGCGCACAGGTCGAGAGCACGGTCGAGCAGATCCCGGCCGTGCTCCACCATCTGCCGGCGCCATCCGTCCAGGCAGGCGTAGATCAGTGAGGACGGGCTCGTGGTGCCGAGCAGGTCGGCCCGCATCGCCAGCACACTCGGGTCCACGCGGTCGCCGCGCAGGTGGTAGACGGAGCTCTGCTCCAGCCCGGCGCCCATCTTGTGCACGGACGTGACGCAGAGGTCGGCTCCCGCGTCCATCGCCCACGCGGGCAGATCGGGGTGGAACGGCAGGTGCGCGCCCCAGGCCTCGTCCACGACCAGCGTCTTGTCGTGGGCGTGGCAGACCTCGGCGACGCCGCGGATGTCCGCGCACGTCCCGTAGTCCGTGGGCGAGATCAGCAACATGCCCTTCGTGTCCGGGGCTTTGGCACAGGCCTCCTCGACCTCGTCCGGCCCCGGCGGGTACGCCCACTCCCACGTGGCGTCCCAGCGCGGATGCACCCACACCGGGTGGACGCCACTGATGATCAGCCCGGCCACCACGGACTTGTGCGCGTTGCGCGACACCAGCACCCGCTCACCCGGCGCCGCGACGGTGATGATGCAGGTCTTCACCGACAACGAGCTGCCGCAGGTGGAGAAGAACGCCCGATCGGCGTCGACGGCGTCGGCCATCAGGTCCTCGGCGTCCGAGATGACGTTGCCGCTCATCTCCCGGTCGTCGAGGCCGTTGAGCTTGATGAGGTCCGCGCTGAACACGTCGGGCCCGAGCACCTGCAGAACCCGCGGATCCACTCCGCGGCCCTGTTTGTGACCAGGCGGGATGAAACCGAGGTGGTTCTCGCGCCGATAGCGCTCGATCGCTTCGAGCACCGGTGCCTTGCTGTGGTCCATGTCGCCCTCCGGTTCGGGTGCGCACCGGATACCCGTGTCCGCTCACCACCAGACCTGGTTTCCCGGATCGGGCGACAACCGGTCCCACGTCGTGACTCCACAGTGGATCGACAGCGTCCTCGTCCGGGAACTCAGTGCGTGCGCGGGCAGGGGATCAGAGCCCACACAGATTTTCCGAGCGTGCGTTGAACCACGCCCCACTGCTTGGCCAGCTGGTTCACGAGCACCAGTCCACGACCGCGTACCGAATCGGACGAGGACGGTTGCAGTGCGGGTGCCAATGGTGACGCGTCCTCGACCGCGATTTTGACGATGCACGGCTCACCCGACTTCCGCAGCCGCAGGCGCGCCGGGAATCGGGCGTGGTCGTAGACGTTGGAGACGAGCTCCGTGACGACCAGCAACACGTCGACGAGCTCGTCCTGGTGTATGCCGGAAAGGGCGGCCTCGGTCCACCGGCGAACCCGGCCGAGGTCGGCGACATCCCGGTCCAGTTCGAGAACGTGCGCCACATCAGAGGAGGTCTTGCCGTTCGTCACTTCGTCCCCCTTTGCATCGCACCGCCAAGTGAACTGGTCCAGAACCTGATCTCCCCGTCTGGGACTGGGTGCCCGCTCCTCGCGGTGGTGAATCGTCGCTCAAGGGAAACTGGCGGTCGCACGACGTGGTGTCGTTCGCAGGTGGTGGGACGGAGATGTGATGGAGAGGGCCGGGAGTTCGTCGATCCGCCTGCGTGTTCTGGACGCGGTGACGGACGGGTCGCTCAAGGAACTCGACCTCGACAAACTCCTCGAGGTGCTGCTGGAACGCGCCCGCGAACTGCTCGGAGTGGACACCGTCACCGTCCTGCTGATGGATCGCGGCGCCGCACAACTGGTGGCGCGAGCGACCGCGGGCCTCGACCAGGAGGTCTTCCAGGGAGTGCGCGTGCCGGTCGGCAAGGGCTTCGCGGGCCGCGTCGCCCAGTCCCGGGAGCCACTTCAGATCGAGCAGGTCGACGAGTCCACAGTGGTCAATCCGCTGCTGTGGGAGCACGGCCTGCGGGTGCTGCTCGGCGTGCCGATGATCGCCGAGGGGGAGCTGACGGGTGTCGTGCACGTCGGCAGCACCACCTCGCGCCGGTTCACCGACGAGGAGATCGAGGCGCTGCAACTCGTGGCCGATCGCCTCGCGGTAGCGGTCTACGTGGACCGCACGCGTTCCGAACGCGTCGCGGCGGCGATGTTGCAGGAAAGCCTGCTCCCCGCCCGTCTGCCGAGCACGGAGGGCTGGGAACTGGCGGCCCGTTACGTCGCGGGCGCGGAAAGCGGTGTCGGCGGCGACTGGTACGACGTGTTCGAGTTGCCCGGTGGGCGCATGGGCGTGGTGATCGGCGACGTCGCCGGCAACGGACTGCGGGCCGCGGTCGTCATGGGACGGTTGAGGAGCGCGTTGCGCGCCTACGCGCTGGACTACGCGGATCCCGCGGAGGTACTGGGCAAACTCGACCGCAAGGCAAGCCACTTCGAGCACGACACGATGGCCACCGTCGCCTACGGGATCATCGACAGGGCAACAGACCGCATGAGTCTCGCCGTGGCCGGACATCTGCCTCCGGTCCTCGCGGTGCCGCGACACGAGACCCGGTTCGCCGACGTCCACGTCGATCCACCCATCGGCTTCGATCTGGGCAGCACCGGCCGCCGGAGCACCGTCGTCGAACTGCCGCCGGGAGCCCTGTTCGTGCTCTACACCGACGGTCTCGTGGAACGCCGGGGGCAGGATCTCGACACCGGCCTGGAGCGGCTGCGCGGGGCTGTCACCCCTGCCGGTGCTGAGACCGCGTGCATTCGGATCATGGCCACGATGGTCGGCGACCAACCGGCGACCGATGACATCGCTCTGGTGGCGATTCGCCACGGAGGCTCACGCACGCTACCGGTCGTCCCGGGAAGTCAGCAGGGCCAGCATGTCCGGCAGGTCGAAGAACCGGGCCACGTCCAGAGCGGATCGGGCCCCGAGGGCGGGATCCGCTCCCGCGTCCAGCAGGAGTTCGACCGTGCGCCCGGAACGGCGGAAGACCGCCGCCCCGAGCGCTGTCTGTCCCCGGTCGTTGACGCGCCCGGTGTCGGCACCTCGCTCCAGCAACGCCTCGACGGTGCCGGGGTGGTCGTGATACGCGGCCAGGACGAGCAGGGAGTCGCCCGCGCTGTTGGTGAGGTTCACCGGGATCCCCGCGTCGATCGCCTCGGCCAGCCGGTCCGCGTCGCCGGCGCGGGCGAGATCGAACATCGACCGCAGGACAGCGAGTTCCTGCTCGGTGAGCGCGTTGGTCACGACCGGACTCCTCAGGCGATCGTCGCGGGGAAGCGTTCCCACACCCGGTGGGATTCCAGGAGGATCGTCATCGCCTTGAGGACGTCCAGCGGGTCGTCGCCGATCACGATTCCCGGCTCGGTGGCGTACCCGGCCGCCTCGACGGCGGCGCGCCCCGTGCCCCAGGCGCCGACAGCCTTCGCGTGGCGGAAGCACTCCTGGATCATGAGGACGACGCGGGGGTCGACGGCGGCGCCCGGTGCGCCGGCTTTCGCGTCCCTGGCAGGCACCGCGTCCGGCCCTGGCGGTGGGCTGCCCGCGAGCAGCAGCGCGTCGAACTCGACCGATCGCGCGGTGAGAAGCGTCCGCTGGGCGACCAGGCCGCTGTCGGCGCTGAGCGGTCCGCCGGTCGGGGCGATCAGCAGCGGGACCATGCCACCGGCCAGGACGGTCTCGCGGACCGTCCGCACGCCGTCGAGATCGGCCGGATCGACCACGATTCCGATGATGCGCCCGTCCGTCGGCCAGGTCCGCCCGACCTGCGAGAGGGCAGGGCTCGGCGTGACCTTCCTGGGGCGCACGGTGGCGCTGGGGGCGGGCAGTCCGAGTCCCGTGGCCACTTCCTCGCACAGCACCGGGTCGACGTTGGCCAGCACCCGCAGCTGGCGTTCCTTGACGGCCTGTTCGTAGCACTTGCCGAGCTCGAAGGTGAACGCGCGCACGACGTGCTCCTTCTCGATCGGCGAGAGGCTCAGCCAGAACAGCCTGGGCTGCGTGTAGTGGTCCGCGAACGACGTCGGCGCCTGCCTGGTCTTCACCGCCTTCGGCAACGGCTGTGCCACCTCGACGAACGGCCGGTCCTCGACTCCCGCCTCGAACGGATTGCCGCCGTCGAGGGAGTTCGGCCGGTAAGGAGCGACACCGGCGTGCACGGCGTGCTGGTGGAACCCGTCGCGCAGCATGTCGTTGACCGGCACGTGCGGGCGGTTGATCGGGATCTGGTTGAAGTTCGGACCGGCCAGCCTGCTCAGCTGAGTGTCCAAATAGGAGAACAGGCGGGCCTGGAACAGCGGATCGTCGGTGACGTCGATGCCGGGCACCAGGTTTCCGAGGTGGAACGCGACCTGCTCGGTTTCCGCGAAGAAGTTCGTGGTGTTGCGGTTGAGCGTCAGGATGCCGACCGGCTGCACCGGGGCGAGCTCCTCCGGCACGATCTTGGTCGGGTCGAGCAGATCGATGCCCTCGAACGTCTGCCGAGGCGTGTCGGGCAGGACCTGCAGTCCGAGTTCCCACTGCGGATACGCGCCGGACTCGATGGCGTCGGCGAGATCGCGGCGGTGGAAGTCGGGGTCGATGCCGTTGATCATCTGCGCCTCCTCCCACACCAGGGAGTGCACGCCGAGTTTCGGCTTCCAGTGGAACTTCGCGAGCGAGGTCTCGCCGTCGGCGTTGACGAGGCGGAACGTGTGGACGCCGAAGCCCTCCATCGTGCGGTAGGACCGGGGGATGCCGCGGTCGGACATGTTCCACATGACGTGGTGAGTGGCTTCGGTGTGGGTGGACACGAAGTCCCAGAACGTGTCGTGCGCGCTCTGCGCCTGCGGGATCTCGCGGTCCGGGTGCGGCTTGCCGGCGTGGATGACGTCCGGGAACTTGATGCCGTCCTGGATGAAGAAGACCGGGATGTTGTTGCCGACCAGGTCGAAGTTGCCTTCCTGGGTGTAGAACTTCGTCGCGAACCCGCGGGTGTCGCGAACGGTGTCGGCCGAACCTCGTGAGCCCAGCACGGTCGAGAACCGCACGAACACCGGCGTCTCGACGCCGTCGCCGAGAAAGCCGGCCTTGCAGACGTTCGCGGCCGTGCCGTAGCCCACGAAAACACCGTGCGCGCCATACCCGCGAGCGTGGACGACGCGCTCCGGAATGCGCTCGTGGTCGAAGTGCATGACCTTCTCGCGCAAATGGTGGTCCTGCAGCAGCGTTGGCCCGCGTTCTCCGGCCTTCAACGAGTGGTCGGTGTCGTACAGCCGTGCGCCGACCGACGTGGTGAGGAAGTCGCCCTGCTGCCCGTTGGCCGACTGCGGTGCGCCGGTAGGAGCCCCTGTCGGCGACACCGTCTCCGGCCCGGCCTGGTCCGGCTTGGGCGGTAACGGCCCGCGCGGCTCGGTCGGCTCCTCGAGTGACGGCGGCTCGCTGGCCGGGGCGCCGGGGATCGGCGGGTTCACCATCTCGGTGACCTTGTCCACCGCCTTGTCGAGCGCGTCCTTCACGAGCTTGCCTGGCTTGCGGGTGGCCACTGCATCCTCCTCGGGGCGGGAACGTATGACTGGCATTACCCGCGCTCCGGCCGGATATGCGCCGCAAGCCGTTCTTCGAGTGCGAGCTGACCCCGCACCGCGATGAGGCGGTACGGGGCCAGTGGGGGTGGAGGAGTCCGGGCGGCTCGCGCATTGCACGCGCCCATGCGCTCAGGTGGCATCAGCTGGAACGGCCACCGGTGGGACTTTCCGATTGTGCGAGCGGTCGGCCGGACGTCCTCCTGTCGTTCATCGGGTCCACGCATCACCTGCCTTCCGTGCCGGAGGGGAGCGCTGCCGAGCAGGTCGGCCGATCGGGACGTGGTTCTGCCCGTGCGGCTGGAACACGCCCCGGTACGGCGTCGGCGGGACCGGTCGACGTGGTGCCGGGGAAAGCGGGGGCTCTCCCCAGTTCGCCGCGATGATCTCGTCGAACTCGGCACGCATCAGGCCTTCGTCTTCGCACACCAGCGCGAAGAACTCCTCGTCCAGCGTCCGCGTGGCCATGACCGCCCCTGGTCAGGCGTCGATCTGCTTCACGTCCTGCTCGGTGTTCGTGATGGCGATCCTGCGCGGCTTCGCTTTCTCCAGCACCGGGATGCGCAGGGTCAGCACACCCGCGTCGTAGGCAGCCTGGATGCGCTCGGTGTCGAGGTTGTCGCCGAGGAACAGCTGGCGGGAGAACACGCCCAGCGGTCGCTCCGCGACCTGCATCTCGACGTTGTCACCGGTGATGGTCGGGCGCCGCTCCGCCTTCACGGTCAGCACGTTGCGCTCGACGTCCAGCTCGATCGCGTCCGCGGACACGCCCGGCAGGTCGAACGCCACCACGAACTCGTCGCCCGCGCGGTAGGCGTCCATCGGCATCGCCGTGGGCCGTGACCACGTACCCGGCCCGTTGAACACCTGCTGTGCCAAGCGGTCCAGCTCCCGGAACGGGTCAGTGCGCATCAACATCCGGCACCTCCTCGATGTTTCAACTGCTGTCAACGCGCACTTCTGTTGTAACACGTCATCGGAACGATGACAAGAGTGGGTGTCGTCGAAAAGATGACACATTTCTGGAGCTGTTCACTATATCTTCAGTGATGACCGAAAGAACATGTAGACGATCGTGCCGACACCGCCGAACGTCGCCGCCACCCAAGCCGCCACGACAGACTCGGGGGGAGCGAGCAACCAGCTCTCAGCGAAGAACGTGACGGTGAACCACGCGAACGGCAGCGCCCAGGCCAGGTGGCCGCCGAGCAAGGCCGCACCGAGTGCGGCAAGGCCGGCCATGCCAACGCATCCGCGCAGCACGAACGGCAGCGGTGCGGTGCAGGTGACGAGCGTGGTCGCGATCGCGGTGATGACGGCGACGTGGGCCAACCGGTACAGCGGCCACGGCCAGGCCGCTGTGGCGTCGAGGTCCGCGTCCTGCCCGGTGAGTCCGACGGCGAGTGCGGAGATGGCGCTGGTGATCGCCAGCGCAGGCCACCGCGGGTCGGCTTGCGGGGCCACGGCGTACACCACCAGGCACGAAAACGCCGCTGCCACAACGGATACCGGGACCTGGCGAGATCGGGCGTACAGCAGCAGGGCTCTCACAGCGCTCCGCCCGTCAGCACGGTCAGCTGATCGCCCTGGCAGGACAGGCCCACCGCGCGGGCGGCGCTCACCCGCGCCAGTTGCTGGTCGGGCGGCAGCGTTCGGAGGATCTCCCAGGTGCGGGTGGCGGGTCCGGCCGCGCCGTCGCGGACGTAGCGGAAGTTGGGCAGCGGCTTCAGTTCGCCGGTGAACCAGGCGGCGACGGCCGTGCGGGCGGCGGCCTCCCGGACGGTGTCCTCGTCCAGCGCCATCTCGCCCAGGCAGGACGGCGTTCCACCACCCGCCACCAGCACGGAGAGCCAGTCGCCGGACCGCGCCAGCTTGAACGCGTCGGTGTTGAACGACACCGGGACCACGTCGGCGGTGCGCGCGATGCCGGTGTCGCGTGGCTGCGGGTCGAAGACCTCGTGCACGGATTTCGGTGCGTCGGGCAGTTTCGCCAGCAGCCGCAGCGCCTCCTCCGCGACCGGGGCGAAGGAGTCCAGTGTGGACTCGCGCATGCGGCTCAGGCACACCTGTCCCCGGCAGACGAGAGCGGACGCGGCCTCGTTGGGCACGAACGTCCTGGCGGGAAGGACGGGCAGCGCCATCGCGGCACCCGCGACCACGGGCACCAGCGCGAGCACCCTCGTCCGCGCCGAGGTGGCGACGTAGAGGCCGAGACCCGTGAGTGCCAGGCCGGCGAGCCAGATCGCCTGCCCGGTGGACGCGGCCGCGGCGACGGTGTCGTAGACGTTGCGCGTCGCCACGAGGGCGGGGGAGAGGAGCGTGATCCGGTTGGGCAGGACCGGGGAGTCTTCGAACGGGTCCTGGGAGATGGTGAGGAACACCAGGACGACCAGTGAGCCACCGACGAGCAACGGAGGTGTGAGCGCGGACGGGAGGGCACGCGCGACACCCATGCCGAACCAGCCGCCCGCGACGACGGCGAGCGTGCCGACCGCGGTGATCGGCAGCCAGGCGAGGTGGAAGTAGCCACCGTGCACGACGACCTGGACGGCACCGATCCCGAACAGCACCAGGTACGCGAGCGCGAGGCAGATCCCGAGTGCTCCCGCGGCGGCGAAGCCGCGGTGCCATGCCGGGCGCGGGGTGCTCCCGAAGAGTTCGCCGGTGCCCGCGCGGTGGTCCCGCAGGCCTGCGATCGCGCCCGCTCCGACCACCAGCGGCCACAGGAACACCAGCAGGAAGCGCACCCATTGGGCGGCCGAGTGCCATTGGGCGTTCCAGGCCTCCGGTCCCTTCCACCACGGGGCGCTGAGCGAGTAGACCAGTGTCACCGCGGCGGCGAGCACGAAGAGCGCCGCCCACGCGGCGATGGAGCGCCGAAGTTCGAGGCGCAGCGCCTTCACCACGACCCGTGCCGTTTCGGGCCGGCGAGCAGCGCGGTGTAGCCGCGTTCGATGGGGCTGTCACCCGCGTGCTCGGCGGTACCGGCAGCGGCCAGCTGGGTGGGCGTGCCCTGGAAGACGAGCTTGCCGTCGGCGAGCAGCACGACGTCGGTGCAGGCGGCGGCGACGTCCTCGACGAGGTGGGTGGACACGACCACGCAGGTGTCGGTGCCGAGTTCGGTGAGCAGGTCGCGGAAGCGCAGGCGTTGTGCGGGGTCGAGGCCGGCGGTCGGTTCGTCCAGCAGCAGGACTGCCGGGTCGTTGACGATCGCCTGGGCGATGCCGACTCGCCGCAGCATGCCGCCGGACAACGTCTTGAGCCGGTCGTCGGCGCGGTCGGCGAGACCCACTCGTTCGATGGCGCGCTGCACCGCGGAGGGGACGTCGCGGCCGGGCATCTCCTTGAGCCAGGCCATGTACTCGACGAACTCGCGCACGGTGAAGCGCCGGTAGTAGCCGAAGTCCTGCGGCAGGTACCCGATCCGGCGGCGCAACTCGCGCAGCTCCAGGCCGCCCAGCAGGGTGAGGGTGCCGGAGGTGGGACGCAGCACCGTGGCGAGTGCGCGGATCAGCGTCGTCTTGCCCGCGCCGTTGGGGCCGAGCAGTCCGTGCACGCCGCGGCCCATGGTGAGGGTGACGTCGTCGACGGCCATGCGGCGGCGGCCGACCCGGACGCGGAGGTCGCGGGCCTCGATCTCCCAGGCGTAGGTGGTGGGTGCGGTCACGGTGTTCCTCATCGGTTGGCCCCCAGGCGGGTGAAGGCGGTCCTGCGCAGGGCGATCACGAGCAGTCCGAGTGCGAGTGCTGCCGCCCACACGGGGGTGGCGGCGGGGTCGAAGGCGCCGGGGCTGCGGCTGAGTGCGACGGCCGGGGCGACGATCGCGGCGGCCCACAGTGCGACGAGCGCGATGGCGGCGCGGGTGACGCCGATCAGCCCGCCGAGCGCGAGCGTGCCGGCGGTGAACGCGAGGCACGGCAGCAGCCACTGGGTGAGCGAGGCACCGGTGGCGAACAGTCCCGGTACCACCACGGCGAGCACCGCGGCGGTGCGGCGCAACACCAGCGGCAGGCCCGCGCGGGGAGTGGAGGCGGTGAGCTCGTACACCGGGTCGAGCGTCCGGCCCCAGGACGCGGCCACGCCCAGCACCGGCAGCACCGGGGCGATCAGCAGCACCAGTGAGATTCCGCCGGGCGCGACCTTGCTGAGCCGGTCCAGCAGGACGGCGACGAAAACGACGACGAGGATCATCGCGAGCCAAGGCCCGGCCGTGGGGGAGACCCACGCCGTGAGCCGACGGCGCCACGGCCGTGCGGACGGCATCTGCGGGGTGTGCTCGAGCAGCGGTGCGAGATCTGCCCACACCGTCTCGGCGATGGGATCGGGAACCAGCCGGCCGCGGCACGGCGCGCAGGTCTCCAGGTGCGACTCGACGGCCCACAGCTGGTCGGCGGCGATGTCGTCGTCGCCTCGCGCGTAACGGCGCAGCAGCTGCTCGCCGGGGTGGTGGGCGGTCATGACAGGGCCTCCCGCATCGCGATTCGTGCCCGCCTCGCGCGGGTCTTGACGGTGCCTTCCGGCACCCCGAGCAGCACCGATGTCTCCCGGACCGAGAACCCGTCGAGCACCATGGCCTGCAGCACCTGCCGCAGTTCCGGGGCCAGTGTCCGCAACGCGTCGCCGACCTCGTCGCCGACCTCGTCGCCGACCACCCGGTCGAGCACCTCGTCCTCGGCGGCACGGGCGATGGGCTCGGCGACGCCCGCGGTGGGCGGCTGGGCGTGGTGCGCGCGTCTGCGGAACGCGTCGATCAGCCTGCGGGCGGCGATGGTCCACAGCCAGCCGACCGCGCTGCCGCCAGTAGCGCTGCCCGCGAAGGCGTCCGCCGCCCGCCACACCGCGAGATAGGTCTCCTGCAACACCTCGGCGACGACCTGGTCATCGGAGCACCGCCTGCGCAGCCGCACGGTCAGCCACGGCGACGTGCGGCGGTAGAGCTCCTCGAACGCAGCGCGGTCACCTCGCGCGACACGGCGCACGAGGTGCTCCTCGTCCAGGTCGGCGGGCTCACCCCGAATTGCTCTCACCCTCCGCAAGACGACGACAGCGCTCCCCAGGTTCTCGATCAACTGTGGCATGTGTCACAGAAGTGCGCGCGGGGTCGTCCTGTGTGGACCTCGAAGCGATCTGTTGATCATGTCGTTTCCGCCGGGCGGAAGCGGAAGCTGGTTTCGCCGTCTCCGCGGCGTTCGGCCTGTTGCTGACGCTCAACCTGGGCGCGGTGATCGGCATGCAGGTCGCGGGTGTACGTGGTCGTGTTCGCGGCGGGGTTCTTCGTGTTCAGCCGGGAGCCCGGCCAACAGGCCGTACGCACCCGCGTAGACGGCAGGTGACCTCGCGCCGCCCAACCGCGCGACGCGAGGTTCAGCCGACCGGCTCAGCTCAGCCGACGACCCACTTCACCGCCCGGGAGCCCGCGGCTCCGACGACCACACCGCTGTTGTTGATGTCCCACGCACCGGCACTGGTGACACCGGCGGGGAACCCGAGTTCGAGCCGCTTGCCGCCCCTCTCCAGGAGGACCGGCACCTGGTTGCTTCCCACCACGACGGAGCCGACCACCGTGCCGTTGTCGTTGATGCTCCTCGGGCCGAACCCCTTCTCGTACTTGTTCAGCGAACCGTCGGCGTTCCACCGCACGCCCCACGACTGGAAGTCGGCGTCCACCGCGGAGCCGACCACCTCGCCGAGCTGGTTGACCGCCGCGGCCAAGGTCGTGGCGTCCACCGCCAGTCCACTGAGGACGGTGGCGCTGCCGTCCGGGTTCCAGCGCACCGCCGTGGTCGCGATGGTGGGACCGGTGACGTACCCGGCCACGTACCCGTTCGCCGAGGCGTTCGTCAGGTTGGCCCAGGTCGCGCCCGCCGGCAGTGCCAGCGTCGTGACGACGCCGGCCGGGCTCCAGCTCACCGGGACCTGGCGGCGGGCCAGGTCGGTGGCGACGCCGTACACGGTGCCGGAGTCGCTGATCGCCTGGCCGATCGCGCTGGTGAAGCCGGACGGCACGGACAGCACGACGTGCGTGCCGTCCGGGTTGAAGCGGAGGGCCCTGCTGCCGGACTTGTCGGTGGCGGTGCCCACGGCGCTGCCACCGCTGTTGTTCGCTTCCACGGTCGTGCTGGCGCCGGCCGGTCCGGCGAGTTCGGTCGCGCCGCCGTTGCCGTCGTACCTCACCCCGCGGCTCGGAAGGCCGTTGCTGTGAGCACTTCCGACCGCGACGCCCGCGTCGTTGACCGACGTGGCCACGTGCGCCGCGGCGGACGGCAGCCCGCCGAGGTCGGTGATCGTCGGAGCCGCGTGCGCCGGTGCCGTGACGACGACGGCTGTCAGAAGTGCTGTGGACAAGGCAAAAGAAGCTCTTCGACTCATCGTTCCCCCAGGAGTTGGTAAGCCAGGCTCGCAGGAACCTAGCGAAGGGGAGATCATGTTGACCAACGAGACGTCCGCAGATGAACAGGGTGTTGGTGATCAGCCTTCCCTCGCCGAAAGGGTGAACGCGAGGAGGGCGGCTTGAGATCCGCGTCGGCGAGGTCGCTCGCCCGATCCACCGCTAACCCGCCGGCCGCGCCACTGGCCGTCCCGCCGCTCGGCGGCATGAGCGGACGTCGTGGCTATGCGTCGTCTTGGCGTTGCAGCCAACGGCGCCACGTCTTCCGCGTGATCTTGCGCTCGGGATGCCGGACGAGGTCGATGATGAATTGAGCCCGGAGCTGAGCGAACGGATCGTGTGCGCGGGTGAGAGCCGTGACCCGGTCGTGGAACTCGGTGTCGGCGACGTGCGGCACCATGAGCGCGTACATCCAGTCCTTGCACCGATACGGGCGCTGAATCGCGGTGATGATCAGATCAGCGGCATTCGGCCGCATCTCCTCGGGCACCCCGCGCCGGCCCAGCTCACCGAGCACGACCTCCTTGCGCGTCCACGGCGACCAGAGATTCGAGTTCGGGGAACGCCACTCGTCCGGATATCGCGTCTCCCACTTCAGGTACGGGACCACGAACGGCCAGTAGACCGCGCGCGTTGCGGTGTCCCGCGGATCCGCGTCGAGGAACGCGTCGAGGTACCCGAAGATCGTCTGGCCGCGATGCCGGCGTTGATCGGCCCGTGCCTGGTCCATCTCAGCGGCCAGGTGCGGCTGCTGCGGCGCGGGCGTGCCTGCCTGCATCCACACCCTGTTCGACCAGTGCAGCGCGTTCAAGCTGCGCGCGACCAACTCCTGGTGCCGCCTCAGAGCCCGCTGGCGAACGAGGTCGTCACGGGCGATCAGATCGAACACCCACGCACCGACATCAGGGTCCGCGAACTCCACCGGCACAGCATTTCACGATCATCGGCATGTGCGCGCTCGAGCAACGCGCCCGGCGGCATGAGCGGGCCGCGTCGCAACGTCGATCACCGTTGACCACGGCTATGAGGGGAACCGCTTCCAGTGCCCCTCGGAGACGACCTCCACGCTGCCGTCGGTGACCTTGATGGCCGTCTGGTCGTCAATCGCGTACGCCGGACCCGCGATCTCGGCTGCCCATCTCCTGGCGGCGGCCATGGTGTTGTCCGGCACGAGACCCAGATGCGGGAAGATCGAGAAATCGACGACCCCGAGGGTGCTGTCGCCCCCGTTGGGTGGTGCCCACTCGACGAAGTCGTCACCGATGCGGGGCGTCATCACCATGCTCCCTGCACTCAGCCCGACCCAGACGGTGTCCTGCAGCGACGGCAGGAGGTCCGCCAGCCCGGACTGCCGCATCCAGTGGCACAGGTACATCGCGTCGCCGCCGGCCACCAGCAGGACGTCAGCCTCCCGCACCCAGGGAACCCACCGCTCCTCACCGATGCTGGGCAACGCCGTCAGCTCCAGGACGCCCAGCGACTTCCACCCCAGATCGCACATGGGTAGCGGCGACTGGCCGGTGATGAAGCGCCAGGCCGAGGCCGGCCCGCCGTAAGGGCTGCCGTACGTCGCCGTAGGAATGCACAGAGCGCTGGAGTCGGTGATCGGCCTGCCCAGCAGGTCGACCAACGCATCGCGGATGCTCGGGTTCGTGACGCCTGCGGACGTGAGAAGAAGCCTCACGCTTGCCTCCTGTAGGTAGCCGTCCTGCCGCTCTGCTGGAGAGTCA
Organism: Lentzea miocenica; assembly: GCF_033949945.1. NCBI lineage: Bacteria > Bacillati > Actinomycetota > Actinomycetes > Pseudonocardiales > Pseudonocardiaceae > Lentzea > Lentzea miocenica. Next base: position 95,343 of record NZ_JAXAVW010000025.1, read on the forward strand.
GGAAATCGGGTGTATGGGAAGACAGACTGGGCACCACAGCGAAACTCATCGCCGTTGCGATCCCCAGGCCCCGCGCGCACATCGGCATGAGCGTTCGAGCAACGCGATCGGCGGCATGGCAGGGCATTGGGCCACGACGTGTTGTCGTTGGGAGGGAACGTTCTGGGGGGGGGTGGAGCAATGGTGAGCGAACAAGAATTGAGACGTCCATCCTGTTGCGGGATGTGGCATATTATGGCCCGTTCAGTTTTCCTGTTTCGCAAACTGGAATTTCGTGCCCTCCGCGGCGGGTCGTTAGCTTCGGATTCATGGAATGGAGCTTTCACACCGCCGAAGAACTCGTGTCCGCGTTGCGCGCCGGTGCGGTGACATCGGTGGAACTGACAGACGAGGCGATCGCCCGCATCGAGCGCGACGACGAGGTGATCAACGCGATCTGCGTGCCGGACTTCGACCGTGCGCGAGCCGCCGCACACCGTGCCGACGAGGCACTCGCGCGTCGTGAGGACCGGCCGCTGCTCGGTGTTCCGGTGACGGTCAAGGAGTCGTACAACATCGCCGGGCTGCCCACGACCTGGGGCATGCCGCCGCACCGGGACTACCTGCCGGCCGAGGACGCGGTGCAGGTGTCGCGTCTCAAGGCCGCGGGTGCGGTGGTCCTCGGCAAGACCAATGTGCCGTTGGGGCTGCAGGACATCCAGAGCTTCAACGAGATCTACGGCACCACCAACAACCCGTGGGATCACGGTCGCACTTCGGGCGGGTCCTCCGGCGGGTCGGCGGCGGCACTGGCGTCCGGGTTCGGCGCGCTGTCCATCGGCTCCGACATCGCCGGCTCGCTGCGCACCCCCGCGCATTTCTGCGGCGTTTACGCGCACAAGCCGACGCTCGGACTGGCGGCAGCTCGCGGAATGGTGCCGCCAGTCCGAGCCGGCTTTGCCGGTCGAGCTCGACCTCGCCGTCGTAGGTCCGATGGCGTCACCACCGATCGTCACCTGGACTGCCGGATGGCGGGAATTCCCTGCGTGGACGAGGCCAGGGCGCGCGTTCCGCTGTTCCACGACGCGTTTCCCACCCGGATGGGCGCGGTTCCGACCGCGGTGCTGGCCGAGCGGGACCGGGCGCGCAGCGGGCATCCGCAGGCCTCGGTGGCGGCGATCGGCGCGGCGGCGAAGGACATCACCGGGTACCAGCCGTTCGCCTACGCGCTGGGGGCGGAGTCTCCGTTCCGCAGGCTCTACGAACTGGACGCGCGGATCCTGCTGCTCGGCGTGGGCCACAACCGCAACTCCTTCCTCAGAGGGTCTGGCTCGAAGCGCCGGACGTCGGCAACGACGACGACACGTACTTCCCGCGCATCGGGGCCGAGTGGGCCGAACGCGGCCTGGCTCGGCGTCAGGTCATCGGCGCCGCCCGCTGCGAGATGGTGGCGGCCGTGCCGTTCATCGACTTCGCGCGGCGGCTCGGAGAACTCCTGCGGCAGTGAGCCCGGCACCCGCGAATGTCCCAGGCCGTCCTGGGTACCTCCGTGGTGTCGGCCACCCGCCCTGAAGGAGGATCGGTGAACCCACAGGCAGTCGTGACGGGAGCTTCGAGCGGTATCGGTCTCGAGCTCGCGAAGGTGTTCGCGGACAACGGTTACGACCTCGTGATCGCGGCCGAGGACGCCGCGATCGACACCGTCGGCGAGGAGCTTCGAGGCCGTGGCGTCGAGGTGGACGCGGTGCAGGTCGACCTGTCGTCCTACCAGGGCGTCGAGGATCTGGTGGCGCGCATCAGGATGAAGGGGCGGCCGGTCGACGCGCTCGCGGTCAACGCGGGTGTCGGCGTCGGCGGCGACTTCGTCCGGGACACGTCCGTGGACGACAACCTGGAGATCGTCAACCTGAACGTCACGTCCGCCGTGCACCTGACGCACCGTGTGCTCGCGGACATGGTGGACCGCAAGGAAGGGCGTGTGCTGTTCACGTCGTCGATCGCGGCTACGACCCCAGGGCCGTTCCAGACGGTGTACTCGGCGTCGAAGGCGTTCCTGTCGTCGTTCGGGCAGGGTCTGCGCGAGGAGCTGAAGGACACCGGTGTCAGCGTGACCACGCTGATGCCCGGCCCGACGGACACGAACTTCTTCGACCGTGCGGGCATGCAGGACACCAAGGTGGCCCAGGGCGCCAAGGACGATCCGGCGCAGGTCGCGCGTGAGGGCTTCGAGGCGTTGATGAAGGGCGAGGACCACGTCGTCGCCGGCTCGGTGAAGAACAAGGCGCAGGCTCTCGCCGGTCGTGTGCTGCCGGATCCGGTGAAGGCCAAGGCGCACCGCAAGATGTCGGAACCCGGCTCCGCAGAGTCGTGACAGTCGCGTCCGGCGTTCCTGTGTGGACCGCTTTTTCGCGGGTATGTGGTACCTGTGATGCTGACCAACGCTCCCGGCGTGTACACGCCTCAAGAGGACACACGGTTCTTGATCGAGGCCCTGCGCGCCGCCGCTGTTCCGGCGGGGGCGAAGGTCCTCGACGTCGGCACGGGCACCGGAGCGCTCGCGCTGGCCGCGTTGCGCGCGGGCGCGGCGACGGTGACCGCGGTCGACGTGTCGTTGCGCGCGGTGCTCACCGCGCGGCTGAACACGCTCGGCCGGCCGGTTCGCGTGCGGTGGGGCAACGTCCTCGACGTCCGCGGACGGTTCGATCTCGTGCTGGCGAACCCGCCGTACGTGCCCGCGAACCAGGCCGCCAGAGGGCAGGCTCGGGCGTGGGACGCAGGGGTCGACGGGCGTGAGTTGCTGGATCCGCTGTGCGCCAAGGTCTCTGACCTCCTGGAGCCGGGAGGGACGCTGCTTCTCGTCCACTCGGGTCTGTGCGGAGTGGACACCACCGTGAGCAAGCTGCGTGACGCCGGGCTGAAGGCGTCCGTCGTCGACCGGCGCTGGACACCGTTCGGACCGGTGATGCGCGGCCGGATTCCGTTCCTGGAAGCCAGGAAACTGGTCGAACCGGGCCAGCGGCACGAGGAACTGGTGGTGATCCGCGGTGACAAGCCCGCGTAGGGTCACCGTCGTGCAGGGCGGCCCGGTCCTCGTCGAGGGGCCGGTCGAGATCGAGGTCGACGGCGTGGTGCACGCGTCCGACCGGTTCGTCGTGGCGGTGTGCGCATGCCGCCGGAGCAAGCGCTATCCGTTCTGCGACACCAGCCACCGCCGGCGCGTGCGCAACGACGTCGAGCCGGAGCGCCAGGACGACAACAGATGATCGGCCAGCCGGGCCTCGAGGAGTTCCGTGGCCTGGATGCCGAACACGACGTCCGCTGTCAGGTCCGGTTCACGTGCGAGCAGATCGCCGATGACGTCGCGGCGCATGATCTGCTCGTGCACCGCGTCCGCCTCGACGTGCTCGCTGAAGAAGAGCTTGCACGCCGGCGGGAAGTCCAGCCGGTCCAGCGCCTGCAGCATCCTCGCGGCGCTCGGCGCGGTGGTGATCTCGGCTGCGGCGAAGTGACCGACGAGCGCACCGCGCAGCGACCGGTGCAACCCGAAGAGCGACATCATGTTGACGATCGCGATGGCGGGAGCGGGCACGTCGTCCAGGTGGTGCAGGTATTCGGCGGACATTCCCGCGGCCGCGAGCAGGTCCGCGTAGAGCCGCGAGTGCATGCGGTCCTCACGTCCGCCTCCGAACTCGTCGTACTCGACCGCCACCAGTGCCGCCTTGGCCTTGCCGCGCAGCCGGGGGATGACCCACGCGTGCGGGTCGGCCTCCTTGTGGTGGTAGACCGAGCGGTGCGCGAAGCACTCGCACATCTGCTCGCGGTCGCCGTGATCGCGCAGATGATGCGAGACACCGTCGCCGGGCACGACCTCGACGAGCAACGCGTCCAGCGCCTCCTCCAGGGGCGGTGTGGTCACGCCTTTCCGCAACGCGTCGAGGAAGTCCTTCTCCAGCGCGGCGCGCAGCCGCAGGAGATCGGGATCCCACTCCCACGCACCGTCCACCTCGTCGAACCCGGCGTAGTGCAGCTCGTACATCGTGTGCAGGGCGATGGTCGCGTCCTCCCCGAACGGGTCGAGGTCGCCTGGAGACGGCAGTGCTCCGCGGCCGAGCAGCGCCTCGTTGAGGTTCGCGGAGAGGGGACCGCGGGGTTCCGGCAGCTTCGTCATGACAGTTTCTCCAGAACGTCGAGGTCACCGGTCTCCTCCAGCGCGGGGGTGACGTGGCGGACCAACTCGTCGAGCAGATCGGTCGCGGGCACCCGGCACTCGCGCTGGACGTGCACGGCGGGGCCGTCCAGACCGTGCCGCGCCGCCGTCCACACCGCTGCGGCGCACACGTCATCGCGGACACGCCGGGCCTCGCGCCCGGCGGCGAGGTCTCTGATCGCGGTGCGCACCAGCGCCCGTGACAACGCGGCCTGCACGATCGCGTCCTCCACCTCGGGCACGGCGTCCGCGGCGCGGAACTCGACGGTCGGCAGCCGGCGGGAGAGCCGGGCGAGCCAGAACGTCATCGACCCGTCCACCAGCGTCCCGCACTCGACCATCCGGCTGACCTGCGCGTCGTAGTCGTCCGCAGACGAGAACCACGGTGGCACACCGGATCCCGGGAACCGCGACTGCAGCACCATCCGCCAGCTCGCGTAGCCGCCGTGCGGGGAGTTCGCCGACAACGCCAGCAGGGTCGGCAACCACGGCCGCAGGTGGTTCAGCACCGCCACACCGGTCTCCCGGTCGGGCACCCCGACGTGCACCTGGCACGCGCACGCCTCGTAGTCCGCGACCACGCCCGCATAGCGGCTCAGAATCTCGCGGAACCGTCCGCCGGACGCGCCGACGGGATGCTCCGCCCCGCGTTCCGGAAGACCTGCCGACACCACCCGGAGACCCTGCGTCCGCGCCGCCGTGCGCACCCGGTCCCGTGCGTCGGACAACGCGGCCCGCAACTCGGTCAGCTCGACGCAGGGGCCGGTCGCGGCCTCCACCTGGGTGCCCGCGAGCTCGGCGTGGAACCGGGTCAGCGGAGTGTTCTCCAGTACCCGCAGCACAGCGTCCGCACGCACCGCCGTGCGCCCGGACGCCGGGTCGATGAGCAGAAACTCCTCTTCCACGCCAACGGTCTCACCGAACTGATCGACACTCGTCAAGCTCCACCTGGCCTCAAGATCGAGTCCTCCGCCCCGCCGGCGTCTCTCCCCGGCGTTCCCGGCTCAGCCGCCGATAAACCCACCTGGAGATCACGGAAGGACGTTGCGGGCCGCGGTCCTGCCCCACTCGAGCAGGAGCAGGGTGGCGTCGTCCTGCAGTCGCCCACGCTGGTGGTCGAGCACCGCGCGGGACACCCGGCGCAGAGTCTCGGGTGCGGGCAGACCAGCGGCTTCGTGACGTTCGGTGAGATCGACCAGGCGCTCCACGCCGAACTGTTCGCCCCGCGGGTCGCGCGCCTCGGTGACACCGTCGCTGTGGAGCAGGATCCGGTCGCCCGCCTGGAGTTGTTCGCGCCCGAGCCGCCGTGGCGCCGTGGTGAGGTGGCCGAGTCCGAGCGGCAGGGTGACCGGGTCCTTCAGCGCCTTGACCATCCTGCCGCCGCGCAGCACCAGGGCCGGTGGGTGTCCCGCGAGGACGTAGCGCACCACGCCGGTCGCGAGATCGAGGTCGGCGAGCACCGCCGTCGCGAACGGGGCCTTGAGTCCCTCGGTCGCTTGCTGCCGCACGGCCTCGTCAGCCAGTTCGGCACCTTCGAGGAGCCCAAGACCGTTGCGGCGGGCGTTGCGGGTGGCCGCCAGCGCCACCGCGGTGGTGAGGCCCGCGTGCATGTCGTGGCCCATCGCGTCGAAGATCGAGACGTGCGCGCGGCCGTTGTCGACGGAGTAGTCGTAGCCGTCGCCGCCGACCGCGTGATACGGCTCCATCACCGCCGTCACCGTCAGCTGGTCACAGGCGAAGGTCTGTGGTGGCAGCAGCTGCCACAGCAGCTCGGACGCCACGGAGAACGTCGTGGTGCGGCGCAGGACGTGCAGGAAGTCGCTGTAGCGGAGCTTGCTCATGATGAGGTGCCCCAGAAGCCCCGCCAACTCCCAGCAGTGCTCGCGGATCCACTGGTCGCCGGGGTCTCCGTCGCCGTGCAGGATCGTCTGGAGCACGCCGAGCCGCTCGGTTCCGTTCAGCACCGGCAGCCAGAGGTACGGCGGCGAATCGCGCACGGTGATGATGTCGGTCCGCTGGAACGCGCGTCCGGCCGTCGTGGAGTCCACCCGCAACGCCGGCCCTCCTCCGGAACGGACCGAGCGCAGCCACTGCTGACCCACGTCGACGATGTACAGATGCGCGGTGATGCCGACCTTGGCTGCGGCCTCGTCCAGCAGCGCCGCCAGATCGCCGGCCGTGGCCAGGTGGGCGCCGTTGATGATCTGGCGGAACGCCGAGTTCCAGTCCTCGGCACGTCCGGTCACCCGAACTCACCGGACCGGTGGCGGTGCGTCGACCCGCGCGCGTCCGAGGTTGATCACGGTCAGGAGGCGCTCACAGGCGACCGACCACGACGAACGCAACGAACGCATCTGCGGGCCCCTTCACCTCGATCAGCAGTGGTTGGGTTGCCGCTGAAGTGCGCCCGGCAAACGTGTCCCGCACGGCCGTCACGACCTGTCCGGGGGACGAGGAGCTGTACGTGCGCTGGTCGAAGGGACCCGCGGCCACACCGTGCGCGCCGCATCCACCGCTGAAGTAGCGGTTTACCCCGGGGCGACGCTGTCGAGCAGGCGCTGCGCGACCTCACGCAGCTTGACGTTCTCGTTCTGGGACCGCTGCACGAGCATGGCGAAGGCCTCGTCCGCGGTGCACGAGTGCACCGCCATGAGCACACCCTTGGCCTGGTCGATGACCGCACGTGAGAGGAGCGCGGTCTCGAGGTGGGTGATCTGCTCGCGGGAGCGTTGCCAGCGGTGGGCGTTGTCGATCGCGGCGCTGGCGGCGGTGGTGAACAGCCGCATCAGGCCTTCGTCGAACGGGTCGAACGCGGTGCCGGTGTGACTGTAGATGTTGAGCGACCCCATGTGTCTCGCGTCGCTGTGGTCCGAGGCCGGCAGCACGATCGGTACGGACAGGTAAGCGCGCACGCCGTGCTGCTCGGCGGCCGCGTCGAACTCGGGCCAGCTGGTCCTGTTGTCGCCGACGACCGCGCGCACGGCCCGGAGCGTGCGCGCGGCCTCCAGGCACGGGCCGCGGTCGGCGCTGTACTGCTTCTCGTCGATCTCGACGAGCGAGGCGTCACTGGCGGCCGCGGTTCTCGGCTGCTCGGGGTTGACGGTGATGGTGACCGCGTCGGCGTCCTGGATCGCTCTCGTGGCGGTCTCGGCGAGCCGCTGAAGCACGTCGTCGAGCGGCTCCTCGGCGGAGAAACCGTCCCGCAGCATCATCAGTGCGGAGGTGGCCTCGTCGAGGCGGTCCAGCGGATCCTGCCGATCGGCTCCGGGGGCGTGCTCGCCGTGCGGACCCGGTGGGGTTGTCAAGTCGTCCATGCCGCCGGGCCTTTCGCCGGGATCGAGTTCGCGGCGCTGGTTGTTCAACGCGTTCGCAGGGAATGCTAAAGCCTGCGAGATTCGGCGTGCACGCCCGCACAACGGTGAAAACCGAACCAGCGCCGGAGAACTCATCGCGGAGTGATCCCTGCGAGCGGGACCGCGAACACGATCCGCTTGTCGATCAGCGTGTTGGCGGCGTTGAAAGCGTGCTCAGTGACCGTCCACAACAGACCGCTGCCGTGCTCGTGGTACAGGTCCTCGCCGCCGACCGCCCAGCTGTACGCGTTCACGTCCGCGGCACCGGCGAACAGGAAGCTGTGCTTGTCCGCCGAGCTGCGGCCGAGGTAGTAGTCGCCCTGCCAGGTCTGCGCGCCCTGGACGTTGCTCTTCGGAATGGTCACCGCCCTGCTCGGCACGGCCTTGCCCGAGGTCACCGTGAGCTCGCGGGTGGAGGCGTCGACGTTGTACTGCACGACGCGGCCGCCGTCGATGGACAGGTCCGTGCTGCGGCCGTCCCGGTACTCGCCGACGACCAGCGTGTCCGGTGTCGTGCTGCGGTCGAGGGCCAGCGACGAGAAGCACAGTGCGTTCGGCTGGGGCACGCACGGCGACGGCGGCGTGGCCGCCTGACGGTATGTGGCCACCTGGGGCACGACATAGCGGTAGCCGTAGGCGTAGTACTTCGTCCCGTTCTTGCCGATCACGTCGCTCTGGTCGGTGGCCACCTCGAGCACGCGTTCCATGTCGAACACACGCAGGCCACGTGAGGTGTCGGCGACGTACAGATAGCGTCCCAGCCAGGCCAGGCCGCCCGCGTGGATCGGCACCGCTCGGAAGTTCGAGGAGCTGGTCGGTTCCACCAGCAACACGTGCCGGTACTTGCCGGTGACGCGGTCGACCAGGGACAGCCGCGCCCCGTGGTCCGTCGTCGTCCCGGCCTTGCCGGTGTCGTAGTGCCAGCTCACGGCCATGACCTTGTTCGGTCCCCACTGGCCGTCGTCGTCCGCGTCGGATGACCCGGTGACGCCCTGCGGCACCCAGTAGGACACCGTGCTGTCGGCGTCGTCCCAGCAGAACCGGTCGCTGCTGTGCAGGATCTGGCTGGGCTGCAACGGGATGTCGGTGCGGTCGTAGTACTCCGGCTGAGCCTGCTTGCGGCTGGTGGAGCAGTCGTTGGTGGACCGGTTGGCGGCGGACAGCACTCCCGACACCGGCAGGCGCGAACCGAGCGTGGACACCAGCCCCGCGGCCTGCGTGTCCAGCGACCAGTCCGCGGTCAGCGCGAAGGCGGAACCGTCCCGTTCGGTGATCTGGTTGGGTGCTGCCGTGGCCGGCGTGCCCGCTGCCAGCAGCAACATCGCGACGATGAACCCGAGTCGTTTCACGGCGTCCACGTTTGTGGGGTGGGAGTTGTCCAGCAACGTCTGATCAGCCTGGACAATCATTCGTAGTCGAACAGGGGAGGTGCGGTGGGACGGCCCGAACGTCCGCTCGACCCATTGGAAGGCCCGGTCCAGCGCTTCGCGTGGGAGTTGCGCCGGCTGCGCGAGAAGGCCGGATCGCCGAGCTACCGGGAGTTGTCCAGGAAAGCCCATTTCTCGTCCACGGCGTTGTCCGAGGCCGCGGGCGGCAGCCAGTTGCCGACGCTGGCCGTGACGCTCGGGTACGTGGAGGCCTGCGAGGGGGACACGTCGTTCTGGGAGCAGCAGTGGCGGGAGGTGGCCGCCTCGGTTCTCGCGCCCTGCGACGAGAGCGCTCCCTATCTCGGGCTCGCGGCGTTCCAGCCCTCGGACGCCTCGCTGTTCCGCGGCCGTGAGGAGCTCGTCGCGCATCTGGTGGGGGAGGTGGGGAAACGGTCGTTCCTGGGGGTGTTCGGGGCGTCCGGATCGGGCAAGTCGTCGCTGCTGCGGGCCGGTCTGGTGCCCTCGCTGTCGCTGTCCTCGGTCGTGCTGACGCCGACCGCCCGTCCGCTGCGGGAGCTGACGGCCAGGACCGCGGACCAGCCTGAGCTGATCGTCGTGGACCAGTTCGAGGAGACGTTCACGCTGTGCGCCGACCTGGACGAGCGCGCCTCGTTCGTCGCCGCCTTGTTGTCGTCCGGCGCCAAGGTCGTCATCGGCTGCCGGATCGACTTCCTGGACCAGTGCACGGCGATCCCTTCGCTGGTCACCGCCCTGCGGGACGCGCAGGTGCTGGTCGGGCCGATGGCACCCGACGAGTTGCGCCGGGCGGTCGTTGAACCCGCTTCCGCTGCCGGTCTCAAGGTCGAGCCGGAAATGGTCGCGGCCGCGGTGATCGACGCTCATGGCCAGCCGGGCGCGTTGCCGTTGCTGTCGCACGCGTTGCTGGAGACGTGGCGAAGACGGGAGAACAGCAAGCTCACGCTGGCCGGTTACCGGGCCAGCGGCGGGGTGTCCGGCGCGATCGCCGCTACCGCCGAGCAGGCGTTCACGGAGCTCGACTCCGCTGGTCAGGCCGCTGCTCGTTCGCTGCTGCTCCGGTTGGTGCAGACCAACCACGGTGCCTACGACCTGCGTCGGCGGGTCGCGCTGGACGAGGTGATGGGCCCGGCGTTGAACGCACTGGTCGCCGCACGGCTCGTGGTGGTCGCCGACGGCGGCGTTGAGCTGGCGCACGAGGCGTTGACCAGGGCCTGGCCGCGACTGCGGGCGTGGATCGAAGAGGACCGCGAACGCCTGCAGCAGCACCAGGACCTCACCACGGCCGCCCTCGCCTGGGACGCTGTCGACCGCGATTCCGGTGCGTTGTACCGAGGTGTGCGGTTGGAGGTCGCGCGGTCGCTGGCTTCGGACTCGCCGGTCGCGTTGTCGCCGTTGGAGCGGGAGTTCCTCGCGGCGAGTGAGGCGCACGAGACCGCCGAACGTGCCGGCACTCGGCGGCAGGCCCGTCGGCTGCGCAACCTCGTCAAAGCCCTGGCTGTGCTGGTGGTGGCGTGCATGGTGATCGCTGTCGCCGCCGTGTTCCAGCGCAGTGCCGCCGTTGCCGGGCAACAGGTCGCCTTGTCCCGTCAGCTCGCTCTACAGGCTCAGGACCTCAGTGCGTCACGGCCGGACGAGGCCGAAGTCCTTGCCGTGCAGGCTTTCCGCACGTCACCGACGATCGAGGCACGCGGCGCGTTGCTGAGCACCGCCGCCTACAAGCCGCCGCGGGTGCTGTTGAAGGACCATCGTGGCGCGGTGCGGGCGGTGGCGTTCAGCCAGGACGGCAAGCTGCTCGCCACCGCCGGGGACGATCGATCCGTGCAGGTCCGCTCGCCCGTCGGGTCTGCTCCGCCGATGGCGCTGACCCAGCATTCGAAGCCGGTTCGCGCGCTGGCGTTCCACCCTTCCGCGCCGGTGCTCGCTTCTGGTGGTGACGATGAGCAGATCGTGTTGTGGGACTTGACCACACACGCCGCCGCGCAGGTCCTTTCCGTGCCGCACGGCCGGATCAACAGCATTTCGTACAGCGATGACGGTCGTCTGATGGCGTCCGCTTCACAGGACGGCACGGTCATCGTGTGGGACGGGACGCGGGAGGTGCTGCGGATTCCGCATTCGCTCGGCGAGGTCCACGACGTGTCGCTGGGCGGCGACCTGGTCGCGCTGGCCGGGCAGAACGGTGTGCTCGTGCACAACCGGGTGAACGGCGCGCAGCAGGTGTTCCAGGATCATCGCGGTCCGGCGCTCACGGTGGCGTTGAGTCGAGACGGCCGCTCGGTGGCCAGCGGTGGCGCGGACAGCCAGGTGGTGTTGCGGGCCGGGGGAGAGCCGAGTTTCCTGCGGCGGCACACCGCGGGGATCAGATCCGTCGAGTTCAGCCCGGACGGACGGATGCTGATGTCCGCGGCCGACGACGGCACCGTGCGGTGGTGGTCGGTGCCCGACGGCGGCTGGCTGACCGGACTGATCTCCCGCACCGGGGCGTTCTTCGCGGCTGGGCTGAGTCCGGACGGGACCCAGCTGGCCGCGGGCGGCGACGACAGCGTGAGCGTGTGGCAGGTCGCTTTGCCCGCGTTCACCGGACATTCCGTTCCGCCGTTCGGCGTTGCCATGGCGCCCGACGGACGCATCGCGACCGGCGGCTCGGACAAGTCGATCATGATCTGGGATCCCTCCGGCACACGGATCGCCGAGCTGGCGGCGCCCGCGACGGTGAAGTCGGTTGCCTTCCACCCCAACGGAACCCTGTTGTCCGCGGGGGACGAAGGCGCGGTCACCGCGTGGGACCTGACGTCGCGAAGACCGGTGCGCACCATCGCCGGGCACGACGGTCCGGTGACCGGCCTGGCCCTGACCGGGAGTTCGGTCGCCTCCGGCGGCGCCGATCGCACGATCAGGCTGTTCGACCCGACCTCCGATGCGCCGCCACGCAATCTCCCCGTCGCGCACACCGCCGCCGTGGAGGCGCTGGCTTTCAGTCCGGACGGCACAGTGCTGGCCTCCGGAGGCAACGACGGGCGGATCATCCTCTGGGACGTCGAGCACTCCCGTCAGCTCGCGGTTCTCGGTGAACTCGGGAACGCGTTGCGGGACATCGCGTTCACGCCCGACGGCCGGACGCTGATCACCGGTGACGCCAGTGGCGCGGTGATCTTCTGGGACGTCGCTGCGCGTCAACAGAGCGCGACCCTGCCCGGTCAACGCGGTGCCGTACGGGAACTCGCGCTCGACAGCACCGGCTCGCTGCTCGCGGTCGCCGGGAGCGACACCGTGATCACGTTGTGGGACACCGGTACCCGCGACCAGGTCGCCACGCTGACCGGCCACTCCGGCCCGGTCAACGCCGTCGCCTTCAACGGCAGCACACTGACGTCCACCGGCGCCGACCCCCGCGTGATCAGGTGGAACCTCGACCCGGACGCCGTGATCGCCCGCATCTGTGCCGCACGCGTTGGCCGATGTTGATTGTCCAGGCCGGTGACCTGCTGCTGGACAACATCGCAACCCCCTACGAATGGCAACGCACAACCCATTCGAGGGAAGGAAACGGATGAAGCGCACCTTCGCGGCACTCGCGGGCCTGGTCACCACGTTGGGCCTGGTGCTGGTGGGCGGCCAGGCCAGCGCCGCCACCCCGGAGCAGCCGAGAATCGAGGTCAGCATCCAGTCGCAGAGCATCGTGTACGACCTGTACGACAGCGCCGGGAACCATCTGGGCATCGGAAAGTTCAACGCCGACCCGGCCGATGGCGTCCCCGGCGACGCGATCCAGGCCTGCGACCGGTTCGCGGACGGCTGGGGCATCGAGACCCAGCTGGACGTCAACCCGGGCTCCAACTGGGACACCGACCGCTCCGTCAACACCCGCGGCCACTCGTCGCCGTACTGCAGTGGCTGGGACAGCGGCAACCTCGGGGAGGACACCCCGGTGGCCATCCGGGTCTGCCTGGTGAAGAGCGGCAACTCCCCGATCTGCTCGCCGGGGGTCAGGGGCAGCGCCTGACATGAATCCCCTCGTGAGTGTTCTCCTGCCTGGGGAACACTCACGAGGTGGGTCAGTTGCTGGGGCTGACGGGCGGGGCTGGACGTGCGCGGCGAGCTGGACCGGCTGCTGGCCTCGACCGCCGTCGTCCGTGACGGGTTTGGTTAGATCCTCCCCGGACGCCCGTTGCCGGGCGCGAAACTCCTGGGGGAGCAAGTTGAACAAGCGCATTTGTGCTGCCGTCATGGTGGTAGCCGCTCTGACCACGGCCTGCGGTGGTGAGCCGGCAGCCGCACCACCTGCCACGACCACCACGACGACGACGGTGCCACCGACTCCGGCGGAACTGAACCAGCGCGCCAAGGCGGCCACCGCCCCACCCGATGCGTTCGACGCTCTCGGCGGCAAGTTCAAGCAGAGCACACCGGCGAACGACAGCGACCCCGGTGCCGAAGGCGAGATGGTCGCCTCCGTCTGCAACGACACCCCGATCCACGTCGACGGCGTGTCGGTCGCGCGGACCCGGGTCTGGGCAGGGCGGCTGGACCTGTTCCAACGGGTCCACGCCATGTCCGACCGTCCGGCGGCCACCCTGGTGGAGTCGGTGCGGGCGAGGGTCAAGCTGTGTGCCGGCTCCCGTGCCGCTGATCAGATCAAGGTGACCATCCCGCTCACGAAACCGCAGGGCGTCGACGACTTCTACGCATACTGCGAGACGAACAAAGATCCCGACCTGGTCGACTGGTCATGTCACGCGGTGATGGGCCGCGGCACGCTCATCACGCTCGTGGTGGCGTTCGGCCTCACCCAGACGGCAGCCGAGGCCCAGCTGACCTCCGTGGTGCCGATCTTCGCGGAGACGTTCGCCAAGGCGTGACGCGACTCCTGGGTGGTGGACACGCTCCGGAACAGGTGTGCGTTCACCACCCGTGGATGAGCTGATCTGCGGTACGAGGTTGCGTTGTCGCGTCGTGCCATCGGCGTCCTCGGTTGGACTCGGCATGAGTGGACGAGAGGGCCGGCGTTGGTGGTGGCGCATGGACCGCGGACTGCACCAAGGTGTGCGGTGCCCGAGCGTGACGGGGTTCAGGTCCATGAAGGCAACAACGGTCTCGTCCTCGTACACCACACCGGCCTCGGCCTGTCGCGTCACAATGGCGCAGAAGATGCACTCCTGCGCTGCCGATGACGCGTTCGGTGTCATGCGCGCAATGTGCAGCCAACGCGGAAGACTGATACTTCGTTGGCGGAATGCCCTGTTGTCGCTCCCTCAGCCGACCGGACAATGAGACCGATCAGGCGGAACCCGAGCTTCGCACAAGGTGAGGAGGGTTGGTGGGAACAGCCGAGGATGCCTGAACTGCTGGACAACTTCATGTGCCAGTTCGTTCTGCCCGAAGGCAGCGTCGATGGCGATGGCACGACTTGGCTCAAACCCGTCACCGTCGAGCAACACCACCAAGCCGCCGCACTTGTAGTCACGGCGCCAGCGCCGCGGCGTCGAGGAGGTCTTCCGGTGGCACCCAGAGTGGGCCGCCGTCCCGCTCGGGCTGTAGCCAACGGTGGCGTTCGGCCGTTTCCTGCGCAAGACGAACGAACTGCTGAACGGCTTCCGACTGCTCGCCGTCGCGCCATGCCAGGGACCACGGATACACGGGCCGGAGTTCTTCCGGTTGATGGATCGGTATGCCCTTGTCCACGTACCGGTGGGCATAGCTGTCGAATTCGAGAACATAGGCTTGGGCGCGGGCACGGGTGAGCGCTGCGTGGCAGTGGTCGAAGGTGCCGGGGTTGCCAAGCCACCGCAACGCCAGGCCGGTGTGCTGCTCGAGGGAGCTGAGGTAGCGCCCGTGCGTGTTGTACAGCGCCGAGCCGGGGGGATCCCCGAAGACCTCGATGGGGCGCTCGTGCAGTGACGCGGAGGGGCGAGGCGAGTCTCCTGGCCGGCCCACGAGCCAGAACGGCTCGAGCCGCAGCAATGTGTGCCGCCAACCCGTCGGGTGGTCGGTTCTCATCGGCGCGGTCACTCGAATGATCGCGACGTCGAGCTGGTCGGCCAGCAGCGCGGCCAGTTGCCGGGTGCTGTCCATCGAGCTCTCCACGACCCGCACCTCGGAGAACCGCTCGCGAAAGGCGTCAGCGATGACGCGTCCGCTGTCCAGGCTGAAGATGTGCGCGATACGCACGCGATCGGGTTGCGGCTCGCGCTGCATGCGGTCCGCGAGGGCCAACAGCTGCCTGGCCTGCTCCAGGAAGTGTTCACCTCGCGGGGTGAGTGCGACGTGGCGGCTGTCGCGCAGCAGCAGCCGGCCGCCCAGGTCGTCCTCCAGCTTGCGAATCTGCTTGGACAACGCCGGCTGGCTGATGAACAGCCTGACCGCGGCCCGACCGAAGTGCAGCTCCTCGGCGACCGTGACGAAGTAGCGCACCAGCCTCAGGTCGAGATCCATCCGGTCCTCCTGGCTTGACCGTAGGGCGGGACCGGCAACGATGCCAGTGCGGTTATCGATCGCGGTGCAACGGGTCTTGGACGCCGCGCTGCCGCCGGGTGTTGTCTGACCACCAGAAACCGAGGCGAACGGAGGATTATCTTGCCGGACCAAGGAACGCCGGTCGTGTTCATCCACGGCCTGTGGCTGCACTCGACCAGCTGGCAGCCCTGGATCGACCACTTCGAGGCGGCCGGATACTCCGCCGTCGCACCTGGCTGGCCTCACGAGCCCGACACCGTCGAAGGGGCGAGGGAGCACCCGGAGGCGGTCGCGGACACCACCATCGACCAGGCCACCGAGCACTTCGCCTCGATCATCGCCGGCCTCGACGAGGCCCCGGTCATCATCGGCCACTCCTTCGGAGGCCTGATCACGGAGAAGCTGCTCGGCCAGGGCATCGGACGCGCCGGCGTCGCGATCGACCCAGCCCAGATCAAGGGGGTCCTGCCGCTCCCGCTGGCCCAGTTGCGCTCCGGACTGCCCGCGCTGGGCAATCCGGCCAACCTGCACCGCGCTGTCACGCTGAGCGAGAAGCAGTTCCGCTTCGGCTTCGGCAACGCGCTGACCGAGCAGGAGTCGGCGGACATCTACCGGCGGTGGGTGGTCCCGGCACCGGCCCGTCCGCTGTTCCAGGTGGCAGCCGCGAACTTCGTGCTGCACTCACAGGCGCAGGTCGACACCCACCGCGCCGATCGTGGACCGCTGCTGCTGATCTCCGGGACCGCCGACCACACCGTGCCCGACGTCGTGACCCGCTCCATGCTCAAGCAGTACCGGGATTCCACCGCGGTCACCGAGTTCAAGCAGTTCGAAGGCCGCGGCCACTCCCTCACGGTCGACAGCGGCTGGCTCGACGTCGCCGACACCGTTCTCGACTGGCTGCACACCCACGGCATCTAGGGAGACAGACACGTGGATCTCGGACTCGACGGCAAGGTCGCCGTTGTCACCGGTGCCAGCAAGGGCATCGGTCTGGCCATCGCTGCCGCGCTCGTCGCCGAGGGCGCCTACGTCATCGCCGGCGCCCGGTCCAGCAGCGCGGAGCTGGACGCGCTCACCGAGGACGGCAAGGCCGTCGCCGTCGCCGTCGACCTCGGCACCGTCGACGGGCCCGGCCGGCTCGTGGACGCGGCGCTGGCTGACCGTGGCCGCCTCGACATCCTGGTCAACAACGTCGGCTTCGTCACGCCGAGAACCATGGGGTTTCTACTCGTCACCGACGACCAGTGGGCGCACTCGATCACTCTCAACTTCCTGGCCGCGGTGCGCACCACCAGGGTCGCCCTGCCCGCGATGCTGACCGCCGGCCGGGGCAGCATCGTCAACATCGCCTCAGTCAACGCCACCCTGCCAGACCCCACCGTGATCGACTACGGCGCGGCGAAGGCCGCACTGGTCAACCTCACCAAGGCGCTGTCCAAGGAATTCGGCCCACACGGCATCCGGATCAACTCCATCAGCCCCGGTCCCGTCGCGACCGACCTCTGGCTAGGTACCGGCGGCGTGGCCGAGACCATCGCCGCCACCGCCGGCGCGACACCGGGTTCCATCGCCGATCAGGCTGCGGCCCAGGCGGTCACCGGCCGTTTCACCAGGCCGGAGGAGGTCGCCGACCTCGCGCTGTTCCTGGCCAGCGATCGCGTCGCCGGTAACGTCACGGGCGCGAACATGGTCATCGACGGCGGCTTCACCATCGAAACCCACTGACCCTTCCCATTCGGGTCGGAAACCGCATGGGAGGCCGCCACTGCCAACCGCAGTACAACCTCAAGAGGCCGCACATCTGTTTGAGCCGTGTCTCCACGACCAGGCCGTATGCGGTGCGTCAGCCAGTCGATCACACCCGCAGCGGCATGCGCGGACGTGGACGTGCGGCGGTCCGGCCGCTGATCGGGGCGCGGCCCCGTGTTGGATGTCGTGCAGCGGCGCGCGCTCTGGCCCGGTGGGGCAGTTGGGAAAGGTGGCGCGCCGACGAACCTGGCCAAGGGACTTGGCCACCGCCTGTGGTCCACGAGGCCGGAGAGCCGGTCATCTGGTGGAGAGGAATCTCGGGCCTGTTGTCGAATCCGGCGTCGCGCGATCGACGTGCAGGTGGGAGAGGCGGATCCGGCGGCCAAGGTGCCCCACCGGTGACACCGCCACCGACGGGCCAGAGGGAGGAAATCGAGAATGGGAAGAACACCACTGCGGCTGTACATGTCCGTGTCGGTCGACGGGTACATCGCCGGACCGGACGACCGGCCGGGCCAGGAACTCGGCCGCAACGGAGGGCGGCTGTTCAACTGGCTCGACGACCGGATGTCCGAGGGCGTCAACGGGCAGGTGTACGCAGAGGCCCTGGCGACCGGTGCCGTGATATCCGGGCGTCGCACGTTCGAGCTGGCTGGTCGATGGCAAGGTGACCACCACGACGGAGTGCCGATCCACGTGCTCACACACCACATCGACCCGGCCGACAAGCCCCCAGGTAGCGCGAAGTACTACACCGACGTCAACGCGTGTGCCATCGAGGCCCGGGAAGCAGCGGGAGATCGAGCCGTGATGGTCCACGGCGCGAGTGCGGCGCAGGCGTTGCTGGCAGCCGGCCAGCTCGACGAACTCGAGCTGCACGTTGTTCCCGTGCTGATGGGCGACGGACGGCGGCTGTTCGCACCGGCCGGGCACGACCACGTTGAACTGGAGCTCGTGCGCCGGCTCGAAGGCCGCGACGCCACACATCTGCGGTACCGCGTAGTCCATCGCGACAGGGAACAGCCGTGACCACCGCTTGCAGCCGAGCGCTCGCCCCGCTAGAGCCAGTCGTGGCGCTTGTAGGTCGAGGAGAGAACGCCGAAGCCGAAGTAGTTGGTGGGCAAGCTGTCGAGGAATTGGCGAGTCGAGTCGGCGAGCAGGTCCTCGTCGAGCAGGTCCTCGATGAGCTCCCGGTGCGTGCACATGCCGTCCGGCGCTTCGAAGTGCAGGAAGCCACCGAACGAGCCGACCCCCGACCGCAGGTAGAGCTCGGCCAACGCGTCCGGCATCGGCACCCCGACACCCCAGGCCACATGGCGGGCCAGCCTAGCCCGACACGGGTCGCAGCTGGCCCCGGTGGGGATCCGGCAGTGCGCAGGGCATGCTCCCGTTGGTGCACAAGCGCTTGGCGTCCAGGCCCGGCAGATGGCCGTCGTACGTCTGACAGACCCTGTTGAGCCGCCACGACCAGCGGCATGAGCGGACTTTCGTCATGACACGAACGAAGCGCTGCGGCGGTACTCGCTAGTTCGCATCTGGTTGGCGTGGTTGAAGTTTTGTGGCGTGGGCGATCCATGCCTGCAGAGCGTCAGCCTGATCATCTTGGGCAAGGTCGCGTAACACCACGACGAGGTTGCGTGCTGTGCGCAGAGTGTTGGGGTGGTTCTCGCCGAGCACACGGCGTCGCCGGTTGAGGGTGTCCTCGTTGAGTTCGCGTGCGGCCCCGCAATCACCCAACTCGCGCAGGTGGATGGCCAGGTTGTTGGCGGAGCGCAGAGTGCCGGGGTGGTTCTCGCCGAGCACACGGCGCCGCCGGTTGAGGGTGTCCTCGTTGAGTTCGCGTGCGGCCTGGTGCTTGCCCAGCTTCCGCAGGTTGATGGCGAGATTGTTGGCGGAGTTGAGGGTGTTGGGGTGGTCGTCGCCGAGCACACGGCGCCGCCGGGCCAGGGTGTCCTCGTCGAGTTCGCGTGCGGCCTGGTGCTTGGCCAGCTTCCGCAGGTTGATGGCGAGATTGTTGGCGGAACTCAGGGTGTCGGGGTGGTTTTCGCCGAGCACACGGCGCCGCCGGTTGAGGGTGTCCTCGTCGAGTTCGCGTGCGGCCTGGTACTCACCCAACCCCCGCAGGTTGATGGCGAGATTGTTGGCGGAAATGAGGGTGTTGGGGTGGTCGTCGCCGAGCACACGGCGCTGTCGGTTGAGGGTGTCCTCGTCGAGTTCGCGTGCGGCCTGGTACTCGCCCAGGGCACTGAGCCTGAGGGCGAGGCGGGTGTTGCTGTTGAAGGTCGTGGTGTGGTCGGGTCCGTGGTGGTCATGGGCGAGTCGGTGTGCGCGTTGAGCGTGTGGAAGGGCTTGGCGGGGCTGCCCGCTGGTTTCCAAGTAGTTGGAGATGCCGCTGAGCAGGTTGATGAGGGTGTCGCAGTGGGTGGCGAGCAGATCGTGGCGGTCGGGTGCGGTGGTGGTGAGCAGGTGTGGCAGCAGCCGGTGCCACTGCGGCCAGACCGCAGGGTTGTTCCACGAGTTCTCGGGCAGGCCACGGCGCAGCACGAGTGCGGCGGTGACCGGCCAGCCGGACCCGTGCGTGGTGGCCTGCGGATGGCGGGCGTCGTCAGGGCCGGTGCGCAGTAGAGCTGCGGGGATGCGGTGCAGCAGCAGGCTGTCGGCGTCGACCCGTGCCAGTGCGCGTTCGCGCAGCAGTCGCATCGTGTCAGCCATGCGCAGCGGGTCAGTGGCGACAGCTGCCAGGGGTTCGGGGAGAACGTCGGGATGGCCGGTGATCAGGGTGAGCGGGACAGGTTCGGGGGCGAGCCAAGCCAGCAGGGTGAGCAGTTGCAGCGCGGCGGGATCTCGCTGAGCGAGGGCGTCGAAGGCCAACGACCAGGACGCCGCCACCGGCATCGCGGTGTCACCGTCGGCGCCGAGGGTGACACCGCGATGCAGCAGGTCACGAGCCCGTGAGTCGAGCAGGCTCAGGTAGTTCGCCGGGGTGAGGGTGCTGTCGGCGAGCAGGGCGGCGGCCTGGTCCAGCGCCGAGGGCAGGTGGCCCAGTGTCCGGGTGACCTCGGCGATCTCGTCCGCGGTCAGGTGCGGTGCTCTGGCGGCCAGGAACCGGGCGGACTCCTCGGGGATGAACACGTCGATCGACACCGGGACGGCCACTCCCGCCCAGAACGGGTACCGGGAGGTGATCAACACCCGCACCTGACCTCCTGGGAGATACGGGGCGAGGGCTTGGGGATGTTC
The DNA here is from genome assembly GCF_033949945.1 of Lentzea miocenica. Classification (NCBI taxonomy): domain Bacteria; kingdom Bacillati; phylum Actinomycetota; class Actinomycetes; order Pseudonocardiales; family Pseudonocardiaceae; genus Lentzea; species Lentzea miocenica. The sequence continues at coordinate 115,733 of NZ_JAXAVW010000025.1, forward strand.
GGCGTTGTCGAACACCAGCAGCACCCGCTCCCGGTTTCGCAGCTCTCCCAGCACGCGCGGCACGGCCGCGCCGACCGGTTCGCTCGGCTCGGTCAGCCGCAACGCCTGCCCGAGTTCGGCCAGTTGCTGGGGGATCAGGTCGGGGTTCTCAGCGGCGATCCACCACACCACGTCGTAACCGGCGGCGTGCCGGTGCGCGTACTCGATCGCGGTGCTGCTCTTGCCGACACCACCCATTCCCTCGATGGCCCGCACCACCACCGGACCCGCGTCCAAGGACTCCGACAACTCCTCCAGCAGTTCCTCACGGCCGGCGAACCCCTGCAACCGGGCCGGCACCTTCCACACCGGCACGCCGCCCGGACTCGCGCCCCTGCCGGTGGTGACCGCGAAGTCCGGCAACGCGGTAGTGGCGGTCCGCAGTTCCGCCAACGCCTGGACAACCACGGCATCCAACTCCGCCGGCGTTCTCACCGTCTTGACGATCAGGCCGCTGTCGAGCATCAGCCGTCGCCGGAACGCTTCCTGGCGATCCCCGAACTCCGGATCCAGGAACAACACCCCAGGCCCCTCGGCCTGTTGGTCGAGCAGGAACACCAACCGCGGCTTGCCCAACTCCGTCGCTGCCTCGAACTCCAGCTCCGTGTACGACAACGACGGCCGATCCACCACCGGCGACCCGTACCGGAACCCGGCGACCAGCAGGTACACGTCACACTCGGCCACCCGCTCCCGGCACGACGCTGCCGGGGTGAGAACGCCGGCGGTGAAGTGCGCCATGTCCACCGGTGCGTCCCGGCCCCGCAGCACGGCCTTCTCCATCGCGTCGACGAACGACCCACCCTCGGGGTACTCCCGCAGCTCGGAGGTATGGCTGAGGAAGACCCGCCGAGGCGACACGCCCACCAGCACACCCCCGGAATCCAGAACACAGTTACATCCACATCGTCCCGACACCTCACTGCGTTGCACCACACGACACGCGACCATCGGCATGTCCGGTTGTTGAGGTCAGGTGGCGCTGACCATGTGGGCGGCGAGGGTGTTAGTTGGGGTGACGGTCGAGGTTCTTGGGTGCTCGGTCGTAGCGCATGGTGGTCCGGGGGTCGGCGTGTCGAGCGGCGATTTGGACATCGTGAAACGGGTCGGCAGGTGTCAGCCGATCCGGCTCGCAGGCTGGGACGTTACCGCTCGACGAACCATCCCCTACGGCACCGGCGTGCAGAACCTGTTGCTGCAGAACTGGAGTCGCCGCAGTCGCTGAGGAGCGTTCGTTCCGCGCGAATACCCCCGGCTCATGCCAGAACCTCGCCCCCTGAACAGCGTTGCTGGTGTGGCCCGAGCTGACGGGCCACACCACCAGGGGTTTGCGGGCAATTCGACCGCACAGTTCAACGCACTTACCTGCCCTGCAGTGGCACGTCGGTGGGTCATGGACTCCATCAAGGTTGGACCGAGCCGACGGGTCACGGTTCTCAAGCCAAACCGCCTGGCATGTCGGGCCGAAATACTGTTCGCTGCACAGACCCGAACGCTCACCGCCTCTGGAGCGATCTCAGCTGTCAGTAGTAGTTGCCGTTGGAGGGAGGGTCTCCGACCTTCAGGTTGACCAAGCCGCCTTCCATGGCGCCGATGGCGTCCAATGTGACCTCAGCGGTGTCGTCGTCGGTCGTGTCGGAAGCGGTCAATTCGGGATTGCTCGGTTCAGTCGACATCAGGCGTCCTCTCGTCGTTGCGGGAGCCGGCCCGGGGCGAGTGCGGCCTCTTCGACGGTGTCCCCGCGAGCCCATGGCCGAGTTCGACAACGATACCGTTGGCGTGTCGACACACATGCGCCGTTGACGCGCTTTCTCTCCTCCGTCGCGACGAGCAGGCAATTTGCGCCGGCTGGTCGACGCCAATGCGTAGCTACGGCTTTGAGCACGAAAGATCGCCGCAAGCGCCCGCTCATCGGCATGACCGTGAGTTCCCGGCGAGGTACTCGGAGATGGCTGACGGCTCAACACTTGGCACATCGACGGCGGGCACGCTGATCGACTCCGCTGGCGGGCGGCTGGAGCCGGCAGCCGAGCGCTCGCCCGGCTAGAGCCAGTCGTGGCGCTTGTAGGTCGAGGAGAGAACGCCGAAGCCGAAGTAGGTGGTGGTGGGCAAGCTGTCGAGGAATTGGCGAGTCGAGTCGGCGAGCAGGTCCTCGATGAGCTCCCGGTGCGTGCACATGCCGTCCGGTGCTTCGAAGTGCAGGAAGCCACCGAACGAGCCGACCTCCGACCGCAGGTAGAGCTCGGCCAACGCGTCCGGCATCGGCACCCCGTGTTTTCCGCGAACACGGCGATGTCAGCCGTCGTGACAACGCCACCGGTTCCGGACACCGACACCCCAGGCCACATGGCGGGCCAGCCTAGCCCGACACGGGTCGAAGCTGGCCCCGGTGGGGATCCGGCAGTGCGCAGGGCATGCTCCCGTTGGTGCACAAGCGATCGGCGTCCAGGCCCGACAGATGGCCGCCGCACGTCTGACAGACCCCGTTGAGCCGACACGACCAGCGGCATGAGCGCGCGGTGTCGGTCGTCATGTCAGCCCACGAAGGTCGCCACAACGGGTGCGGCGGCGTTGATCCGTGGAACACATGCGCGGGTTCGGGAGTTGGGGATGGCATGAGTCAACTCGTGGACCGCACGATCACCGTCCTGCGCGCCGAGCACGACGTGCTCGCCGGTCTCGTCCGCACCCTCACCGACCACCAGCTGGCCTTCACCAGCGGCGCCGCGGAGTGGACCGTCGCCCAGGCTCTGTCCCACCTCGGCAGCGGCGCGGAGATCGGCCGTGCGCCGATCGCCCTGGCCGCCGGAGAGACCGTGGCGGCCGAGGACAACCAGACGATCTGGGCCCGCTGGGACGCGTCCGCGCCGCGCGCGCAGGCCGAGGGTTTCCTGGAGCACAACGGCCGTTGGCTCGACATGGTCGAGGCGCTCACGCCCGAGCAGCGCTCGTCGCTGATCGTCGACCTCGGCTTCCTGCCGGAGCCGGTCCCGCTGCTGACCGCCCTGGGCATGCGGCTCAACGAGGTGGCCAACCACTCGTGGGACGTGCGCGTGGCCTTCGACCCACACGCCGGAGTGAACGCCGACTCGGCCGCGGTGCTCGTCGACCTCCTGGCCGGGCCCATGGGCTTCATGCTGAGCTTCCTCGCGAAGCCGGCCGAGCTCGCGGCCCCCGTGTCCGTCGCGATCCCCGGCGCCGGTCTGGTGATCGACGACGCCGTCACCGTGGTGGACCACCTCGTGTCACCTTCCGCGACGTTCAACGGGCCGCAGGAAGCGTTCGTCCGTCTGATCAACGGCCGTCTCAAGGCACCGCACGACAACGGCGTCGCCGTCGAGGGCAGCGTCACGCTCGACGACCTGCGTCGCGTGTTCCCAGGCTTCTGACGGAACCACCAGGTGCCGGCCATCTCCGGGCGGCTCGGGCGATGAGGACGAGGAGAACTTCGCTGGCTTGTGGTTCGGGGCAGCGTGATGCTTCGCAGCGTGATGGTCGTCTTGTGCGACCGGACGATCGCGGCGCTGTGTGGTTCAGGAGCTGCTGCGGTAAAGCCGTTCGTAGGCGGCTTTGGCGCGCGCGTCAGCCTCGGCGTGTTTGGCGCGGCGGGTCCGTTCGCCGAGTCCGCGTGGAAAGCCTTGTTTGACGAGGCGTTGCTCGGTGGTGTGCCACATGTAGGTCATCGAGTAGAAGTAGCCGACGAACATGCCGAGCAGGATCGACAGGATCCGGATGTAGAGCGGTCCGGGCAGCAGGAGCAGCAGCAGGATCGGCGACATCTGGACGAAGCCGCGAACGAAGTGCCGTACCGCCCATGTGCGGCAGGTGACGTCGTGCAGCACCCACGGGTCGCATCGCTGCGGCAGGCGTCCGCCGAGCGCGTACCACAGCCACTGGAACGGATTGGGTCTGGTTCCCCGCAGTGTCATCGGGCGGCGTTCTCCTCGGCTGCTCTGCGGATGGCCGCGACGATCTTGCGGTTCGGCACGCCCTTGATCACGTATTCGACCACGCCGAGCTCGCGCAGTTCGGTCTCGGAGGGGGCGTCGATGAGGCCGCACAACGCGACGAGCCTGATCGCCGGCACCCGCTGATGCGTGCGGCGGATGGCGTGCAAGCCGTCGCCGGACAGGTGCACGTCCACCACGGCGACGTCCGGCAAGTGCTGTTCGGCCAGTCGGACCGCTTCGTCGGCTGTGCCCGCGACCGCGACCACATCGATGTCGGCTGTGCTGCGGAGAACCTCCCGAAGCGTGTCCCGGAAGAACGGTGAGGCGTCGGCGACGAGAACTCTGAGCCGGTCGGGAGTTCCGGTCACGATTGCGGTCCTGTCGGGCTGTGCTCTTTCGGACTTGCTAAGGTTAGCAAGTGCTGAAGCGTTCGACCAGTCGGGCTTCGCGTGGCTGGCAAGAGGTGTGCGGCTGAGCAGGCCGCTGCACCAGCTCAAGGCGCGAGCACGCGGCTGCGGAGACGACCGGGTTCACCGGCACCGCCCCGCTCGGTCAGGCTCGGGCCGCCGACCTCGGCACGCCCGGTTTCGTCGCCCGCGCAACAAGAGCTTCAACCTCTCCTACGTCGGCAACGACCTGTAGGGACACCCGGTCGGGTGTGTGCGGACTCGCACGCTCAAACAGTTGCAAACTTGTTTAAGTGCGCAGATCATTGAGTTCTTCGGACGAGGAGAGATGTTGAGGACGATGAGCGAGTTCGAAGCTGAGCTGCGGAACAAGGTCGCCGAAGCCTCGGAAACCCTGCGCGAAGCCTGGCAGGCGGGCCACGACTACGAGATCCACCTGCACAGTGCCCGGATCCGCGACCTGCTCGACCGAGCTGCCCAGCACGGCGTCGACACCCACGACTGGATCGACCCGGCGCTGCTGGAGAACTCCGGGCTGGGGCACTGACCGTGAGCGCACCATCGAGGGACGGCGTGGTCGCGGTGGTCGGCGGAATCGCTGCGACGACCGCGGTGCTGCGTCGTTACGCCGCGATCGTCGAAGACGAGGCGGGACTGCCGACCCGTGTCATCGCCTCCGACTACGGACTGCACGGCCTGTCGCCTGACACGGGCGCTGTGCTGCTGGTCCGGGCCACACCTGAGCGCGAGCAGAGGGCCCGCGACTCGATCGTCGACGTCCCGGTCCTCACCGACCGGGACGTCACCGCGATCGCCCTGACCGCCGCGTTGCTCACCACGCTGACGCGCGCCGGCAACGCACCGGAGACCAGCCGGGTCGTCATCGCGGGTGCCGGCACCATGCCGTTGCTCAGCCCGGTCCTGCTGGCCGCGGGAGTCCGTGACATCACCACCTGGAACCCGGTCGACGCGCTTGTGTTCCCGTTGCGCCGCATCGCCGCCGACGCCGACGCGGTGATCAACCTGGTCGGAGGGGGCGGCCGCTTCGCGTGGCCGCGGCACGCCGCACCGGCCGTGATCGTGCCGGACCCCGCTCGCGACCCGTTGCTGGCGCTTCCAGGTCTGCTGCGCGCGTTCAGCCGGCACCCGCGCGCACGCCTGACCCCGGACGTGCAGCACGCCTGTGCGATCGCGTTGTCCGCGGCCACCCCACCCGGCCAACAAGTACCCCGGCGTGCCGACGAGGCCCTCACCCGCCAGATCGCCGAAGCCGCGACGAACGCACTGCACCGAGGAGCCGCACGATGATCGCCCCCACCGTTCCCGGGCTGAACCCGGCGCCGGCCCGGCACCAGAGGTTGCTGGCATGGGTGTCCGAGGTCGCTGCGCTGACCACGCCCGACCAGGTGGTGTGGTGCGACGGCTCCCCGCAGGAATGGCAGCGGCTGACCGACAAGCTGGTCGAGGCGGGAACCTTCGTGCGACTGGATCGCAAGCCCAACTCGTTCTGGTGCGCCTCGGATCCCACCGACGTCGCGAGGGTCGAGGACCGCACCTACATCTGCTCGGCCGACGAAGCCGACGCGGGTCCCACCAACAACTGGATGGACCCGGTCGACATGAAGGTCATCATGACCGAGCACTACCGGGGCAGCATGGCCGGCCGCACCATGTACGTCATCCCGTTCTGCATGGGCCCGCTCACCTCTGACAAACCCATGCTGGGCGTGGAGATCACCGACTCCGAGTACGTGGTCGTCTCGATGCACATCATGACCCGCATGGGCAGCGCCGCCCTTGCACTGTTCGGCGACGACGCGGACTTCGTTCGCTGCCTGCACTCCGTTGGCGCACCCCTCAAGCCCGGCCAGGCCGACGTGCCGTGGCCGTGCGACCGGACGAAGTACATCACCCAGTTTCCCGAGGAACGCATGATCTGGAGCTACGGCTCCGGCTACGGCGGCAATGCCCTGCTCGGCAAGAAGTGCTACTCGCTGCGCATCGCCTCGGTGATGGCGCGCGACGAGGGCTGGCTCGCCGAGCACATGCTGATCCTCAAACTCACCTCACCACGGGGCGAGGTCCACTTCATCGCCGCCGCGTTCCCTTCGGCGTGCGGCAAGACCAACCTCGCCATGCTCGACCCCGCCCTCCCCGGCTGGAAAGTCGAAACCCTCGGTGACGACATCGCCTGGATGCGCTTCGGGGACGACGGCCGCCTCTACGCGGTCAACCCCGAGAACGGCTTCTTCGGTGTCGCGCCCGGCACCGGCTGGAACACCAACCCCAACGCCATGCTCGCGCTGGCTCAAGGCAACTCCATCTACACCAACGTCGCGCTCACCGACGGCGGCGACGTCTGGTGGGAGGGCTGCTCCGACACCTCGCCGGACTACCTGACGTCCTGGCGCCGTGAGGACTGGACACCTGAGTCCACCGAACCGTCCTCGCACCCCAACTCCCGCTACTGCACACCGATCGTCCAGTGCCCGATCGCCTCTCCCGAGTGGGACGACCCCAACGGCGTGCCGATCTCGGCGATCTTCTTCGGCGGCCGCCGCGCCACCACCGTGCCTCTGGTCGCCGAGTCGTTCGACTGGCAGCACGGCGTTTTCATGGGCGCCACGCTCTCCTCGGAGACCACGGCGGCTGCGACCGGTGAGGTCGGTGTGGTGCGCCGCGATCCCATGGCGATGCTGCCGTTCATCGGCTATCACGTCGGCGACTACTTCCAGCACTGGATCGACACCGGCAAGAACGCCGACACCACCAAGCTCCCGAAGATCTTCTACGTCAACTGGTTCCGCCGCGGTGACGACGGCCGGTTCCTCTGGCCGGGATTCAGCGAGAACGCCCGCATCCTCAAATGGGCCGTCGACCGCATCGAAGGTCGCGCCACCGGGTTCCAGACCCCGATCGGCTGGGTTCCCGGTCCGAGGGATCTCGACCTCGACGGCCTCGACACGCCGCACGAGGACATCAGGCAGGCGCTGAACGTCGACGACGACGAGTGGCGCGCCGAACTTCCACTGATCGAACAGTGGTTCGCCGCCATCGGGGACAAGCTCCCCACTGCCCTGCAGAACGAACTCGACGCGCTCGAACACCGCCTCGGCTGACGGGGGTGCTCACAGGCCAGTGATCATCAGGTCGTCGACGTCGAAGCTCAGCCTGTTCCGCACGGTGATCACACCCGGAACCCCGCGTGCGATCCACTCAGCTCGCTCGGTCGCGCTGTGCAGGCAGAGCGTCCCGTCGAGCGTGACCACCCCGCCTGACACGTGCACCGTGACCCCGCGCGCTCTTGTCGAGGCCGGCAGCAGCCGCAGTTCGAGATCGGCGCGAATCGCGTCATCGCCACGCAGGAACAGCCGCAGCGCGTCACGTCCGGTGAGCGCCCCCACGAGCGTGCCCGCACCGTTCACCACACACAGCAAACTCGCGTGTTCACCCGCGAGCAGCCGTAGCGCGGTACACAGACTCACGTCGTCCGTCACGGTCGCGACCGGAGTGGTCATCAGGTCAGCCGCGACCGTCGCGGACGACTTGCGCCACCGCACCCGCCTGTGCGTGCCCGCCAGCACCGGTGGGTTCTCCCCGCCACCGTGGAACTCCAGCTTGGCCGCCAGATCCGCCTCCGACACCACGCCGACCGGGTGGCCGGCCGAGTCCACCACCGGGATCGCGCTCACCTCGTGGACGATCATCATGCCGACGAGCTCCTTGAACGAGCTGTCCAGTGCCGCGGTGACGACCCGCCGGCACATCACGTCCGCCGTCTTCGGCTCGTTCATGCCCGCCCTCCCACAGCCGTGCGAGGCGACCAGGGTTGCTTACTTGCTAAGATTAGCAACTGCTGAACCTCGTCGAAAGGCATCCCGAGTCGCAACAACAGGGATCAACCAGGGAGGATCAGCACCATGACGACGGCCGGCCGGAAGGGGCTTCGATGAGCAGGCCCCTCTATCAAGTCAAGGCGGAGTTCTTCAAAACCCTCGGCCACCCAGCACGCATCCGGGTGCTCGAACTGCTCAGCGAGCGCGAGCACTCCGTCGCGGAGATGCTGCCCGAGGTCGGTATCGAGGCAGCCAACCTCTCCCAGCAGCTGGCCGTGCTGCGCCGCGCCGGACTTGTGACCACCCGCAAGGAAGGTTCCAACGTCTTCTACTCGCTGACCAGCCCCCACGTCGCAGAGTTGCTCGCCGTCGCCAGGCGCATCCTCACCGGAGTCATCACCGGCCAGATGGAGCTCCTCGAGGGCCTCCGCGCACCTGCCACCGCCGCGCCGCGCGGCCGGGCCCGCAAGCAGCATTGAACTGGCCCAGCCGTGCGGGGTGGCGATCGCGGCGGTTCGCAGTGCGGGGCTGAAGAAACTCGATCCGGCACCACGCCCGGTCGTTCTCTAAGACGGAAGACCTGCGAGTTCACTGCTCGAGCAGGCCGGGACCGAAGACCTCGTACTTGACGTCGTCCGTGTGCGTCCCGCGGCGGAGCAGCGCGGCGCGCACGTCGCGCATGAAGGTGATCGGGCCGCACAGATAGGCGATCGCGCCGGCAGGCAGCGGAAGCGCGTCCACGTCGACGCGACCGGCCTGCCCGCGTTCGTCACCGTTCTCGTACCAGGTCAGTTGCCGAAACCCGGCGAGGCGGGCGTACTCCGTGCGATGCGCGTGCCGCTCCGCCGAGATCTCGGCGTGGACGGCGACGACCGTGCGGGTCGGCTGCGTGGCGGAGATGTGGTCGAGCATCGACAACATCGGGGTGATGCCGATACCAGCGCTGATCAGCACCACGGGCCGGTCACCGGGCTCGAGCGTGACCTCACCGGCCGGAGGACCGAGCAGCAGGGTGTCGTCGGCCTGTACGTGGTCGTGCAGGAAGTTCGACACCGCACCGTCCGGGGCGACGCCCTCTCCACGAACACGCCGCACGGTGATGCGCAGCTCGCCGCGACCGGGTGCCTGCGACAGCGAGTACTGGCGCGGCTGCCGGTGCCCGTCCGGCAGGTCGACCGCGACGGACACGTACTGGCCCGGTTCGAACGCGGGAACCGGCCCGCCGTCGTCGGGCACCAAGGTGAAGGACGCCGTGTCGGCCGCTTCCTCGTCGCGCTTCGCCACGCGCCAGGAACGCCACAGCGTGTCGGGGGAGACGCCCGCCTTCTGGAACAGGCGTGCCTCGGCGGCGATCAACGAGACGGCGAACAGCCAGTAGACCTCGTCCCAGGCGGCCGCGACCTCCGGTGTGACGGCGTCACCGAGCACGGTGGCGACGGCGCCGATGAGGTGCTTGCCGACGATCGGGTACTGGTCGGGCCGCACGCCGAGCGAGACGTGCTTGTGGGCGATGCGTTCCGCGATCGGGCCGAACGGCGTCCCGTCGAGCAGGTGCTGTGCGTACGCGATCACCGCCGAGGCCAGTGCGATCTGTTGCTTGCCGCTGGCCTGGTTGCCGCTGTTGAACAGGTTCAGCAGTTCCGGGTGTGCGGCGAACATCGACGGGTAGAACTCGGCGGTGATCTCGGTGGCGTGGTCGCGGACGACGGGCAGGGTCGCGCGGATCACGGCGGCCGAAGCAGCTGAAAGCACAGGTTTCTCCTCGATGACGAACGTTCCGATCGCCTCTTGAGCTTGCGTGATCAGGCTCGGGCGAACGCAGTTAGGAACGTCGCTTCCGTGCGAGGACCTTGGTCCCGGGACCCGTGACCGCAAGGCTTTGGCGGGAACGCTGCCAGTGCCGTGAGCCAGTTCCGCCCGTTCAGTGTGCGGTGGACGGAAGCCCGCGAACTCTCCCGCTCCCTCAACGTTGCGCGCTGCGGCGTTCGAAGTTCAGGGACCAACGTCCTCATCGGTCAGGCCCGTGGGGAGGGACGAAGCCGCCCAGTCGGGCGCGGGTCTGCGCGGCGATCTCCACGTCCTCCCGCGCCTCGACGACCCAGACCTCAACAGCCGAACCGCTCGCGCTGATGCTGCTGTCCCGCGAGAGTTCGGAGTTGCGTGCCGCGTCCAGGCTGATGCCGAGGAAAGCGAGACCGGCAGCGGTGTCCGCCCGCAATGCCGCGTCGTGCTCTCCCACGCCACCGGTGAACACGAGCACGTCGATGCCACCCAGTGACGCCACCATTGCGGCGATGCTCTGACGTAGGCGATGCACGTACACCTGCAGCGCGAGAATCGCATGCTCGTCGCCGTTCTCCGCAGCCTTGCGCACATCCCGCAGGTCACCGCCGACCTCGGACAGGCCGGCGAGTCCGGAGTGGTGTTCCAGGCCGTCCTCGAGGTCGTCCAGGGTCAGTCCGGCACGCTGCAACCACACCAGCAGACCGGGGTCGACGTCACCGCTGCGCGTGGCCATCACCAGGCCTGCCAACGGTGTGAAGCCCATCGTCGTGTCGACCGAACGTCCGTCGGCGACAGCGGCGAGCGACGCCCCGGAGCCGAGGTGGCAGCTCACCACGCGAGCGCCGGGCTTGCCCGCGAGTTCGGTTGCCCGGCGCGAGGCGTAGGCGTGTGACAGGCCGTGGAAGCCGTACCTGCGCAGGTCCCACTTGCGCCGCCACGCGGCGGGCACGGCGTAGGTCGTGGCGGCCGCGGGCATCGTGGTGTGGAACGCGGTGTCGAAACAGGCGACCTGCGGCAGGTCGGGCAACAACTGCCTGGCCGCGTCGATGCCGGCGAGCGCGCGGGGCTGGTGCAGTGGCGCCAAACCGGTGAGCGCCTCGATCTTGGCGCGGACGTCGTCGTCGATCGCGGTCGCGCTGGTGAACTCGGAACCGCCGTGCACGACGCGATGCCCGACCGCGTCCACGGACGGCGCACTGCCGAGGAACTCCTCCAGCGGGCCTGTTTCGTCGCCGCCGGACCAGCGTTCGACGTGGGTCTCGGCGAGGACGGTGTCGTCCTCGCCGAGGACGCGGAGCTTGAGGCTGGAGGAGCCGGCGTTCACGACGAGAATGTTCATTGCCAGGTCCAGTCGCGGATCTCGGGCATGTCCTCGCCGTGTTCGCGGATCCAGTTGTGGTGGCGGGTGCGCTGGTCCTGCATGTGCTGGCGCAGCCGGGCCGCCTTGGGGCCGAGGCCGGGGACGCGGTCGACGACGTCGATCACCAGCCGGTAGCGGTCCATGTCGTTGAGCACCAGCATGTCGAACGGTGTCGTGGTGGTGCCTTCTTCCTTGTAGCCGCGGACGTGCAGGTTGTGGTGGTTGGTGCGCCGGTAGGTCAGGCGGTGGATCAGCCACGGGTAGCCGTGGTAGGCGAAGATGACGGGCTTGTCGGTGGTGAACAGCGCGTCGAACTCGCGGTCCGGCATGCCGTGCGGGTGCTCGGTGTCGGGTTGCAGGCGCATCAGGTCCACGACGTTGACGACGCGGACCCGCAGTGAGGGCAGGTGTTCGCGGAGGAGCTTGGTCGCGGCGAGAACTTCGACGGTGGGGGCGTCGCCGGCACACGCCAGCACGACGTCCGGTTCCTCGATGCTGTCGTCGTTGCTCGCCCACTCCCAGATACCGGCGCCACGGGCGCAGTGCAGGATCGCCTCGTCGACGTCGAGCCAGTCGGGGGTCTCGTTCTTGCCGGCCACGATGACGTTGACGTAGTCCTTGCCGCGCAGGCAGTGGTCCGCGACGGACAGCAGCGTGTTCGTGTCCGGCGGGAGGTAGACGCGGACCACTTCGGCCTTCTTGTTCATCACGTGGTCGATGAAGCCGGGGTCCTGGTGTGAGAAGCCGTTGTGGTCCTGGCGCCACACGTGCGAGCTGAGCAGGTAGTTCAGCGACGCGACCGGCCTGCGCCACTCCAGCTTCTTGTGCGTCTTGAGCCACTTGGCGTGCTGGTTGAACATCGAGTCGATGATGTGGATGAACGCCTCGTAGCAGTTGAACAAGCCGTGCCTGCCAGTGAGCAGATAGCCCTCCAGCATGCCCTGGCACAGGTGCTCCGACAGCACCTCCACCACGCGGCCGTCGTGCACCAGGTGCTCGTCGACGGGCAAGGTCTCGGCCTGCCACTGCTTTCCGGTCACGTCGTAGACGGCGTCGAGCCGGTTGGACGCCGTCTCGTCGGGACCGAAGATCCGGAACGAGCGCGCGTCGGCGTTGAGCGAGATGACGTCGCGCAACATCCGGCCGAGCACCCTGGTCGGCTCGGAGTGCGTGGTGCCGTGCTTCACGACCTCCGCCGCGTGCGCGCGGATGCCCGGCATCCTCAGTTCGCGCAACAACAGTCCGCCGTTGGCGTGCGGGGTCGCGCCCATCCGGTGCTCACCGGCCGGTGCCAGCGCGGCCAGCTCCGGCCGCGGTGCTCCGTCGTCGTCGAAGAGTTCGGCCGGCCGGTAGCTCTGCAGCCAGGTCTCCAGCTGCCGCAGGTGGTCCGGGTTGTCGCGCACACCCGCCAGCGGCACCTGATGCGAGCGCCAGGTGTTCTCGACCGGCACACCGTCCACTTCGGACGGACCGGTCCAGCCCTTGGGGCTGCGCAGCACGATCATCGGCCAGCGCGGCCGATCCTCCGAGGCTTTGACGCGGTGGATCTCGTCCACGATCTGGTCGAGCACCTCGGCCATGCGGGCGTGCATCGCCTTGGGTTCGTCGCCCTCGACGTAGAACGGCGTGTAGCCGTAGCCGCGCAACAACGCGTCCAGCTCGTCGTGCGGGATCCGCGAGAGCAGGCTGGGGTTGGCGATCTTGTAGCCGTTGAGGTGCAGGATCGGCAGCACCGCGCCGTCGCGCTGAGGGTTGAGGAACTTGTTGGCGTGCCAGCTGGCCGCGAGCGGTCCGGTCTCGGCCTCGCCGTCACCGACCACGCACGCCACGATCAGGCCGGGGTTGTCGAAAGCGGCGCCGAACGCGTGCGCGAGCGAGTAGCCGAGTTCGCCGCCCTCGTGGATGGAGCCGGGCACCTCGGGCGCGACGTGGCTGGGGACGCCGCCGGGGAAGGAGAACTGCCGGAACAGCTTCCGCATGCCTTCCGCGTCGCGCGGCACGTCCGGGTAGGTCTCGCTGTAGGTGCCTTCCAGCCACGTGTTGGCCAGCAGCGCGGGGCCGCCGTGGCCGGGGCCGGTCACGAACATCATGTCGAGGTCGCGCTCCCGGATGATCCGGTTGAGGTGCGCGTAGACGAAGTTGAGGCCCGGCGTCGTGCCCCAGTGGCCCAGGAGGCGTGGCTTGATGTGCTCCGGTGCCAGCGGTTCGGTCAGCAGCGGGTTGTCCATCAGGTAGATCTGGCCGGCCGACAGGTAGTTGGCGGCTCGCCAGTACGCGTCGACGAGCTCCAGGTCTGCGTTCGGCATCTCGCGCTCCTCACTCGGGTTGGTGCCTTCCACGCTGCCGTCCGGATCGATCACGGGACAGGGCATCGGGTCCGCGCGAACCGGGACTGAAGTCCCTGGGTGCCCGGATCAGTGGACGGGGACACCGCCGGTCTCGGCGTTGTGCCTAAGCCTGGGGATCGGTGAAGGTCACCCGGATCTCGGAGGAGAGCAGCGTGCGACGTTCGCCGTAGGGGTGCGCGGTGAACGACCACACGACCTTGCCGAAACCCGGCGTGGCGAAGTCGAGGAAGTCACGCGGCTCGCACGGAACCCACTTCACCACCGGCCGCCAGAACTTGCCGACCGCACCAGCCGAGTGCGCTCACGGGGGCCTTCCACGTGGTCACCGGATTGGCGTCGACCAGCAGGTGGTCGGTGCGGCCGAACTCAAGCCTGGAGGCGAACCGGTCGGCGAGGACCGGGGATGGCGGTGCGGCCATGGTGTGCCTCCAGAACCGGTTGGTGCACAACGAGAACAGGGCACGGCGCGTGGTGGAGCGCGGCTCTGGTGACGGTACCGCTCTCGTGCGTGTCACCGGAACCGACGACGATCAGGTCGGTGTCCGTGCACCTCGCGATCGCCTCGTGCGGCTGCGCGCGGACCAGCACCGCGTGGTGCCGGATCCCGTCGAGTGCCGCGGCAGCGCGGGCGAGCACGTACGTGTGGTCCGTGTCCACGCCGCACCGGACCGGGGGCTCTGGCGCGGCGTGGAGGACCCGCAGTGCCGCGTCACGTCGCCGGGCGAAGCCGGCGGCGTGACGCAGCACTCGTCCATCACCGGGACCACCGCTGACCAGAGCGGTGACGTGGCGGTGCTGGGCGTCGACGGCAGTGGGTGTCCCGCGTACGACCACCGTGTCGCAGCCCGTAGCGGCCAGCAGCGGCATGACGTGGCCACCCAGGCCCAGCGCCGAGTTCCCCGGACCCCGGTGGCCGACGACCACGAGCTGGGCTCGGAAGTCGTCCTGCGGGTGGTGGATCTCGAGGCCTGTGCCGACGAGCTGGGCGTAGGCGGCTGCCCACCTCAAGGCGTTCTCGTCACGTCCGGCACCGTCTTGGATGATCACCACTGGGTCCATGCACTGACAATGGTTCGTCTCGTCCGTCTGGAGCAGAGCGGGAAGAGTCCACCGAGCCGGGACCAAAGTCCCGTCGTCACAGGGCCTGCCGTCCGGACCCGGCGCCGCTGCGTCGGCGAACTAGCACCCTGCGTGATCCTTGGAGTCCATCAGGAGTGCGGCCACGGAGCGCCTCGGTGTGGCAGGGACCGGCGTGCTGAACCCCAGCCGCAGCACGGTCTGCGGGACGAGCATCCCGCCGAGTGAGCGTCGCAGTTCCTCGCGGACGGGCCGCACCTCGACCGGCTGGGACAGGAACGACGCGGACAGCCCGTGCGTGGTCGCGGTGAGCAGCACGCGTTGCAACGCCTGGCCTGCCTGCAGTTCGCTGAGCGGCCCGTCGTAGAACGAGCAGAGCACCACGACGAGAGGGTCCGACTCGTAGTCCTTGCCGGGGTGGCGTTCGGGGGCCTGGAAGTCGCGGAACGCCCACTCGTCCTGCAGTTCCGGCCGGATCCCCGCCGAGGCGGGTGGCACGCCGTCGACCGCGTCTGGCCGGTGGCCGGTGAAGGCCGCCAGCTCCGCCTGCACGGCGGTGTCGTCCAGCTGGACCCGGTGTGCCTGCTGGACGAATCGCTTGAGCTGGGCCCGGCCCTCGGGGGTCGTGATCACGTGCAGCCACGACCGTTCGAGCTCGGCGGCCCGCACCAGGGCGTGCCGTTGGCGAGGGTCGACGTGGGCCTCGTGGAACGGCTTGCGGTTGGTGCGCCGGTGGGGAACCGCGTCTAGCAGTGCGCGGTTCTCGTCGTCGGGCTTGATCGTGCCGCCCTTGCGCACGATCGCGAGCGCGCCGGGTGCGTCCTGACCGGGCAGCATCGTCACGAGAGGGCGAACTCCCATGTCCTGCAGCGCCAGCCGCATGTTGTACAGCGCGGCGCCGCACGACAGCCGCAGCTCGCGGTCTTCGGGGTCGGTCGCCTCCAGCCTGCGGGAGGTGTCCGGGTGCAGCTCGATGCCGTCGGGCCGGACCCGGAAGCGCCAGGGCTGGGTGTTGTGCACCGACGGCGCGAGCGAGGCCGCCGTCAGCACCTGCTCGACCTGCTCAGGTCCCAGTCCCAGCGCCGCAGTCACCTCGGCCATGTCGTTCACCCCATCGTGTTGCCGGTGGAACTCCTCGTCGCTCCACTTTGTGCGCAACCGCTGAGTGGTCCCAGCGTCGAAGGTCCCGACCTGGCAGGGACCGCTTGGCGCGGTCACGACCTCGTGAAAGGCTTGATCCATGGTCGACCCACAGGATCCACCGGCACGCAGCCTGCTCGGCGGGCTGCGCCTGGACGATCTGCTCGACGAGATGCGCGACCGGCTCGCCGAGATCGGGTCCACGAGGGACAAGATGCAGAGCCTGCTCGACGCGGTGCTCGCGGTCGGCGCCGGTCTGGAGCTGGATTCCACCCTGCAACGCATCGTCCAGGCGGCCGTGGAGCTCGTGGGCGCCCGCTACGGCGCACTGGGCGTGCTCGGCTCGCGGCACAACCTCTCGCAGTTCGTCTACGTCGGCATCGGCCCCGAGACCCGCGCCCACATGGGCCACCTGCCAGAGGGCAAGGGCCTGCTCGGGCTGCTGATCAAGGACCCGAGGGCGATCCGGTTGCACGACCTGTCCGAGCACGCGGCGTCGGTGGGCTTTCCGGCCAACCACCCGCCGATGCACAGCTTCCTCGGTGCTCCGGTGCGGGTGCGTGACGAGGTGTTCGGCAACCTGTACATGACCGAGAAGCGCGGCGGCGGCGACTTCACCGCCGACGACGAGGTCGTGCTGGAGGCGCTGGCCGCGGCGGCCGGCGTCGCGGTGGAGAACGCCCGCCTGTTCGAACGGTCCCGGATGCGCGAGCGCTGGCTCGAAGCGACGGCGGAGATCAACGCCCAGCTCCTCGCCGGCGCGACCGCCGAGGACGCGTTGCTGTTGATCGTGCAGCGAGCGGTCGAGCTGTCGTCCGCGTCGTGGGCGGCGGTGGTGCTTCGCGACGGGAACGAACTCCGCAGGGCGGCGCACGCCGGAAACGTCGCTGTTCCCGACACCTTCGCGGCCGACGCGCCGGTGCTCGCGCAGGTGCTGGAGACGGCCGCACCAGCGCTGATCGAGGACGTCGCCGGCCAGCTCGGCGATCTACCCGCGCAGACGGGAGCCGCGGTGGTGCTGCCGCTGCGGGCAGGCACGACGGTGACCGGTGTCCTGCTCGCCGTCAGGGACAAGGACGCGGCCCCGTTCGGGGCGGACCTGATGCCGTTGCTGGCGTCGTTCGCCGACCAGGCCGTGGTCGCGATCGAGTTCGCCGAGAACCAAAGCGCGAAGCGCCTGGTGGACGTGCTGGAGGACCGCGACCGGATCGCCCGCGACCTGCACGACCACGTGATCCAGCGGCTGTTCGCCACCGGCATGAGCCTGCAGGGCGCGTTGACCTGGGTGACCCACCCGGAGGCCCGCAGGAGGGTGACGAAAGCGGTCAACCAGCTCGACCAGACCGTGCTGGAGATCCGCACGTCGATCTTCGACCTGCAGGCGGACTCCGGCGACACCGGGCTGCGGCGCAAGCTGCTCAACGCCGTCGCCGAGCTCACCGAGGACGGCGAGCTGAGCCCTGCGGTGCGGATGTCCGGCACCATCGACAGCCTGGTGCCCGACTACATCGGCGAGCACGCCGAAGCGGTCGTTCGCGAGACCGTCAGCAACGCGCTGCGCCACGCTCACGCGACCGAGCTGACGCTCACCGTCGAGGCAGGCGACGCGCTGATCATCACGATGGTCGACAACGGCCTGGGCATGCCGCCCGACGTCGCGCGCAGCGGCCTGCGCAACCTCGAACACCGCGCGGCGGAGTTGAACGGCGCGCTCACCGTCGGCGAAGAGCCTGGTGGCGGCACACGGGTGACGTGGCGGGTTCCGCTGGACTAGCCGGTCTCGTTGTCGTGGGTGGGCTTGCGCAGCTGCGAGGCCAGCACGGCGGCCTGGGTGCGCCGCTCGAGGCCGAGCTTCGCGAGCAGGTGCGAGACGTAGTTCTTCACGGTCTTCTCCGCGAGGAACATCTTGTCCGCGATCTGCCGGTTCGTCAGGCCGTCACCGATGTGGTCGAACACGGTGCGCTCCTGCTCCGTGAGCGCGCGGACCGGATCGCCCTGTTCGCGCTCGCGGCGGATGCGGTTCAGCAGCGCGGCGGTCGATCGGGCGTCCAGAAGGGACTGTCCGGCGGCGACGGTCTTCACGGCGGTCGTGAGATCGGTGCCGAGGATGCGCTTGAGCACGAACCCCGACGCACCGGCCATGATCGCGTCGAACAACGCCTCGTCGTCGGTGAACGACGTGAGCATGAGGACGTTCAGCTCGGGCATGCGCGAACGCAGCTCGCGGCACAGCTCGATGCCGTTGCCGTCGGGCAGCCGCACGTCGAGCACCGCGACGTCGGGGTTGGTCGCCGGGACCATCGTGAGCGCCTCGGTCACCGAGGCGGCCTCGCCCACGACCTCCAGGTCAGGGGAGGCGCTGAGCAGCTCCCTGATGCCGACCCTGACGATCTCGTGGTCATCCACCAGGAAAACTCGCGACACCACCGCAACCACCTTCTCTCGATCGTTCCGCGATCACGATCTCTCAGCCGACCGGCGGTACACAGGGACCAAAGACCCTGTCACCGGGAATCGAGGCTCCTCCGGATCCGGTCGAACTCCTCGGTGTCGATGTCGCCCCGGGCCAGCCGTTCCCTCAGTATGCGGGCCTCCGAGCCGGTGTGCGGGGATCGGCGCAGCAGCACGACCACCAACGCGACCAGCCCGCCCCAGAACACCAGCATGGTCAGCGCCATCATCGAGAATCCGCCCCATCCCATCGGGGTGCCGTAGTACCAGGTCATCGTCATCGCCTCCATCGTCGTGTCCAGGTTCTCCCCGTCGACCCGGCCGCGCGGAGAGTCCAAGTGCCCGATCCCGGTGAGCACGTCTGCTCTGTCCGCGCGGTGTGCCGCGGCGGAATCGTCGAGGCATGCGATGGAACCCAGCGGAGTCCGCGGAAATCGTCGACGCGGCCGGCAAAGCGCCCGTGTACAGCGCGGACCGCCCGTGGGCGCTGGAGCTGCACGGCCGTTCGGTCTACCTCTTCGAGACAGGGCAGCGGTCCGAGCACGACCCGCTCGGCCTCGATCGGCTGCTCTCGTGCGGCGCCGCCCTGGAACACGTCGTGCTGGCCGTCCGGCAGGCCGGTTGGCATCCGCACGTCGTGTTCCCGACCGACCAGGCCAGCCCCGACCTGCTCGCCGTCGTCCGTGCGGACCGCCGCGAGCCACCGGATCCGCAGGACCTCGACCTGCACCGTGCGATCCGCCTCGCTGACGCGTCCAGTGCTGGTGACGCCCACGCGTTCGGGCGGGCGAACCACTGGGCGGGCACGGAGCTGCGTGCACTGACCGGCCACGAGCTCGTCGTGATCACCACCGGTGACCGGCGCCCGGACCACGTCCGGGGCGGGGCGGCCCTGCAAGCCGCGGTGCTGGCCGGCCGCAGCGCCGGAGTGGCGGTGCGACCGGTGGTGCACCTGGTGCACCGGCAGCAGTGGCGGGCGGGTCTGATCGAACGGCACGAGCTCGCCGGCTTCCCGCAGGCGCTGGCGATCGTCGGTGCCAAGGGCCCGGTCGGCACGGGACCAACGACAGCGTTCGCGGGTCGTTCCGATTCCTAGCGTTGAGGTCGGAAGGGAGTTCCGCCATGCGTGCTCGCGACATCATGACCAGCCCGGTGATCACCGTGACACCGGCCGTACCGCTCAAGGGCGCGGCCGCGTTGATGGTCTCGCACGGGTTCACCGCGCTTCCCGTCGTCGACGACGACAAGCGCCTCGTCGGCATCATCACCGAGGCCGACCTGGTGCGCGGCAAGTACCTCGAAGACACCGGCACCGTCGTCGCCGACGTGATGACCACTCCCGCCGTGGCGATGGACGCCGCCGCACCCGCCGAGATGCTGGCTCGCGTCATGATCGACGACCGCCGGCGGTGCGTTCCGATCGTCGACGGCTCGACCGTGATCGGCGTCGTCACCCGCCGCGATCTGGTCCGGGTGCTCGCCAGGGCCGACACGACGGTGGCCGCGGAAGTCCAGCGTGTCCTGGACATGTACGGCGGCGGTCGCAAGTGGACGGTCACGGTCCACGAGGGCGAGGCCGTGATCGGCGCCGTCACCACCGACGAGGAAACCGAACGGGTCCTCGTCGCACTCGCCGACGCGGTGCCGGGAGTGCTCCGGACCCGCGTTCTGACTGGAGGACAACGATGAAAGCCCCATCCGCCCCGATCGTGGCCGGCGTCGACGGCTCCGCCTCGGCCCTGCTCGCCGTGACCTGGGCCGCGCAGGAGTGCGCCCGGCACAAGGTGCCGCTGCGGCTCGTGCACGCCTACGTGCTGCCGACTCGCGGCTACCCCGAGATCATCCTCACCGGCAACGAGATCCGCCAGGCCATCGAGCAACTGGGCCGCGACAAGCTGGACGAGGCCACCGCGGCCGCGCAGGCGGCGGCGCCCGACGTCGAGGTGACAACCGAGATGGCGTGCTGCGGCTCCACCACGCTGCTGATCGAGGAGTCGAAGTCCGCACGGCTCGTCGTGGTCGGCTCGCAGGGCCTCGGCACCGTGACCGGCATGATCGTCGGCTCCACCGCCCTCGCGCTGGCGGCACACGGCAAGAGCCCCGTCGTCGTGGTGCGCGGCACATCCGTGCCCGATGGGCCTGTTGTCGTCGGCGTCGACGGTTCTCCGACGAGTGAGGCCGCTCTGGCGTTCGCGTTCGAGACGGCGTCGATGCGCGATGCGCAGCTCACCGTCGTGATGTGCTGGACCGACTTCATGGTGGAGAGCGCGTACAGCGCGTCGCGGTTCACCATCGACTGGGGTCAGGTCGAGGCCGACGAACGCAGGCTGCTGGCGCAGCGCCTCGCCGGGTGGCAGGAGAAGTACCCGGACGTGCAGGTGCATCCGGTGGTCGTGCGCGATCGGCCCGTACGGGCGTTGATGCGGTACGGGGCTGAGGCTCAGCTCGTGGTGGTGGGTAGCCACGGGCACGGCGGGTTCGCCGGAATGTTGCTCGGCTCGACGAGTCAGGCGCTCGTCTACAACGCGCCGTGCCCGTTGGCGATCGTGCGACCCGACTAGACGGCGTACTTCAGCCGGTCGTGGTCGGCGGAATGACCACGACCGGGCACTCGGCGCGGCGCAGGCAGTTCGCGGCGACGCCGTGCGAAGGAATTCGCGGACGGCTCCGCGCCCCGCGTGCCGATCACCAGCAGCGCGGCTTGCTTCGAGGCGTCGGTCAGGTGGTCCGCCGCGTCACCCAGGACGACGTCCAGCGCGCACCTGCTGCATGGTGTCGTGAAGTTCCCGGGCGGGAGCGGTGGTGTGGTGCTGTTCCTCGTGATCACCCGCGCGGCGGCCGAGTGGCTCGGCGGCGGGGGAGTGGTGGCCGCAGGCGCACTGGGAGGGCTGGCTGACGCGCACGCCGCGGCGATCGCGGCCGCTTCGCTTGCGCCACAGGCGATTTCGGTGCACATCGCGGTGCTGGCGTGCGGCGCGGCGCTGGCCACGAACACGGTGGTGAAACTCGTGCTGGCCACGGTGGCCGGCGGACCGCGGTTCGCGCTGAGGCTCGCCGCGTGGCTCGCGCCCGTGATCGTCGCGGTCGGGCTGGGCATGGCCTGGTAGGCCGGGGCCGAAGGTCCCGAACGGCGCGGGACCGCGGGCACTCACCGGCCGCGGCGCGGACCGCGAGGCTGAAGTACATGAGTGAGAACGAGTCCCGGCCCGTGGTGGTCGGAGTTGATGGATCACCCGCCTCGCTGGCGGCGTTGCGGTGGGCCGTTGAGGATGCTCGGCGGCGCGGGTGTCCGGTCGACGTGATCACGGCGTGGCACCCGGACTACGGCGGGATGATCGGCCCGGTGCCCGCCGAGGTGCTGATGGCGATGTCGCCGCAGGCGATGAAGGACACGGCGCAGAAAGTCCTCGACGGTGCGGCGCACGGGTTCGAGGGCGTGGAGATCCGCCGGATCCTGGTCGAGGGCGACCCCAGGGACGCGCTCACCAAGGCGTCGGAGGACGCGGAGCTGCTGGTGGTCGGCAGTCGTGGGCACAACACGGTGGTCGAGGTCATCCTCGGCTCGGTCAGCTCGTACTGCGTGCACCACACGTCGTGCCCGGTCGTCGTGATCCGCGAGCCGAAAATCAAGAAAGAGCACACGCTCGTTGCTGCGGCTGCACCGCTCACGCCTGGACCGCTGCTGTGAACGCGGCGGCGTTGCTGACGGACGGCTCGGTCGTCACGGTGCGCGAACTGGGACCGGACGACGTCTCGGCACTGCTCGCACTGCACCGCGGACTGCCGATCGAGGACCAGTACCTGAGGTTCTTCAGCACGTCGCCACGACAGCTGGAGGACTTCGTCGAGCGGATGGTCTCGCCGGACGCCCCGCACCACGTGGTGCTCGGTGCGTTCCGCGACGACCGGCTGCTGGGGGCGGCGAGCTACGTGGTGGTGCGCGAGACGGACTTCGCGGAGGTCGCGCTGGTCGTGTCGCACGCCGAGCAGGCTCACGGCGTCGGCACGCTGCTGCTGGAGCACCTGGCATCGCTGGCGCGCAGCCGCGGGGTGCGGCGGTTCACCGCCGACGTGCTCACCATCAACGGCCGGATGCTGCGCGTGTTCACCAGCATGGGTCTCGTCACCTCGATCGTGCCCGATGGCGAGGTCATCTACGTCGAGCTCGTCCTCGAGCCCGGCGACCACTACCTCGACGTGATGAGCGAACGGGAGTCGCGTGCCGACGTCGCGAGCCTGACGCACGTGTTGCGTCCCACCTCGATCGCCGTGATCGGTGCCGGCCGCTCGCCCGGCTCGGTGGGCCACGTGGTGCTGCAGAACCTCGTCGAGGGCGGCTTCACCGGCGACCTGTACGCGGTCAACCCGCACGCGAAGTCCGTGGCGGGCGTCGACTGCCACGCCTCGGTGAACGCACTGCCGGAGGCGCCCGAGCTGGCGGTGCTGTGCGTGCCGGCGCAGGCAGTTCCCGCCGTCGCAGAGGAATGCGGCCGCCGGGGCGTGCGGGCACTGGTCGTCATCTCGTCCGGCGTCGACGCCGAAGAACTGCTGAACGCGGTTCGTGCACACGGCATGCGGCTCGTCGGGCCGAACTGCCTCGGTGTGTCGACCAGCTCGTCGGGTGTGCGGATGAACGCCACGTTCGCCGCACACAGCACGCTCGCGGGCCACATCGGGCTGATCACTCAGTCCGGCGGCATCGCGATCGGCGTGCAGGAGGAGCTGCGCCGGCTCGGTCTCGGGCTGTCGAACCTCGTCTCCACCGGCGACAAGCTCGACATCAGCAGCAACGACCTGCTGATGTGGTGGGAGCACGACCAGGACACCCGGATCATCGCGCTGTACCTCGAGTCCTTCGGCAACCCGCGCAAGTTCGCCCGCATCGCCCGCCGCGTCGCCGCGACCAAACCGGTGCTCGCCATCCGCGCCGCCACCAGCGAAGCCGGCCAGCGCGCCGCCGCCTCGCACACCGCCGCGACCGCGACACCGTCGGTCACCAGGGACGCGCTGTTCCGGCAGGCGGGCGTGATCGCGGTCGACAGCGTGCCGGAGCTGACCGACGCCGTGATGGCCCTGAGCTGGCAGCCGCTCCCGAGTGGACGGTCGGTCGCGGTGCTGAGCAACGCCGGCGGACTCGGCGTGCTGGCCGCGGACGCCTGCGTGCGTCAAGGCCTGCGCATGGCGGTACTCGGCGACGAGACCCGCAAGGCGTTGGCGCAGCTGGTCCCGCAGACGGCCAGCCCGCAGAACCCGGTCGACACCACCGCGGTCGTCGACGAGGAGATCTTCGCCCGCTGCCTGGACATCATCGGCGCGGACCCGGCGGTCGACTCGGTGATCACCGTGACGGTGCCTACCGCACTCGGTGACCCCACCGGTGGCGTGCACAACGTCGACGGCAAACCGGTGCTGGCCGTGCGGACTGGCCAAACCGAGCGGCTCGCAGGTGACGTGCCCTGCTACGCCGAACCCGCCCGCGCCGCCGCGGCACTGGCGCGGCTGGTCGAACGGGCGGACTGGCTGGCTCGCCCGAGGGAGTTCGCCCGGCTGAACCGGATCGACTTCGACGCCGCGAAGGCGATCGTGACCGACCGGCAGGGCTGGCTGCCTCCGGACGACGTGATGGCGCTGCTGAACACGTTCGGCCTCCCGGTGCTGGGCGGAACGCTCGCGACGACCGCGGAGCACGCGGTGGCGGCGCAACTGGCCTACGACGCCCCGGTCGCACTCAAAGCGGTGGCCGACGACCTGCTGCACAAGAGCAAGGGAGGCGGCGTGGAACTCGGAGTCACCGACGCGGGCGGTGTGGCGGAAGCCTTCCGCGCGTTCCAGGAACGCTTCGGCGACCGGTTGCGGGGCGTGTTCGTGCAGCCGATGGCCTCAGGTGGTCGAGAGCTGTTGGTCGGTGTTGTCACGGACGAGAAGTTCGGACCGCTCGTGGTCACGGGCCTCGGCGGCGTGGACACCGATCTGTTCGACGATCGCGCCGCGGCTCTCGCGCCACTGTCCACAACGGACGCCGACGACCTGCTGCACGGTTTCCGCGCCGCGGGCCACCTGCTCGCCGGCACCGACCAGGAAGCGGTACGGGAAGTACTGCTCCGCGTCGCCGAACTGGCCGGCGCACTGCCCGAGGTCGTCGAGCTCGACATCAACCCCCTGGTGCTGACGGACACGGGATGCGTCGTCGTCGACGCGCGAGTGCGCGTCGCACCGGCCCGGCACGCCGACCCGTTCCTGCGCCGCCTGCGCACCAGCTGACAACGCGAACCAGAGGAGAAAAGCCATGAGCACCAAGCCGATCGTGGTGGGCATCGACGGAACGCCCGCGTCGGACCGAGCGCTGGAGTGGGCACTGGACGAGGCGGTCGTGCGGGGATGTCCGTTGCACGTCGTCCACGCCTGGACCTTCGAGGCGCTCGCCGACTGGACCGAGACCACCGAACAACGCGTGCTGGCCGAGTCGGAGGCCCTGATCGAGAAGACGGTGCGGAAGGCGTCGGAACAGCGCCAGGACCTGCCCGAGATCGTCCGCAAGAGCCTGCGCGGCGACGCGGCCGAGACGCTCGAGAAGGCCTCGGAGGGCGCCGCGATGCTGGTCGTCGCCTCGCACACCGGGCACCGGATCCGCCAGCTCGTGCTGGGCTCGACGAGCATGCACGTCGTGCGGCACGCGCACGCACCCATCGTCGTCATCCCGGTGAACGACCGCGAGCTCGCGGGGACCGCGCGATGAAGGCCGCCGACGCGATGGTCCGGCCGCTCGTCACGGTCGGACCGCGTGACTTCGCCCGCCACGCCGGCGGCCTGATGGACGACTTCGGCCTGACGATGCTGCCCGTCGTCGACCAGCGCGGGTTCCGGGGCGTGGTGACGAGAGTGGACGTGATGCGAGGCAAGGAAGGTGTGCAATCACCTTTCGTGCGGCAGGTGATGTCGCAGCCGGTGCTCGTGGCCGCGCGGGACACGCCGGTGGAGACCGTCTTCGACGCGATGACTCGCTATGAGGTGTTGTGCGCGCCCGTGCTCGACGACGGGCAGGTTGTCGGCATGGTCACCAGGCTCTCGATCCTCCAGGCGATCACCCGGAACAACCACCTGCACGTGGAGGCAGGCCGTGCCGCTGTCCACAGCTGACCGCGAGGACGTCGCCCACCACGGACTGCCGGTGGCCGAGGTCGTCCTGATCGCGGAGACGGACGAGGCCGCCGGCCTGTCCACGGTCCAGTGGCGGGACCGTCTGGCCGCCCTCGGGCCGAACGAGCTGCCCGCCCAGCGCGGGCAGAGCTGGGTGGTGCGGCTGCTCGGACAGCTGCACCACCCGCTCATCTACGTGCTGCTGGTGGCCGCGGGCATCACCGCCGCGCTGGGCGAGATCGTGGACGCGTCCGTGGTGTTCGGCGTCGTCGTGGTCAACGCCGTCATCGGGTTCATCCAGGAGGCGCGTGCCGAACGCGCATTGGACGCCCTGACGGCGATGGTGCGCACCGAGGTGACGGTCGTGCGCGACGGCCTCACCGCACGGGTCCCGTCCGCGGAACTCGTGCCAGGTGACCTGGTCGTGCTGGAGGCGGGCGACCAGGTCGGCGCGGATCTCCGGCTCGTCACCACGAAGGAGCTGCGCGTCGACGAGTCGGCGTTGACCGGGGAGTCCCTGCCGGTGGCGAAAAGCCCGGTGGAGTTGCCCTCGGACACCGCGCTGGCCGACCGCACCAACATGGCCTACTCCGGCACGCTCGTGACCGCCGGCGGCGGGCGCGGTGTCGTGGTCGCGACCGCCGCGGACACCGAGATCGGCCGCGTGCACCGGCTGGTCAGCACGACCACCACCGTGCAGACACCGTTGACCCGCAAACTCGCGCGCTTCAGCCAGATCCTGACCGTGGTGATCCTCGCGCTCGCGGCGTTCAGCGTCGTGGTCGGAGTGCTGCGCGGCGAACCGCTCGCGGAGATGGTCACCGCGGCTGTCGCACTCGCCGTCGGCGCGATCCCGGAAGGCTTGCCCGCCGCGGTCACCGTGACGCTGGCCATCGGCGTGGCGCGGATGGCGAAGCGCAACGCGATCATCCGCAGGTTGCCCGCCGTCGAGACGTTGGGCAGCACCACGGTCATCTGCACGGACAAGACGGGAACGCTGACCGCCAACGCGATGACGGTCAACGCGGTCGTGGTGGGAAGCACGCGTCATGAGCTGTCTGGCATTGGCTACGAGCCCACCGGCGCTGTCACGCCTGAAGTCACCCCTCCGTTGCGTGAGTGCCTGCTCGCGGGTCTTGCGTGCAACGACGCGCGGATCGTCGAAGATGGCGGACGCTGGCTCCCCGTCGGCGATCCGACCGAGGCCGCGCTCGTCGTGGCGGCGCGGAAAGCAGGCCTGGACCACACCGACGTGCCGGAACGGGTGGACGTGCTGCCGTTCAGCTCGGAACGGATGTTCATGGCGACCCGGCACGCCAACGACGTCGTCTACGTCAAGGGCGCGGTCGAACGGATCCTCGCCCTCGCGGGGCTCGACCACCATCCCGAAGCCGAGGAACTGTCCGCCGCCGGTCTGCGGGTGCTGGCCATCGGCCGCGCGGCAGGCGTGGAGCTGTCCGAGGAAGGCTTGCGGGGCAACGTGGTTCTGCTCGGCCTGGTCGCGATGCACGACCCGGCCCGGCCAGAGGCGATCGAAGCCGTGCGTGCCTGCCAGGCCGCGGGCATCGAGGTCAAGATGATCACCGGAGACCACCCGGCCACCGCCCGTGCCATCGCGGCGGAGTTCGGCATCACCGACGTCCACGCCCGCGTCGCACCCGAGGAGAAACTGCGGCTGGTCAAGGAGATCCAGGCCGGTGGCGAGGTCGTCGCGATGACCGGCGACGGCGTGAACGACGCGCCTGCGTTGCGGCGCGCGGACATCGGCGTGGCCATGGGCAAGGGCGGCACCGAGGTCGCCAAGCAGGCCGCGGACATGGTGCTGACCGACGACAACTTCGCCTCGATCCGCGCCGCCGTCGAGGAAGGCCGCGCGGTCTTCGACAACCTGCGCAAGTTCATCATCTGGACGTTGCCCACCAACATGGCAGAGGGCCTGGTGATCCTGACGGCGATCCTGCTCGGCGCGGCACTGCCGATCCTGCCGGTGCAGATCCTGTGGATCAACATGACCACCGCGGTCGCGTTGGGACTGACGCTGGCGTTCGAACCGCGCGAGGCGGACGTGATGAGCCGTCCGCCGCTGCCGCCATCACTCCCGTTGCTGACCCGGCGGCTCGTCGGCCGGATCGTGTTCGTGTCGGCGATCCTGCTCGCGTGCTCGTTCGGCGCGTTCCGCTGGCAGCTCGCTTCCGGCGCCACGCTGGAGGTCGCGCGGACGGTGGCGGTCAACGTCTTCGTCGGCGCCCAGATCGCCTACCTGGTCAACTGCCGCTCGCTGGAGAAGTGGCGGCCGAGCACCGGACCGAACCGGTGGCTGTGGGTAGGAGTCGCGCTGACCGTCGGATTGCAGCTGCTGCTCACCTACGTGCCGTTCATGAACGACCTCTTCCACACCGCACCGCTCGGGTGGCAGCCGTGGCTGGTGGTCTTCATGCTGAGTGCGGCGGCGTACGTCGTCGTGGAGCTGGAGAAGTGGCGGCAGCGTCACGGGAAAGGCAGTTGATGGCCAAGCTGGGACGCGAGGTGTACGAGCAGGAGCTGTTGCGGTTGCAGACCGAGCTGGTGAAGCTGCAGGAGTGGGTGAAGGCCGCCGGCGCCCGGCTCGTGGTGGCGTTCGAGGGCAGGGACGCGGCGGGCAAGGGCTCGGCGATCAAACGGATCACCGAGCACCTCAACCCGCGCGTCGCCCGGATCGTCGCGTTGCCCGCACCCAGCGAACGTGAACGCACCCAGTGGTACTTCCAGCGCTACGTGGCACATCTGCCGGCCGCGGGCGAGATCGTGCTGCTGGACCGCAGCTGGTACAACCGCGCGGGCGTCGAACGCGTGATGGGCTACTGCACGCCGGAGGAGCACAGGTTGTTCCTCCGGCAGTGCCCCCAGTTCGAACGGATGCTCGTTGAGGACGGTGTCCTGCTGCGCAAGTACTGGTTCTCGGTCAGCGACGCCGAGCAGGAGCGCCGCTTCCGCAAGCGGCTCGACGACCCGTTGAAGCGCTGGAAGCTCTCGCCGATGGATCTCGAGTCGTTGACGCGCTGGGAGGACTACTCGCGCGCCAAGGACGAGATGATGGTGCACACCGACATCGAAGAATCACCCTGGTACGCGGTCGAAGGCGACGACAAGCGACGGGCGCGGATCAACATGATCGCCCACCTGCTCAGCACGATCGACTACCACGAGGTCACCGCGCCGAAGATCAAGATGCCCGCGCGGCCACCGTCCAGCGGCTACCAGCGCACGGCCCGCGCTCTGCAGCGAGAGGTGCCGGATCACGCCGCCAAACTGGCGTGAACATCCGAGAAGAAGCACTTGGGCTCAGTCCGGCGAGACCAGGGACTCATCGGTGACGAGACCAAGGTCCCTGGGGTCCACCGCCTCCACCCGGAAGTCTTGACGGTGGAGGTGGACCATGTCCGCGAACACGATGGCCCGACTGGTCCGCAGGGCTTTCCCCGGACGCAACCCGCTCGCCACGTTCGGCGACCGGATCGAGGGTGCGGTGCTCGCACTGGCGGTCGTGGTGGCGTTGCTCGCCGTCCCAGTGGCCGCAGCGGTCGGCTCGGAGATCTACGCGACGCACGAGTCACGCGTCGAGGTCGAGCAGGGGAGCCGGACGCAGGTGAACGCAGTGCTCGTGGAGGACGCGCCCTCGATGGACGGTGCGGACAGCAGCGAAGCCCTGGTCGAGACGACCGACGCCATCGCGGCCTGGCGCACGCCTGACGGCCTTGAGCGGAAGGGCGTCGTTCGAGCGCCCTACGGCGCCGAGACCGGCACGACCCTGCGAATCTGGGTCGATCTCAGCGGTGAGCCGGCTGAGCCTCCCATGACGAACCAGGGCGCCGCGTTCAACGCGATCTTCAGCGCACTGCTGCTGTGGGGACTGATCGCGGGCTCGACGGCGCTGTTGTCCGGACTGGTGAGGCTCGCGTGCATGAGGGTTCGTCTGCGCTGGTGGCAGCTCGAATGGGAGCTGACCGCGCCGGACTGGACCGGGCGTTGAGACGGGTCACCGTTCCTGTTGGACATTCGAACGTCGTCGTGGCCGGTGTGGACGGATCCGAGTCCTCGTTGCGCGCGGTCCGCTGGGCGGCTGAGGAGGCGGTTCGGCGAGGCGCGGAACTACGCCTCGTCCACGCGGAACTGCCACTGCCCGCGGGCGTCCCGGACGCTTCCGGCACGGCCCGCAGGGCACTGCACGACGAGGCCATGGCGTGGATGCACGACGCCGCCGCGGCCGTGAAGAAGATCGCTCCTGCTCTCGACTTCGAGACGCGCGTCGAGGTGACCGCGGAGGCCTGGTTGCTGGAGCAGGAGTCGGAGACGGCGGCGGTCCTGGTGGTCGGCTCCCGCGGTCTCGGTGGCTTCACCGGTCTGCCTCTCGGCTCCGTCGCCATCGCACTGTCGTCCAGCTCGAGATGCCCGGTAGTCATCGTCAGAGGCGAGGAGTGCACCCCGGACGCACCTGTGATCGCCGGCGTGGACGGTGCTCCGGAGAACTGGCTGGTCGTGGACCGCGCGTTCGAGGAGGCTGCCGCTCGCGGCACCTCGCTGGTGGCGGTGCACGCCTGGACCCCGCCGTTCGGGGACGAGGACTTCGCCGCGTCGGTCGGGATCCGCTGGTCCGAGCTCGGCGCTGTCCGCGAGTCACGAGTGGCGCAACGGCTCGCCGCCTGTGCGCACCGCCATCCTGACGTTCTCGTCGAGCAGTACGTGCTGCACGGATCTCCAGCGGCACGACTCGTGGAGTTCGGTGCGTGCGCTTCGCTGCTCGTCGTCGGGTTGCACGGAGGAGGCCGGCCCAGTGGCATGGAGCTGGGTGCGACGAGCCACGCCGTGATGCAGTTCGCACCGTGCCCGGTTCTCCTCGTGCGGCCTGGGCTGACCGAGCAGGTCGGGCACACGCGCCGCGTCGTCTGACTCCCCGTGGACCAAGCGAAAGGGCGCCGCGTCGGCGGCGCCCTTGCTCACTTCTCTTGTTCTTCAGCGCAGCCAAGGGTTCGCCCTGACGATCGGCAGGTCGTTCCACCAGCGCGCCAGGCCCCACGTGACGCCGGACGCGGTGGCCGCGAGGACGATCAGCACCAGGGCGTACACGACGTGGTAGTCGATGAGCGGGTTGGTCGACATCGTCGCCTCGCCGGTCGAGGTGTGCCGCGCCGGCGGCCATTCCGCGGCCCACATGAGCGCCATCATCACCGCGCCGCTGACGGCCGCGATCCGCATGCCGATGCCGAGCACCAGCGCCACGCCGACCGCGAGCAGACCGGCCATGAACAGCACGTCGGCCCACCAGGCTCCGGCGATGTCGTGGAACAACGACTCGAACGGTCCGACGGCGACCCGGCTGAGAAATCCCTTCGTGGGCGAGCCTCCCGAGAACCACGCGTTCTTGGGCTGGGTGGCATAGCCGAGACCGAACGCCTTGTCGACGAACGCCCAGAGGAACAGCAGCCCGGTCACGATGCGCAACACCGCGAGAGGCACGGCACCCGTTTCGGTCCGGGTGCGGGCAGGAGCGTGAACAGCGGACATCTTTACCTCCCAGGAAGTTCTTTTGGTCGGAGTCTCGTCAGGAACATCGCCCGCGAACGCGGCCCTTGGTCCCGACCCAGCCGGGACGTGCTGACCGGCGCGGTGCTTTCGGCGATGTTCGCGCTGCTCGGAGTGGTCGCTTCGGGCTACGGTGTGCAGGCGGCACTGCGACCGCACGGCGAGGACCTGTTCGGGACTGGACCAGTGGCTGCTGGACGTCTCGCCGTTCGCGCACGTGCCGCACAGGCTGAGGGAGAACTGATGAAGCACGCAGGACAGCAGGAGATCGCCAACGTCGTGGTCGATGCCGGTGATCAGACCTCGCCGGATGCCAAGCAGTACGCGCACGACCGAATCGCTCCGCTCGCCAGGTTCGCACCCGAACCGACGAACTACGCACACGTCCGCATCGCGAACCCCGGCCCGCGCACCGTCGAGGTGCATGCGAACCTCGACGTCAACGGCACCCACGTGGTGGCACAGGCGGAGGCGAAGACCGTCACCGAGGCGGTCGACGCCGTCCGGGACCACCTGCACCGCCAGCTGCTGAAGATGCACAACTGAGGAGTCAGCGCGCCGCGACCAGCCGCTGGGCGATCGCGTACGCCCAGCGGTCGATCTCGTCCCAGTCCCGGAAGTCGCCTGCCATCGGGCCCGTCGCCATCTTCTTGGCGATGAAGCCGGTCGCGGTCTCCGGCGTGAGTCTGCCGCCGAAGGCGACGGGTTCCTCCGCACCGATGCGTGCGGCGATCTCACGCACCTTGCGCGGCGCTCGCCGCGGCGTGAGATCAGTGCCGAGCGGACCGCTGTGGAAGAGCCACAACGGCCGGGTGTGCAGGAGCTTCTCGTTGCGGGTCAGCAGCTTCACGGCTTCCCGCCGCCACCTGCCCGCGTACAGCGATCGCGTCCGCGATGTCCCTGGTAGCGCCCATCTTGGTCGCGTAGGCGACGAGGATCTCAGTCATACCAACACCATCGTTGCGCTGCTCGAGCGCGGACAGAGCCCTTGTGCTCAGCGGCGACGGGACGCCTCCGGATTGGACGACAGCGAAGGGGCGGCGACGCGGTTCGGTTCGATCGTGACAATCTGCATCCGCGCGCCGCCGCCGTTCTCCAGCCTCCTCAAGGGTTTCTCCGCGCAACAGGGCCTTCTGGCCCCCATGCGGCGGTGCATTTCGGTTCTGGCGCTAACGTGCCTGTCGCAACAACAACCGCCGTTCGGCCGATCCGATCGCCGCCCTGGCGGCAGGCACCGCGTCCGGGTTGACCGAGATCGAGCTGATGCCGAACTCCACGAGCTTCTCGGCGAACTCCGGC